>JBKDUV010000286.1:0-21997 GCA_046339335.1 Planctomycetia bacterium | reverse complement strand
GTCCATGACGCTGCGCAGCCCCGTCTGGAAGTGGCTGTTGAGCCAGGCCAGCGCGAGCACCTCGGGGTCGTCCCGCAGCCGGACGTCGCAGTGTCGCTCGAGGATGATCCGGTCGAGCGTCAGCGTGCCGGTCTTGTCGGTGCAGAGCACGTCCATGGCACCGAGGTTCTGGATCGAGTCGACGTGCTTGACGATCGACCGACGCCGGGCCATGGCGAGCGCGCCCCGCGACAGACAGACGGCCACGATCATCGGCAGCATCTCCGGCGTCAGGCCGACGGCGACCGCGAGGGCGAACAGCGCCGCCCCGGCCCAGTCGCCGCGGGTCGCGACGTTGACGAGGAAGATCAGCGGCACGAGGACGGCGATCAGGGCGATGATCAGCCAGGTGAAGCGGGCCATGCCGACATCGAACGCGGTCGGCGGCTCGGCGGGCTCGAGCGCCGCGGACATGCGGCCCAGCAGCGTCGCCCGGCCGGTGGCCACGACCACGCCCCGGCCGGTGCCGCTCTCCACGCTCGTCCCCAGCCAGCAGATGTTGTGCAGTTCCAGCGGCGGCCGCCCGGTCGCCGTGTCGGTCGTCGCCACCTTTTCCACCGGAAACGACTCCCCCGTGAGCACTGCCTGGGCGAGGTGCAGGCCGGTCCCGGCGACGAGCCGCAGGTCGGCCGGGATCATGTCGCCGGCGGCGAGCAGGACCATGTCCCCGGGCACGAGATCCGCGATCGGGAGTTCCCGTGCCGTACCGTCGCGCAGCACGGTGGCATGGATTCTGATCATGCCGCGGAGCGTCTCGACCGCCGCATCGGCCCGCGACTCCTGGCCGAACCGCAGGCCGACGCCGATCCCGAGCAGCACCAGCATCATCCCGCCGGCGGCAGGATCGCCGCCGAGGAACGAGAGGCCGGCGCGTGCGCCGAGGAGCAAGCCGAGCGGATTCATGCTCGCGCGGCCGAGGAGCCTGACCGCGCCGCTGCGCCGGTGCTCCGCGACCGAATTGGGGCCGTGCAGGCCGCGCTGCCGCGCTGCCGCGGCGGTCGTGAGACCCGCCGCGGTCGAGCCAAGACTGGCCAGGACGACGGCCGCCTCCTCGCGCGCGGCCGCGATCTGCGGCATGCAGCCGCTTTCGCTGACGGGGACGGCCATCTGTCTCTGTCTTCGGACGCGGGGAGGGTTTCGGCCACGACGCCCTTCCCGGCGTCCGGCACGGCAAATGATACGGGGCTGCGCCGCGGACCGTCCTGCTCACGGCGCCTCGGTCCTCGTCAGGCGGCTACGATCGTGGGGAGCGGCGCGGCCACGGGAGGCCCGCTCCGTTCCCCCGCGGGTCACCACAAGATGCCCGGCTCGGTCTCGTCGTTGTCGCGCCAGCTCGTGCTGCCGGTCGCCGGCCTCGTGCTTGCGGCGGTGCTCGCCAACGTCGGCTTCTCCGCCTGGCTGGCGACCCGGCGCAGCCTCGCGGCCGCCGGCAGCGGGCAGGAACAGGTCGCTGCCGCACTGGCGGCCTCCCGTGTCGCGATTTCGCCGCAGGTGCTCGACACGCTGCACCGCCTCACCGGCAGCCACTTCGTCGTCTGGAATCCGGCGACCCGCACGGCCGACGCGGCGACACTTTCCGCCGACGTGATCGACGATCGACGCACGGCCGAGCTTGTCGCCGCCGTGGGCGCGACCGCGGTCGTCGACGGTCACCGCTACCGGATCGGCATGGTACGGGCGGCGGGCGTGCGGCCGGAGAGCGTCCTCGTCCTCACGCCGCTGGCCGGCTTGGCGCGGACGGCGTTCGACGCGGCCTGGCCGGTGCTCGCCGTCGCCGTGGCGACGCTGGCGGTGCTCGTACCGATCGGCCTGCGCACGACCGGCCGGCTGGCCCGCCGCATCGGCGCCGTCGAGCGGCACGTCGGCCGGATCGCCGCCGGCGACTTTGGCCGGCGGCTCGAGGACGCGGGCTGCCCCGCTGGCGAATCTCCCGGCGACGAGGTGGGGCGTCTCGTGGACGGCGTCAACCGGATGAGCGCGTCGCTCGGCTCGCTCCGCGACACGCTCGTCGCCGGTGAACGGCAGCGGCTGCTTGGCCAACTGGCCGCCGGCTTCGCCCACGAACTGCGCAACGCCATCACCGGCGCCCGGCTGGCGATCGAACTCCATCGCCGACGCTGCCCGGGCGGCGCCGATGCGACGGCCGACGACAGTCTCGGCGTGGCCGTTCGCCAGCTCGACATCGTCGCGGAAGAGGTCCGGGGGCTGCTGGCGCTCGGCCGGCCGGCGGCGGAGGCCGACCGGCCCTTGATCATGCAGGCCGCGGAATTGTTCGGCGAGATCCGCGACCTGACCGGGCCGCGATGCGATCATGCCGGCGTCCGCCTGGAGATCGAACCGCGCGGACTCGCGCTCCGGGGCCGGCACGATCCGCTGCGGGCCGCGCTGGTCAACCTCGTGCTCAACGGCATCGACGCCGCCGGCAGCGGGGGAACGGTGTCGCTCTCGGCGACGGCGGCCGCCGACCGGATCGCACTCGTGGTCGAGGACACGGGCCCCGGGCCTCCCGCGGCGCTGCACGACTCGATCGCGGAGCCGTTCGTCACCGGCAAGCCGGAGGGGATCGGACTGGGGCTGGCGGTGGCCAAGGCCGTGGCCGAGGCCCACGGCGGCACGCTCACGTGGAGCCGATCTGCCAGCCGGACCAGGTTTGCGATATCGTTGCCGGCGTTGACGTCGATGCAGACCGGCCGCGACGACGACGCTTCCCGTAACAGGTCACCCTGAGCCGCATTCTCATCGTCGACGACGAGCCGGCGATCGGCTGGAGCCTGCGGGAACTGCTCACCGACGACGGCCACGAGGTCGCGGTGGCGGCGAGCGCCGAGGCGGCCCTCGAGACCTGTGCCGCGTTCCGTCCCGATATCATCCTGCTCGACGTGCGGCTGCCGGGCCGCGACGGTATCGCAGCGCTCCCCGACCTGCGCCGGATCGTGCCGGACGCGCCGATCGTGGTGATGACCGCCTTCGGTGATCTCGACACCGCCGTCCGCGCCGTGAACGCCGGGGCCCGCGACTACCTCGTGAAGCCCTTCGACCTGGACCGCGTCTCCGACGTGATCGCGCGGGCCAGCGCCGACCGCTCCGGCGACGCGGCCGTGTCGCCGGCGGCGGCCGCGCCGGGCGTCGAGCTCATCGGATCGGCGCCGCCGATGCAGGAGGTGTTCAAGCAGATCGCGCTCGTCGCCGCCACCGACCTGCCGGTGCTGATCACGGGCGAGACGGGCACGGGCAAGGAACTCGCCGCCCGGGCGATCCATGCCCATGGCGGCCGCCGCGACCGGCCGTTCATCGCCACCAGCCTCGCCGCGCTGGCGCCGGGCGTCGCCGAGAGTGAACTTTTCGGACACGTCCGCGGCGCCTTCACCGGCGCCGCCGGCGACCGGCCGGGACTCTTCGAGCTCGCCGACGGCGGGACGATCTTTCTCGACGAGGTCGGCGAGGCGCCGCTCGATCTGCAGGTCAAGCTGCTGCGGGCGCTCGAATCCCGGCCGGGGACCCGCGTGGGCTCGGCCGAGCCGCGGCCCGTGGACGTCCGGCTGATCGCGGCCACCAATCGTGATCTCGCCGCTGCCATCGCCCGTGGCGGCTTCCGCGAGGACTTGTATCACCGGCTGCGGGTGTTTCCCATCGAGATGCCGGCGCTGGCCGAACGTCCGGAAGACATCGAGCCGCTCGTGAGCCACTTCCTGTCCCGCACGCTCTGCCGGCAGCGGACGGCCGGCAGCGGCGCGATCTCGGCGGAGTTTCTCGCCGCCGCCCGGCACCGGCGTTGGCCGGGCAACGTCCGTGAATTGCAGCATGCCGTCGAGTATGCGGCCGTCGTCGCCCGGGGGGGAACGCTGCGGCCCGAGCACCTGCCGCTAGCGGAACGGGCGGCGGAGACCGCCGGTCGCACGGGGCTCGACGCGGCGGCGGCATCGCTGCGCGCGGCGGCGCGCGACTGGGCGGCGGCGGCGCAGGCGGCGTTCAGCGACCTCGCCGAGCCCGACCTCCACCGCCGCGCCCTCGAGGTTCTCGAGGGCACGCTGCTGCGCGAAGCAGTCGCCCACACGGCGGGGAATCGGACGGCGGCCGCAAAACTCCTCGGCCTCGACCGGGCAACCTTGCGGACGAAGCTCCGCCAGCTCGGCATCGACGACTGAGCATCCATCGCGCCCTGCGGACGGCGAAAAATTCCTCGCGCCGGTGATGGTTTTTTGATCGGCTGGCTGTCGGCTGCGGCCAGGGATCGAGTTCCGGAGGCCGCACGGCCCGCAATCCATCATGCCGGCCGATCATCGGCCTCCGGCACGCTGTTTGCATGTCGGGGAAGGGACGGTTGCACGGTTCCCTCACCCCGCCTCACCGCACCCCCATGCCCCCGCTCGCCCCCGAGATTGCCGCCGAAGCCGACGATTGGTTCACGCTCCCCGCAGCGGCCGACGTGCCGATCGCGACGGTGGAACCGTCCCCGGCAGTGGGTTCCGCCCGCACGTTCCGGCTGGGGTTCACGCTCGTCGAACTCCTCGTCGTGATCGCGATCATCGCCGTGCTCGTGGGCCTCGTCCTCTCCGGCGTGCAGAGCGTCCGGGAGGCGGGCCGCCGGGCTCGCTGCCAGAGCAACATCCGGCAGTTGGCCCTCGCCGTGCACAATTACGAAAACGCGAGAAAACATTTCCCGCCGAGCATGCTCCACACCACCGGTACGACGTTCACCTCCAACAACGGCTCGTGGGGGATCGTGGGACGAATCCTTCCCTACATCGAGGAGAGCAATGCGGCGGTGAAGGTCGACCTGGAGAGGGCCTGGGACCAGGCACCCAACAGCACGACCGGCGTCCCCACGACGCGGCTCGGCTTCGCCATCTGTCCGAGTGAGAGAAACGACACGGTGCGGCTCAAGAACAACGCTCCCTTCGTCTATCCTCTGAACTACGGCTTCAACTTCGGCACCTGGTTCGTCTACGACCCGGCGACGGGCGCCGGCGGCGACGGCGCGTTTCACCCCAACTCCAGGTTCCGCGCCGCCCAGTTCAGCGACGGCCTGAGCAAGACCCTGTGCATCGCCGAGGTCAAGGCGTTCACGCCGTACGTCCGCAACACGGCCCAGCCGGCGGCATTCCCGGCCGCGTCACCCCCAGCCGATCCGGCCAGTATCAGCGGGCTGACCAGCGGCGGCGACGCCCGCATCAGTCCCACGACGAACGACTGCACCGGGCATACCGAATGGCCCGATGGCCGCGTCCACCACACCGGCTTCACCACCGTCTTCGCGCCGAACACCCGGGTGCCGCACACCGTCGGCGGCGTCGAGTACGACATCGACTACAACTCCCGGCAGGAGGGGAACAGCGCGACGCTGCGCACGTTCGCCGCGATCACGGCCCGCAGCCACCACCCGGGGGGCGTCAACGTGGCGATGATGGACACCTCGGTGCGGTCGATCACGAACGACGTCGACCGCGATGTCTGGCGCGGTCTCGGCACGCGGGCCGGCAACGAGCCGGTTTCCGCGGACTGATCGCCCCGGCAGCCACTCCTCCACGCGTTCCACCCTCGGAGTCGCGCCATGCCACGGTTCACCGGCGCCCAGCCAGACTGAGCACCGTGCAGCCAGCGGGTCCGGCGCCGGGCTCGGACCGCGTTCACGCTCGTCGAACTCCTCGTCGTGATCGCGATCATCGCCGTGCTCGTGGGCCTCGTCCTCTCCGCCGTGCAGAGTGTCCGCGAGGCCGGCCGGCGGATGTACTGCAGCAACAACCTCAAGCAACTCGCCCTTGCATTCTCCAACTACGAGCAAGCCCGGCGGAAGTATCCACTGGCGATCTCGGCCGCGACGGCCACCCAGAAGGCGCAGAACTGGGCGCCGTTCATCCTTCCGTTCATCGAGGAGACGACGTTCATCACCGGCTACCAAATGAACACCGACTGGTGGCGGAGCCCCAACCGGGAGATCGTCGCCCGGCCGCTGAAGATCGTGCAGTGCCCATCCACGCCCACCTACGACCGCATCCAGGACAAGCCGGAGACGTCGCCGCCGAACAAGACGGGGGCCTGCGGCGACTACTTCACACCCGCCGGCGTCAACGACACGGACCTCAACGCAGACACGCTCGTCAATCTCCCCGCCGACGAGAAAATCGTCGGCGACACGCGCGGGCTCATCTGCTGGTACAACGCCAGCGCAACTGCCAGCAACGGCCCCGCGAACTTCAGCAACGAGGCCAAGCACGTGACCGACGGGCTGTCGAAGACGATCATGCTGGGCGAGTGTGCCGGCCGCGAGGACGTCTGGCGCGGCCGGGAAAAACACCAGGTGAACTATGAGGGCAACGGACCCGAGGGGGGCGTGGTCCGCGCCCGGGGTGGCTGCTGGGCCACGACCGACAACGCCTACCGCATCGGGTCGCGGACGGAGGCGACGCTTTCCGGCAAGCCGACCTGGGGGGACGGCAGGATTCCCCTCGCGCCGGCCATCAACAGTTCCAACGAGTGGGGCCACTGCTTCTACGCATTCCACACCGGCGGCGCGAACTTCGCGTTCGGAGACGGCGCGGTGCAGTTCCTGTCCGAGAACACGGCGCTGCGGATCCTCTGCAACCTCGTGACGCGAAGCGGGGGCGAAGTCCAGGCCGCGGACTGAGTGCCGGGGCGGCCGGACCGGACTCGTCGGGCGCATTCCGTTCCTCCGTCTGCTAGGGTATGGCGAAGGACCGATCCATCGGCGACGGTTCGCCGGCCGCGCGGCCGGGCGACGCCGATGAGTTGGTCTGGCAGGCAGACACTTCCGGAGACACGTGGCATGGACATCCTCGGTGAAATCCTCAAGCAGGTGCTCGAAGGCGCCGCGCAGCAGCAACCGCAACGGCCGCCGCAACCCCAGCAGCGGCCTCCCCAGCAGCAGCGTCCGGCGGCGCCGCCGCAGGGCATGCCGTCTTCCAACGACCTCACCGACATCCTCACCCAGATCTTCGGCGGCGGCGGCGCCCAGAAACTTCCCGAAGTTGTGAAACAGTTCGAGGAGAAGGGCATGCGAGACCAGGTCGACTCCTGGGTGCGCACCGGGCCCAACAAGCCGGTCGATCGGCGGCAGATCGAGGACGTCTTCGGTGATCGCGAACTCGACAACCTCTCGCGCTCGCGGGGCATCGACCGCGGCCAACTCGCCGAGGTGCTCGCCAAGTACATCCCGCAGATCATCGACGAACTGACCCCGTCGGGGCAGTTGCCCGCCCGGCGCTGACCGGAGGCCCCGCCCCGATGCCACGTCCGACTCCCGTGAGGCGAACGGGCGATCGTCCGGCCGCGGCCCGCTGCCGGGCGGCCATGATCGTCGTCAGCCTCCTGATGGGCGTCGCATGGGGCGGGCCGTGGGATCGCGCCGAGGTTGCCCGGCGTGACGACCCGCGGCCAGCCGGCTCGTGGGGGGCCGTTGGAGGAGTTTCGCGAAGCGGTGCGGCGCGCGAGCCCACTCGAGCATGTCTCCCCCGACGCCGCCGGCGACGAATCGGGCCCGGCAACCGACGCGACCCGTCCAGGCCGCGCGATCGACCCTCTTCGCCCCGCTTGTGCAGCCGGTTCGGTGCGGCGCCGATACTTTCCTGCGTGCGGGGCCGAACGGGGCGCCGCCGGCCGTCCGCGGGACGGCTCGTCGCCATCGCCATCGCTCATCACAGGGGATCGTCCGCCACCCATGCCAAGCCGTCGCCGCCCGCCGACCTCCGCCGTCCAAAACCCGCTCGAAACCTACCTGCGCGAGATCAACGAGACCTCGCTGCTCACGGCAGCCGATGAGAAGCGACTCGCCGAGGCGATCGCCACGGGGGACGCGGCGGCTCGCGACCACATGGTGCGGGCGAATCTCCGCCTGGTGGTGAACATCGCCCGCGGCTACGCCAACCGTGGCCTGCCCCTCCCGGACCTGATCGAGGAGGGAAACCTGGGGTTGCTGCGGGCCGTCGAGGGGTTCGATCCCCGCGTCGGCACCCGGTTCAGCACCTACGCCAGTTACTGGATCAAGCAGTCGATCAAGCGGGCCCTGATCAATTCCGGGAAGACGATTCGGATTCCGGCCTACATGGTCGAACTGCTCTCGAAGTGGCGCCGGGCCACGGCGCGACTCACGGACATTCTCGGCCGAGTGCCGACCCCCGAGGAGGTGGCGCGGATGCTGGGTCTCGCCCGCAAGAAGCTGCCGATCATCAAGAAGGCGATCCACGTCCACCAGTCGCCGCCGCAGACCGAGCAGGCCGACGGCGGCTGGTCGCTCGGCGAACTGATTCGCGATGAGAACGCAAAGTGCCCCGCCGAGGTGATGCTCGACGACGACACGTTGCGGCACGTGCTGCGCCGGATCGAGTCGCTCGACACCCGGGCGGCGACGATCATCCGGCTGCGGTTCGGACTCGGTGGCGGGGAGCCGATGACCCTCAAGGAAATCGGCGGCGTGCTCGGACTGACCAGGGAACGGGTGCGGCAGATCGAGTCGGAGACCCTCGCCACCCTGGCGCTGGAAATCGACGGGGCGCCACAGGCCAACATCCGGTTGCGTCACGGCGCCTGACGGGAGTAGGCTCCCGCCATGGATCTCGCCCGCCACGTCCGCCCGATCCCCGACTTCCCCAAGCCGGGCATCCTGTTTCGCGACATCACTCCGCTGCTCGCGGATGCAGAGGCATTGCGGACGGCGATCGCCCGGCTCGCCGAGCCGTGGCGCGGGGAGCGGCTCGACGCGATCGCCGCGGTGGAGGCGCGCGGGTTCCTCTTCGCCGGCCCGCTGGCGATAGAGCTCTCGACCGGCCTGATCCCGGTCCGCAAGCCGGGCAAGCTGCCCGCCGACACGATCTCCCACGAGTACGAACTGGAATACGGCCGCGACCGGCTGGAGATGCACCGCGGCGTGCTCGCCGCCGGAGCCCGCGTGCTCGTGGTGGACGACGTGCTGGCCACCGGCGGCACGGCGGCCGCCTGCATGCGGCTGGTCGAGGCGGCCGGCGGCACGGTGGTCGGGGCCTCGTTCCTCCTGGAAATCGAGTCGCTCGGCGGCCGCGGCCGGCTCGCCCCCTGCCGCATTGAAACCGTGCTCAGGTATTGACGCGTCGCTGGCCCCCAGTCCGCGGCCACAGGGCCGGCCGCATGTTCGCAACGCACGCATGAGCCGCGGGAGACGGCATGCCACGAGGAGAAACAACCCGCGTCCTCGTCGCCATGTCGGGGGGCGTCGATTCGAGCGTCGCAGCGGCCCTGCTGGTCGAAGCCGGGCACGAGTGCGTGGGCGTCTTCATGCGGCAGGCGGCCCCGGCCGTGTCCGCGGCCACGGCCTCAGCGGTGCGGCCTGGCCACCAGGGCTGCTGCAGCGTCACCGACGCGGTTGATGCCAGGCGCGTGGCCGACCGGCTCGGAATCCCTCTCTACCCGCTCGACCTCAGCGCCGACTTCGGCCGGAGCATCGACTATTTCGCCGCCGAGTACGGCCGTGGCCGCACGCCAAACCCCTGCGTCCGCTGCAACGCCTGGTTGAAGTTCGGTCGGCTCTTCGACCATGCCGATGCCATCGGGGCCACGCACGTCGCCACCGGCCACTATGCCCGGCTGGAACAGGGATCGGACGGCACGCCGATCCTCCGCCGCGGCCACGATGCGGCCCGCGACCAGTCGTACGTCCTCTTCGATATCCGTCCCGACCGGATGCGCCGCATGCTGCTGCCGGTGGGGACCCTTTCGAAGGCGGCGGTCCGGGACCGCGCTGCGACACTCGGACTGGCGACGGCCGACAAGCCGGACAGCCAGGAGATCTGCTTCGTCACCCCGGGCCGGCACGCCGCCCTCGTGGCCGACCGGCTCGGCGGATCCCGCGCCGGGGAGATCGTCGACACCGCGGGCCGCGGCCTCGGCCACCACCCGGGCATCGAGCACTTCACCGTGGGCCAGTCCCGGGGCCTCGGCGTGGCCACCGGCACGCGTCTCCACGTGGTGCGGATCGAGGCCGACACCTGCCGCGTGGTCGTCGGACCGCGGGACGAGGTGCCGGAACAGCAGCTCGATGCCGAGCAGGCGACCTGGATCGCGCCCATTCCCGCCACGCCTTTTTCCTGCCTCGTCCAGTGCCGGGCCCAGCGGTCCGCCGCGCCCGCGGTCGTCACGCCCTTGGACAACGGCCGGTTCAGGGCCCGATTCACCGGCGGCCCCCAGGCCTCCCCAGGGCCGATTTCCCCGGGCCAACCGGCGGTCTGCTACGACGGCGACAGGGTGCTCGGCGGCGGCTGGATCGCCTCCTGACGAGCCGCTTTCTTCCGCGTGGAACCGGAACTAGTCTTGCTGGCGGGCCTGCGGCGGCCGCCCGCCGCCGCGTCCCTCGCCTGCCGAACCCGAGCCCGACCGGAACACCATGCCCGAACGCCTCCCCACCGACCCCGGATCCTTCTCGCTGCTCATCGGCGCGATCATTCTTCTCGTCCTGTTCGCGGTCGTGATGCTCTTGCTGGTCGTCAACTACGGCCCGCTGTGGTTTCAGGCTTTCTGGTCGAAGGCCCGGGTCTCGTTCCTCGAACTGCTCGGCATGAGCCTGCGGAAGGTCAACGCCCGCACGATCGTCCAGGCCCGGATCATGGCCACGCAGGCGGGCCTCGGGGCCGACATCACGCCGCGGCGGCTCGAGGCACACTACCTCGCCGGTGGTGACGTGCCCCGCGTGATCCGCGCCCTGATCGCCGCCCAGCGGGCCGACCTCGACCTCGACTTCGACCGCGCCTGCGCCATCGACCTGGCTGGCCGCGACGTTCTCGATGCCGTGCAGACGAGCGTCAACCCCAAGGTGATCGACTGCCCCGACGCCGCCAGCGGCAAGACGACGCTCTCCGCCGTGGCCAAGAACGGCGTGGAACTGAAGATCCGCGCCCTGGTGACGGTGCGGACGAATCTCAAACAGTTGATCGGCGGCGCCACGGAGGAGACGATCATCGCCCGCGTCGGCGAGGGAATCATCACGTCGATCGGCTCGGCCGAAACCCACTTCGAAGTCATGGAGCGGCCCGACAAGATCGCCAAGGCGGTGCTGGATCGGGGGCTCGACGCCCAAACGGCGTTCCAGATCGTCTCGATCGACATCGCCGACATCGACGTCGGCGAGAACATCGGCGCCCGCCTCCAGGCGGACCAGGCCGAAGCGGACACGCGGGTCGCCCGCGCCAAGGCTGAGGAGCGGCGCAGCGTGGCCATCGCCCGGGAACAGGAAATGAAGGCCGCGACCGCCGAGAACCGGGCCCGGCTGCTCGAGGCCGAGGCCCTCGTGCCGCAATCGATCGGCGACGCCTTTCGGGCGGGCCGTCTCCTGGACAGGCCGCCGATGGGGCCGGGCTGACGGGACGGGCGTGCGGTTTGGGCAGGCATCCCAGTTTGCCGATTGTGACGAGGAGGACAGGGGAACCCGGCACAAGCCGGGAAATCGGCCAAACCTTGCCGACCCCCGGTGCCGATACACCTCTGTGTGGCCGTCGACGCCGCACCGTCATGAGGACGGGCGGCCCGATGGCACTCGAACACGAGCAGCCTCGAGGCAAGGGAGTGTGCCAATGGCAATGCGTCAATTCCGGGTCTATACGGGTCCCGATGCAGAATCGGTCGGACTGTCGGTGGTGAAGGCCGCCCCGTCCGACAGGGTCCGCGTGTCGCTTGGCGAGGTGCTGCCGCTGCTGGCCGACGCGGTGGCGAGCAACCGGACCTGGCTCACGGACTTCGCCGACGACGAGGTCGAAATTTCCTCGGACTTGAACGACGTGCTCCAGGCCTATCGCCACTTTCGCCGGCCGGGCGCCTGACTCCCCTTTTGGGAGGGAATGCCGCCGGCCTGCGAGGGTCGATTCCAACGAACAGCGGTCCATCCCCTCTTGCGGGTGACTGAAATCGGGGGCATACTTCCCGCCCCCTCATGAGTTGCTCTCTGAATCTCGCCGATCTCGGTCGCCGCGTGCGTGCCATCCGCACGGCCCGGCAGCTGACTCTCGAAGAGGTGGTCGGTCGCTCTGGCTTCACGGTAAGTTGGCTGTCGAAGCTCGAGACAGGGCAACTTTCGCCCTCGCTCGAAGGGCTCGTCCGCCTCGCCGAGACGCTCGAGTGCGGTGTCGATGAGCTCGTCGCCGGCCTGTCCGTGCCGCCGCAAATGGTGGTGGTCCGCAACGGGGCGGGGGCACGCATGGCGGCCAAGGAGGGGCGGACCGCCCTCCACGAAGAACTGGCCAACGGCTGGCGAAACCGGAGCATGCACCCGGTGATCGTCCATCTGTCCGCCGGGGGCCGCCGGCACGCCCCGGAGACTCGCGACGGACAACGGTTCCTGTTCGTCCTCGAAGGGGAGGCACTTGTCACGTACGGAGACGATGCGATTCCCCTGGCCACCGGGGACAGCATCTACATCGACGCGGCGATCCCGCATGCCGTTCGGGCGGCGGGAAGCCAGCCGGCGCGGCTCCTGAGCGTCGCCTGCGACGCCCCGCGGCCTGCCCGGCCACCGGTGGCGGCCCGGCGGCCGGCACGAAAGTCCGGCGCCAAAGGCGACTGACCCGGCCCCGCCCGCAGGCCGCAGCCGGAGGCAGAAGGTAGACTCGATGCTGTGGTCGGCGGCGGCGCCGTGCGGCCGCGCTGCCCAAGGGACGAGCCGATGCCGACCAGCCGCCGCGACTTCATCGATCATGCCTTCCGCCTCGCCGCCCTGGCCCTGGCCGCGCCCCGCGGGGCTCGGGCTGCCCAAGGGCCGGCGCCGGCCCGCCGGCCCGCCGGCCCTCACGACCGTCTCCGCATCGCCGTCATCGGCGTCAACGGGCAGGGGGGGTTCCACCTCGACGAGTGGCTCGCCAACCCGGACGCCGAACTGGTGGCGGTCTGCGATTGCGACCCGAACGCATTCGCCAAGCAGAAGCCGCGGTTCGCGGGCCGCACCCTGCCCGAATACGTGCAGGACGTTCGCCGCCTCCTCGACCGTCGGGACATCGATGCCGTCTCCATCGCAACCCCGAATCACTGGCACGCCCTGATGGCCATCTGGGCGATGCAGTCCGGCAAGGACGTGTACGTCGAGAAACCGTGCAGCCACAACCTCGAGGAGGGTCGGGTGATGACGGATTGGGCCCGTCGGCTCGGCCGGATCTGCCAGATGGGGGCGCAAAGCCGGAGCATGGGGGGCATGCGCCGGGCGATCGACTTCATCCATGCCGGCAAAATCGGGCCGGTCCGGACCGCGCATGCGTTCTGCTACAAGCGGCGCAAGAGCATCGGCAACGTGAATACGCCCGCACCCCTGCCGGAGGGGATCGATTTCGACCTCTGGGCGGGGCCGGCCCCGAACGGCGTACCGGTTCGGGAGAAACTCCACTACGACTGGCACTGGAACCGGCTGACGGGCAATGGCGACCTCGGCAACCAGAACCCCCATGAGCTCGACAAGGCCCGCTGGGGTCTCGGCAAGCATGACCTGCCGCGGCGGGTCGCGACGCTCGGCGGGCGGCTCGGCTACGTCGACAACGGCGACACGCCCAACAGCCTGGTGACCATCTTCCAGTGGGACGACGCGACCATCGTCTCCGAAGTCCGGGGGCTGACCATGAAGGCCGACGTCTCCCGGGCCGCCGACGCGGTGCCGTTGCGCGTGGGCAACATCTGGTGGGGCACGGACGGCTACGTCGTCGCCCCCAACTACTCCTCCGCGGTCGCCTTCGACTACGACGGCCTCGAGCTCGGCCAGTGGCAGGGGGGAATCTACCAGCAGCACTTCGCCAACTTCGTCAAGGCCGTCAAGAGCCGGCGGCCCGAGGATCTGCACCTCGACATCGCCGAGGGGCACCTGTCGAGCGGCCTGTCGCATCTCGGCAATGCATCGTTCGCACTCGCCGTGCCGGCGGCCATCGGCACGCGGCCGAAGCTCGCGGCCGACGAGCCTCGCGTGGCGGCCACGTTCGCCGGCTTCGAGGCCCACCTGCGGGAAAACCGGGTTGACTTCGCCGTCACGCCGCTGCGGCTCGGCAGGGAACTCGTGATCGATCCGGCCACCGAACGGGCGACCGACGCGGAGGTCAACGCCTTGTTCACGCGCGACTACCGCAAGGGCTACGAGCTGCCGCGGACGTAACTGCCGTGCACCATCAGGCCCGACCACACGTCGTCGATGTCGGGCGGGCCCATCGACACGCCCGGCCATCGACTGTCGGGCAGGCTGTTCGCCGCCGGTCAGCTGCGCGGGCTCTGCAGGCGACGTGACCACGTCCGACGCGGCCCGCGGCGGCGCTCCGCAGGACCGTGCAGCGGCGGCTGTCGGCCTCGGATCCGGTGCTGCACCGCAGCCGGACGTAGGCTACCCGTCGACGGGCCGGGCAGGCGTCGGCAGGAGCAGCTGCCAGAACTCGAGGTCGAGCCAGCGGCCGAACTTGAAGCCGGCCTCGCGGACGGTGCCGCAGTGGTGAAACCCGAGGCTCTTGTGCAGGGCGATGCTCGCCGCGTTCGCCGCATCGATGCCGGCGATCAACTGGTGCAGCTCGCGGTCCCGTGCCGACGCGACGAGCGCCACGAGCAGCTGCCGGCCGATGCCGTGGCCGCGAAATCTCGCGGCCACGTAGACCGAGTGCTCGACCGAATACTTGTAGGCCGGCCGGGGGCGGAACGGTCCCCAGGTGGCGAAGCCGGCCAGCACGCCGGGCTCCCACTCGATCCCCAGGATCGGCGCCCCCAGCGTCTGCCGGTCGGCGTACCAGGCCTCCATCACGGCCGGCGACCGCGGCTCGTATTCGTAGAGCGCCGTGGTGTGGAGGATGGCGTGATTGAAGATCTCGCGGATCGCGGGCAGATGCGGCCGGCCGCAGACGATCACGGGCCGTTCGCTGGGCTGTGCGGGTGGTGTCATGGCGGTGACGGGCCGGACGGCCCGAGTCAGCGGGCGGCCGCGGGTCGGGACCGGGACGGGGCGGGGCGGGACGGGGTGAGGAGTGATACCACGACGAGGACGAGGAAGCCCAGCGGGATCGTGACCAGGCCGGGCTGGCTGAAGGGAACGGGCGACCATTCCCGCTCGAGCCCGTAGACCTTCTCGAAGGTGTCGCCCGAGCAGAGGATCCAGCCCAGGGACGCGAGCATCCCCACGCCCACCGCCGCCACGATCCCCTGCCGCGTGGTATGCCGCCAGAAGAGGAGCATCACGAGGGCCGGCAGGTTCGCCGATGCGGCGATATTGAAGGCCCAGCCGACGAGGAAGCTGACGTTGAACCCGCGGAACAGGATTCCCAGCAGCATCGCCACGATCCCCAGCCCGACCGCCGCCAGCTTGCCGCAGCGCACCTTCTCGTGGTCGGTCATGGCGATGCCGAGGACGTTCTCCACCAGGTCGTGGGCCACCGCCCCGCTGCCGGCCATGATCAGCCCGCTGACGGTGCCGAGCACGGTGGTGAAGGCGATCGCGGAGATGAGCGCGAACAGGGTCTCGCCGAACGATTTCGCCAGCAGGGGGGCGGCCATGTTGGAGTCGGTCGGATCGAGGGCTCCGGAGGTCAGCGCGCCGAGGCCGAGGAACAGGGTGAGCACGTAAAAGCCGCCGATGGCGGCGATGCCCACGACCGTGCTCTTGCGGGCGGCGGCCGCGTCCTTGACGGTGTAGTAGCGGATGAGGATGTGCGGCAGGGCCGCGGTGCCGCAGAACAGGGCGAGCATCAGGCTGGCAAAATCGAGACGATCGGCGAGCCGGCCGCTCGTCAGCCCCTTGAACGAGCCGCCGGGGCGGAGCAGTTCGGCCCCCGGTCGCACCGTCGCCGTGTAGGTCGTGTGCACCCCCTCGGCATCGCTGCGCGGCTTGCCGGCGGACCAGGTCACGACGGTCGAATCCTCGAGCACCCGCAGGTACTCGAGCGGCCCGAGCGGTCCCGTCGCCGTCCGGCCGGCATACGCGGCCGGCAGTTCCCGGATCGTCCCCACCGGCCGCAGGTCGTGGGTTCGCGACTGCGGCCTGCCGTCGACGAGCACCGAGCCGTCGCGGGCGACGGTGCGGACCTGCGGCGTCAGGTCCTCGGCACCGGGCCGGCCGGCGTTCACCGCCAGGCCGCGGCCGAGGATCACCACCGTCAGGTAGCCGCAAAACAGCACCAGGAGCGAGCCCTTGATGAACTGCACCCACGTCGTCGAGACCATGCCGGCCGTGACCACGATCAGGGTCACCGCCACACCGACGAGCACGACGCCGGCCGCGTGCGGCAGGCCGAGCAGCGGTGTGATCAGTGCCCCGGCGCCCACCATCTGCGGGATCAGGTAGAAGATGCTCACCACGAGCGTCGAGATCGCCACGACGAACTTGATGCCGCGGCTGTTGAACCGGCTGTCGAGGGCGTCGGCGAAGGTGAACCGGCCCAACGCCTTGATCGGCTCCGCGATCACGAACAGGGCGACGATCCAGCCCGCCAGGAAGCCGATCGAGTACAGGAAGCCGTCGTACCCCGAGAAGGCGATCATCCCGCAGATGCCGAGGAACGAGGCCGCCGACAGGTAATCCCCCGCGAAGGCGATGCCGTTGACGAACCAGTGGATCTCCCCGTGGGCGGCGTAGTAGCCCTGCGCGGTCTGCCCGCGCCGGCCGAGGAAGAACGACAGCCCGACGACGCCGAGCACGAAGGCCGCGAAGATCGCGATCGCGGCCCATGAAGACTGGTAGAACACGTTGCCTCCCGCCGGCCGCCGGCCGATCAGACCCCGTTCCGACGATCGACGATCCGACAGGCCGCCATGTACACCATGGCCAGCACCAGCGCCGCCACGATCAGCCCGAGGCCGTAGGTGATCGCCAGATTGACGCCGCCGAGCGGCCGCGTCGCCAGCCAGTCCGGCCGCACGAGCACCAGGACCATGAACCCGGCGTACAGAAGCACGTAGACGGCGAACAGTCCGAGGCCGATCCTGGCCCGCGCCCCGGTCGCAGCGGCTTCCCGTTTCGTGTTCACGGCGCGTCAATCTCGGCGACGAGGGCCGCCAGGGCCGCGGATCGGTCGCCAAACCGCAGGTCGCGAAGCAGGGGCCTCAGGCCCGGCGCCCACGAGGCGTCCCGGCCGATCTTCGCCTCGGCCTTGCCGCGGAGGTCGTCGGCCGGCCGGCCGGCCGCGGCGGCGGCGGCGGGGATCGCACTGCGGACGGATTCGGCGGCCTGAAGGGCGGGATTCGGCGCCGCCGGCGCGTCGAACCGGCCGAGGGCCCAGTCGATTCCCTGCCGCGCATGCTCGCGGAACGCCGGCTCCTTCCACGTCTCCTCGTTGTGGCCGAAGTTCGTGTAGAAGACCCGGCCCTTGCCGTACTCACGAACCCAGGAGACCGGCACGTGGTACGGCTCCTGCGGCCTGCTCGCCTGCATGTCGATGCTGATCAGGACGCGGAGGTTCTCCGGTTTGAACCGCTCGTCGTACCGGTAGATCTCGTCATCGAAGCGGAACCGTTCGGCGAACATCCCCGTCAGCCGCTGCCCCGGCTCGTGGACGACGAACCCGTGCTCCCGTCCCGCGTTCCACGGATGGCCGGCGAAGTGACCGCCGACCATGTCGCAGTAGGCATCGGAACTCTTCAGCGTGTCGGTCGCCGCATGGAAGCCGATGAACGCCTTGCCCGACCTGATCCAGTCGAGAAACGCGGCCACGTCGGGGATCGGCAGTTCGCCCGTCGTGCTCGCGAAGATCACGCCGTCGAAGGCGGCGAGCGTCTCGGGGGCGAAGGCCGTGGCGAAGCGGGCCTTCAGCCCGTCGTCGGGATCCTTTCCCTTTTCGACCGCGCCGCGAAGAAACTCGAGATGAAACCGGCCGGCGGCCCGACCGATCTCCTCGAGGGCGGTCTCGGCGGCGGGAATGGAGGCGTGGCGAAACCCCCGGGTCACCGACACGAGCAGGAGCCGCTTGACCGGCAGCGGACCGGCGGCGGCGGCCGCAGCGGTGCCGCGGGGCGGCATCACGTCCTCGGCCGCCGCCGCGGACACGGTTCCGACGGCGGCCACCACGGCGAGGATCATGATCCCCGACCGGAGGGCCGCGGCTGCGCGCGTATGCATCGATCCGCCTCCTGATGATTGCTTGCGGAGTGTAGCGAATGGCACGGGTCGGTGCCGGGCAGGTGGGCAAACTGTCCGTCGGCCTGCCGGCCGCCCCGACCCGCCCCCGACGTGCCGCGTTTGACCTGCCGCGTGCGGGGGCCACTCTTCGCTCGTGGAGCAGCGACGCGGGGACTGTTCTCCCCGTTTCGTCCTCACCGGCATCCCGGACGCCCTGACGGCGGTCCGCCCGCGCGGCGGCCGCGGGAGCGTGCCGTGGCGTCACAGCCGGTCGATCTGGTCTCGCTGGAACAGTTCTCGCCCGCCGCGGTGCGGTCGCTGCTCGAGCCGCAGGCCGCCCCCTGCCTTTCGGTTTATCTGCCCACGCATCGCAACGTCCCGGACAACACCGTCGACCTCCCGGCCTTCCGGCACCTGGTCGAGGCCCTGGAGATGGCGCTGTCCGCCACGCAGTCGCGGGAGACGATCGAGCTGCTGCTGCGGCCGCTGCGCATCCTCGCCGACGATGCTCGTTTCTGGAACCACACCCGCGACGGCCTCGCCGTGCTCGCCGCGGCCGGCCGGGCCCGGGTGTTTGTCCTCGAGCGACCGGTACGACCGCTGGCCCTGGTGACGAGCCGGTTCCACACGCTGCCGTTGGTGCGGATCGCCGCGGCACTGGAGCGGTTCCTGCTGCTGGCCCTTACCAGCCGCGAAGCCCGGCTGTTCGCGGGCGCCGCCTGGCACGGCACCACCGGCGACACGATGGGTCCGCTCGAGCCCCTGCCGCTCGTCGGCCGGCCCGGCCGGCCCCCCGACACCCGCCTCGAGCGCGCCGACGTCGTCGACGAGGAAACGTTCCAGCCGCACCGCGTGCCGCGCGGCATGGGGATCGAGGGGATCGTCCACGGCGGCACGGGCTCGAAGCAGGAAGACATCGCCGACGACACGGAGATTTTTCTGCGGCACGTCGAGGCGGTCGTCCGCGGCCAGGTCGCGGAGCGGGCCGAGCTGCCGCTGGTGCTCGTCGCCGCGGCCAGGCTCGCGGCGGTGTTTCACCGGCTGAGCACGAACCCGCACCTCCTCGCCGAACACGCCGCCACGGATCCGCACCTCCTCTCGGCCGCCGAACTGGCCGCAGCCGTGCAGCCGATCCTGGTCGCGGCCCGGCAGCGGCGGATCGCCCGCGCGGTCGCGGCCTACGACCAGGCGCGGCACCGGGATCAGGCGGCCGGCGATCTCGCCGACATCGCCCGGGCCGCGGTCACCGGCCGGGTCGCGATGCTCCTCATGGAAGCCGACCGGTTCGAGCCGGGGCGGTTCGACCGAGCGACGGGGGCGATCGAAACCGACGGCGCGGGCCGGACCGATCCGTCCCGACGCGGCGGCGCGCCGGCGATCGCCACCGCCGACCTGTTCGGCAGCCTGGCGGAGACGGTGCTCGAGCACCGGGGGGAGATCCTGGCACTGGCCAGAAACGCGATGCCGACGGAGTCGGGCGTGGCGGCGATCTATCGATGGTGATGCCCGCGGGGACCGGTCGCGGTCTACACTGCAGAGGTCATGACACCTCATCCGCGTGAGCCCGCCGCGGCCATCGATCCCGCGTTCGCCGCATGCCCAGACCGGCGCGGCACGGGCTCCGAAAAGTGGGACCGCTGGGCCGGCCGCGACATGCTGCCCATGTGGGTGGCCGACATGGACTTCCGCGCTCCGGAGGTGATCCTGGCGGCGCTCCGCGACCGGGTCGCGCACGGCGTCTTCGGCTATACCCACGCGCCGCCCGGGTTCGCGCCGGCGCTGGCCGCGCACCTCGGCCGGATCCACGGCTGGGAAATCGACCCGGAGAGCGTCATGGGCACGCCCGGTGTGGTCACCGGCCTGGCGATCGCCGCCCGGCTGCTGTCGGACCCGGACGACGAGATCCTCACGTTCACGCCGGTCTATCCGCCGTTCCTCACGCTGCCGGAAATGGCCGGCCGCCGGGTCGTGCGCGTGCCGCTGGCGCAGCGTGCCGACCGGTGGTCGATCGACCCCGACGCCCTCGCCGCCGCCGTCTCGCCGCGCAGCAAACTCCTCTGGCTCTGTCATCCGCACAATCCGACCGGCACGGTGTTTTCAGCGGCCGACCTGCTGGCAGTGGCCGACTTCGCCGCGCGGCATGGGCTGACGGTCGTGAGCGACGAGATCTGGGCCGATCTCGTCCTCGATGACGGCGTCCGGCACGTGCCGTTCGCGAGCATCGATCATCCGGCGGCGCGGGACGCGGTGACGCTCACCGCGCCGTCGAAAACCTGGAACCTCGCCGGCCTCGGCTGCGCCGCGGCGAGCGTTCCCGATCCGCGGCTGCGAAAACGGTGGCGGGCGGCAGGGGGCGGACTCGTGCCGATGGTCAGCCCTCTGGGCTACGCGGCGGCCGAGGCCGCCTGGCGGCAGGGGGACGACTGGCGGCGCCGACTGCTCGCGGTCCTGCGGCACCACCGCGAACTCGTGCAGCGCGCGGTGGCCACGATCTCCGGCCTGTCGTGCGTGCCGGCAGAGGCGACGTACCTCGCCTGGATCGACTGCCGCGGAACGGACGTCGCCGACCCGCAGTCGGCCTGCGAGGCGGCCGGGCTCGGGCCCTCAGACGGCCGCGATTTCGGTCATCCGGGCTTCATCCGCCTGAACACCGCCTGCCCGACGCCGCAACTCGAGGAGGGCCTCCGGCGCCTGGCCCGCGCCTTCGCCACGGACAGACGGCCCGCGTGATACGCTGGACGGCTGCTGGTTCGACCTGTCTCCTCTGCGCCCGCTCGTCGCATGCGTCACGCCCCGATCGATCCCGCCCTGTTCACGGCCCATCGGCGCGGGCTCACGGACCTGCTGCCGGCACACAGCCTGGCGATCGTCCATGCCGCCGACGTCCTCCCCGCGACCGGCGATGGCACGCTGCCGCTGCACCCGGCGGCCGACCTGTTCTGGCTCACCGGGATCGAGCAGGAGGAGACCGTGCTCGTGCTCGCCCCCGACGCCATCGACCCGGGCAGTCGCGAGATGCTCTTCGTGCGCCGCACCGACGAGCACCTCGCCACGTGGGAGGGGGAGAAACTCTCCGCGGAGAGGGCCCGGGCGACGAGCGGTGTCGCCAAGGTTCGCTGGCTCGACGATCTCTCCGGGGCGCTGCACCAGCTCATGGCCCAGGCGGAGACCGTGTTTCTCGTCGCCAACGAACATGAGCGCGGAGCGATCGACGTCGATTCCCGCGACCTGCGCATGGCCCGCCAGCTCCAGGCCCGCTATCCGCTTCACCGGTACGCCCGCCTGACCCCGCTGTTGCGCCGGCTGCGGGCCGTCAAGGACGAGACCGAGGTCGAACTCATCCGCCAGGCCATCGACATCACCGCCGCCGGGCTGCGCCGGCTGGCCGCCGCGGTCCGGCCGGGCGTGATGGAGCACGAACTGGAGGCCGAACTGATCCACGAGTTCACCAGGCGCCGGGCCCGCATGGCCTACGAGCCGATCATCGCCGCCGGGCGAAACGCCTGCGTCCTCCATTACACCGACAACGACAAGGTCTGCTCGGCGGGCGACCTCGTGCTCGTGGACGTGGGGGCCTCCTATGCCAACTACTGTGCCGACCTGACCCGCACCTTCCCCGTCGGCGGCCGGTTCAGCCCGCGGCAGCGGGAGGTCTACGACGCCGTGCTCCGCGTGCTCCGGCACTCGATCGCCCGGGCCACGGTCGGCACCACGCTCCGGGATTGGAAGCGGGCTGCGCAAGTGGAGATGACGCAGGAGCTCGTCGGCCTCGGCCTCGTCAGCCCGACCGATGCGGCCCGGGACTCGGGTGACGAGCCGGCCTGCCGCCGGTTCTTCATGCACGGCATCGGGCATTCGCTCGGCCTCGGCGTCCACGATCTGGCCCCCCCGGACGGCCCGCTGGCGCCGGGCTGGGTGCTGACG
>JBKDUV010000285.1:0-2518 GCA_046339335.1 Planctomycetia bacterium | reverse complement strand
CACAGGAATGGCCCATTCGCCGATGGGTGGCGCGCGACTTTGTGGCTGGTTGTCCCGACATTGCTGTCGTCGATACCCGGGAGGGCACTAATTATATTGCCGTTCTGGTTGCCTCGGACGAAGAGTTTGCCCGAGCTTGGTCGCACTATCGCGAGATAGCTGCTTTTGATGGGCTGAAGGTGTTCAAGCGCGAGGAGTTGGGATGCGCGAGTGAGCCTCTGCCACCCGGCCGACCTCCACAGACAGCAGTCGTTCCAAGCGAGTAGCCATGATCAAGTCTCAGCTAGACGGACTAGAGCGGTTTCCGATCATTCTGCGTCATAGCCTGCAGCGGCGAAGTAGTTGGTACACTCTTCGGGTGTGACGGTGTCGATGATGCGCCCGATGGCGTTCCAGAGCCCGTCGATGGTGCGCTCAGCGGCCTTGCGCAGCATGGCCTTCAGCTTGGCAAAGGCGTTCTCGATCGGGTTGAAGTCGGGGCTGTAGGGCGGGAGGTATAGCAAGCTCGCGCCTGCAGCCTCGATCGCGGTACGGACGCCGGCGCCCTTGTGGCTGCCGAGGTTGTCCATGACGACGATATCGCCGGGTTCCAGGTCAGGAACCAGGACCTGGTCGACATAGGCCTGAAAGGCGACGCCGTTGATCGGTCCGTCCAGCACCATCGGCGCAACCATACCGCTGGTGCGCAGCGCGGCGACGAAGGTGGTTGTTTTCCAGTGTCCATGCGGGATCGGCGAGCGCAGGCGTTCGCCGCGAGGTGCCCGGCCGTGCGTTCGGGCCATCTTTGTCGAGGCCCAGGTTTCGTCGATGAACACCAGGCGGTCGGGATTGAGGTCAGGCTGGGCCTCGAACCAGTCCCGGCGCCGGCTCAGGACGTCGGGACGGTCCTGCTCGGCGGCGTGCCCGGTCTTTTTTTGCGCGTGATGCGGTGCCGGTCGAAGAAGCGCCAGATCGTGCCAATGCCCGCTGGTACGCCGACCTTTGCGAGCTCCGCCTGGATCTCCGCCAGCGTGATGTCCGACTTCTGCTCGATGAGACCGAGGATCAGAGCCGCGTGAGCCTCGATGCGCGCCGAGCGCCGGTCACCTCCAAGTGGCCCCGGCGCAAACGATCCGCTCTGCCGTGCCATGCCGCACCAGCGGATCGCGCTTGAGGCACTGACCCCAAACCGGACCGCCGCCGCGCGGCAAGATGCCCCTGCCGAAACCGCAGCCACCACCCTCTCCCGCAAATCGACCGACAGCGCCTTGGACATGCCTGTCGGCCTCCTCGCCGACAGGAAGCTTGAATCAGATTGGACCCGCGTCGGGGAATCCTCTCGAATCTCTCAGATCGGAAACTGCTCTAGCCGCGATGCAAAGGGGTAAAAGTCTTTGGGGCTGGCCTAGCTAAGGGTTTCGGGTTGGCCCGTGTCAGCCGCTGTGTTTGTTAGAGTGTGGATAAGTGGCTTGCCGGAGCGGCCAATCATAGCCTGGCGCAGGCAAGCCACTTATCCACACGGCGTTCGAGGCGGCAAGTGCGGCGACGGCAGATCGAGCCATCCACGCAGCACGGCGAGCAGGCGACTGGTCGGGCGATAGTTGAAGCGCCATTCGCACTCCTTCAGATAGAGATGGAAGTGCTGCCTGGGAATGCCGTTGTAGCGGCGCAGATGACGCTTGGCCTGGCTCCAGAAGTTCTCGATCCCATTGATGTGGTTGCCGCCGTCGGAGAACCGCTGCCGGTGGTTGATGCGCTGGTGTCGAAACTCCGACACATCAAGAATATTGTAGGCAGCAAAGCTATCGGTGCAGACAATGGCGTCTGGCTTGATAGCACGGCGCATGATCGGCATCAGGGTTCGTCCTGCCGCATCGGGAATGACGAAAGCATGGACTTTGCCTCGACGCTTCAGAAGCCCGAACACCGGCACCTTGCCGGCAGCACCTCGGCCTCGCTTTCCCTTGCGCCGCCCACCGAAATAGCTCTCGTCAACCTCGACTTCGCCGGCGAGCAACTCGGCCGTTTGGGCCGCGAGCTGCGCGGCAATCAGTTCCCGCAGCTTGTGGTAGAACAAGGTGGCCGAATGCCGGTTCACACCGACCAGCTGCGCGGCGGTTCGAGCCGGTGTGCCAGCCACAAAATGCCTAACAAGGGCCTCCTGGCTAACAACCGGGAGGCGGCTCCGCCGACGTGACGTAACCATCTGATCTAGATAGTCTTTCTTCGCTATCTAGGCCAGCCCCAAAGTTTTTGGTTCTTTTTTTCAAAAAAGAACCGCTTAAGCCGGAATAGCCGCCGGCTCCGTCCGCTCGCGCTTCACCAGCAGCTTGTTCAGCGCATGCACATAGGCCCGCACGGAGGCGACGATGGTGTCCGTGTCGGCCCCCTGGCCGTCCACCATCTTGCCGTTCTCCTCCAGCCGCACCGTCACCCGCGCCTGGGCGTCGGTGCCCTCGGTGACGGCGGCCACGGAGTAGAGCGTCAGCGTGGCGCTGTGCGGGAAGATCTCGCCGATCGCCTTGAAGCAGGCATCCAC
>JBKDUV010000284.1:0-10196 GCA_046339335.1 Planctomycetia bacterium | reverse complement strand
CCCGGGAGCCGACTGGGCGAGGACGGCGGCCACGAAGGCGGGGTCAACCTCCCCCTCGACAAACCGCACCCGGCCCGCGGCGACGCCGGCATCGAACGCCTCGCGTCGCACCGTCTCGACCCGCATCACGCGGTCGATGATACCCTTGTCGTTCGGCGGCATCACCAGCACGCCGCCGGCCCAAAACACCATAACGGCGTTGTCGCTTGGGGTATTGTTGCTGGCCGTAACCATGATGCCGCACGTGCTCCCCGTGTGCCGGACCGCGAACGAGAGTTCCGGCGTGCTGCGGAAGCCGCGCAGGAAGAAGATGCGAAAGCCGGCCGCGAGCAGGACCTCGGTGCAGAGCCGGGCAAAGTGTTCCGAGCGATGCCGCGTGTCGTAGGCGATCGCGCAGGACGGGGCTTCGCCCGGCTGCACGATGCCGTTGACGTAGTCGGCGAGCCCCTGGGCGCTCTCGCCGATCGTCCGGTCGTTGATGGCGTTGGAGCCGACCGGGTACATCGTGCCGCGCCGTCCGCCCGTGCCGAAGGGAATCACCGTCCAATAGACGTCGTCGAGTTCCTTCCACATGCCCGGCTCGACGGCGCAGCGGTCGATCCGGGCGGCGAGTTCGGTGGCGAACTCCGCGTACCGCGGCTCCACGAGCCAGTCGCGCATGGTGGCCGCCGAGTGTTCGGTGATCCGGCCGGCGGCACGGGCGGCGGCGAGGGCGGCGAGGCGGTCGGGGCTGGCGGCGGTCATCGTGTGGTGGCTCCCGCGGACGGTCGGCCCGGCCCCGCGACGGGGCGGATGCGGTCGAACGGCCTGCCCTTTATACTGCCCCACCCATGGCAGTCACCGTCACCGACTCCGAGCCGCTGATCGTGAGCGTCTCGGGGCTGCGCGGCGTCGTCGGGGCCGCGCTCACCGCCGACGTGGCGGTCCGCTACACGGCCGCGTTCGCCGCGACGCTCCCCCCCGGCCCGGTCGTCATCGGCCGCGACGGCCGCACCAGCGGCCCCGCCCTGGCGGCCGCGATCGCCGCGCACCTCGTCGCCTCCGGCCGGGACGTGATCGACTGCGGTCCGGCGGCGACGCCGACGGTCGGCATCGTGGTCCACGAGCGGCGCGCCGCCGGCGGCATCCAGATCTCGGCCAGCCACAATCCCGCCACGTACAACGGCCTCACCCTGTTCTCGGCGGCCGGTCGCGTCCTCCCCGCCGCGGCGGGCCGCGCGGTGCTCGCCCGCTACGAGGCGGGTGGGCCGCCCGCGGTGCCGTCCGGCCGACGCGGCTCGATCGAGCGGTTCGACGGCAGCGACGTGCATGTCCGGCTCGTCGCGGCGACGGTCGACGTGGCGGCGATCCGTCGTCACCGGCCGCGTGTCTGGCTCGATTCCGGCCACGGTGCGGGCAGCTGCGTCGCCCGGCCGC
The DNA here is from genome assembly GCA_046339335.1 of Planctomycetia bacterium. Taxonomy (GTDB): domain Bacteria; phylum Planctomycetota; class Planctomycetia; order Pirellulales; family UBA1268; genus QWPN01. Next base: position 8,780 of record JBKDUV010000284.1, on the reverse strand, counting down.
TCCTCGCCCACCTCGGCTGCGACCTCGTGATCGAGGGGGGCGAGCCCGACGGCCTGTTCACGCATCCGCCGGAGCCGACGGCGGAGAACCTCGCCGGACTCCTCCCGCAGATCGCCATGGCCGGTGCCGACGTCGGCTTCTTCCCGGATCCAGCCGCCGACCGGCTGGCGATCTCCACGGCCGCGGGACGATACATCGGCGAGGAGGCGACGCTCGCCCTCGCGGTCGAAGGCGTGCTCGCGAAGACGCCCGGGCCGGTCGTGGTCAACTGCTCGACGAGCGGCATGACGGGCCTGATCGCCCGGCGGCACGGCGTGCCCTGCCACGTCTCCGCGGTCGGCGAGGCGAACGTCGTCGACCGGATGCTGGCCGCCGGCGCCGTGATCGGCGGCGAGGGGAACGGCGGTGTGATCGATCCGCGGGTCGTGCTCGTCCGCGACAGCTTCGTGGCCATGGCCCTCGTCCTCGACCGGATGTGCGCCGCTGCGACGCTCACCTCCATCGAGGACTTGGCCCGGGGCTTGCCGCAGTTGGTGATGAAAAAGACGAAGCTCGACCTCGCGTCCGGCCTGCACGGCCCGGCCCTTGCCGCGGGCCTCGACCGGATCGCGGCCGCGTTTCCCTCGGCCCGCGCCGACCGGCTCGACGGCCTGCGGCTCGACTGGCCGGGTGGCTGGCTCCTCGTGCGTTCGAGCAACACCGAGCCGATCGTGCGGCTGGTGGCCGAAGCGGCGACGGAGGGAGAGGTGGACGCGGCGCTTGGCCGGGCCGCAGCCGCGCTCGCCGGCTGATACCGTCGGCCCTGCACTGAGTCCCGGCACCTTGACAGGCTGGGTGCCGACGGCGACTCTGCTGCCGCGGCCGGTGCGACCGGTCCCTGTGATCGACGACGACGAGGAAATTCGCGGCCATGGCAGACACATGGTTCGTGGGCCGGGCGGGTGAGCGGTCCGGTCCCTTCACGGCGCAGACCCTGCGCGACATGGCCGCGAGCGGCCGCCTGGCGCCGACCGACCTCGTCTGGCAGGAGGGCATGGCCAACTGGGTTGCGGCGGCGTCGATCCGGGGCCTGTTCGCGGAGCAGGCCCCCGGGATGCCGCCGACGGTCAATCCCTACGCCGCGCCGGCGGCCGATCAGGCCCGCGTCACCGCGGCGACCGGAGACGCGATCGGCCTCGAACTCGCCTCGCGCGAGTACTCGTTCAGCGCCGCCGTCGCCCTGGCCGCTCACACCTTCACGTCCCGCTGGGTCAAGCTCGTGCTGCTCGGCCTGATGGTGGCCATCTCGATCATCGTCGTGGGCGTGTTCCAGGCATTGGTCAAGAACTGGCAGACGGGGCTGCCCCCACAATTGACGGCGATAGGCGTGAGTTGGGCGGTCACCATCCTCGTCACGGGCCCATTGTTTGCCGGCCTGTTCGTCGCGGCCGCGAACACGACCGTGGGCCGGCCGAACATCGCCGATCTCCTCCTCGGCTTCCGGCGCTACGGCACGGTGGGGCTCACGAATCTGCTCGTCGCGCTGATCGCGGCCGGCGTGGCGATCGTCGGCTTCGTCCCTTTGCTGGCGGCCGCATTCGCCGCCGACGCCATCCAGGGCTGGAACCGGAACCCGGAAATGCAGCCGGTGGCCGCCATCCTCGTCGGCACGTGCATGATCGCGATCTTTCTCACCGCTGCGGTCGTGGGCGTCCGCACCGGCTTCGCCCCGGCGCTCGCCGCCGATCCGGAGAACGGCGACCTCAACGCCTTCGCCGCGCTGTGGCTGTCCTGGTCGCGGACGTCGGGCGTCCGCCGATTCTCGCTCCTCGGCCTGCTGCTCCTCGCCGGCATCGTCATGGTGCTGACCCTGCTGCTGGTCTGCGTGGGCTTCGTCCTCCTCGGGCTGCCGATCTTCATCGCCGTCGTCGGATCCGCCTACCAGCTGCTGTTTCGCAGCGGCCGCGCGGCTGCACGGATGGCCTGACCGTCGCGTACGCCCCGCCTGCCGGCTACCGGGCCGGCCCGGCCCGGTAGCCGCGACCTCGTCAACAAACGCCGCATTGCGGACACTGGCCGCGGCGAGCAGCGGGGGATTCGGCCCACGCGAGGAGGACGAGGCGTCGTGGAACGACCGGCTGATGATCGTGGTCTGGCGACGCTGTCCGACGAGGAACTCGCGGCGCAGGCCGCCCGCGAAGGCTCCGATGGTGTCGCCTTCACGGCGCTCATGGATCGCTTTCGGGAGCGGGTCTGGCGGGTCTGCTGGCGGCTGATGGGCAGCCAGGAGGACGCCGAGGACGCGGCGCAGGAGGTCTTCGTGCGGCTGTTCTTCGACCGCAGCCGGTTCGCCGGGCGGAGCCGCTACTCGACCTGGCTGCACGGCGTGGCGATCCGCACCTGCCTGACGCTGCGCCGGTCGCGTTCGCGGCGCCGGCGCCGCGAACAGGCCGAGTCGGCGGCGGGTGACGACGCGGGGCCGGTGCAGGCTCACGCCGACCCGAAAGCGATGCCGTCGGCGACGGTCGACGCGGCCCTCGACGCGGACAAGTTGCTCGAGGGGCTCGACGAGGAGGACCGGGCCCTCGTGCTGATGAAGTTCGCGGAGAACCACGACTACGACGAGCTGGCGGAGATGTTCGACGCCTCGCCCGGCGCCCTGCGGATGCGGGTCAGCCGGATCAGGGAGAAACTCGCCGCCCGCGCCGGGCGGATTTTCTGACGCAGGACCGCGGTCCTGGCCGGGAACTTCGCCGTGCGGCCGGGGGCCGGAAAATTTTTGTGACGCTGCCGGATCGGGCGGCAACTCCTCTCCTGCAGACGCGAGGCGGCCGCGCGGCCGCGGGCGTCTGGTTCGGTGGGCAATCGCGGATGGACGTCCTCGAGCGACTCGCCGACGTGTCGGTGCCGCCGGTCCCGGCGGCCGGGAACCTCGCGGCGGGGATGCGGCGCAAGTTGCATCCCAGGCTGCTGGCCCTGCACGTCGCCGAGTTCGCCGTCGGGGCCACCGCGTGGGCGGCGAGGCATATGTTGATCGCGTTGTTCGCGGCGGTCGTGTACACGGTGTCGGGCCGCTGGCCGCAGTCTGCCAAGCGGATGCCCCCGAACCGCGCCTGACAGGCCGGCGCACGGGAAAAAGGAGAGCACCATGGGCGATGTCGTGATCTTTGCGCAGACGGCCGCGGACACGGCCCGGGAGACCGTGCAGGCGTCGCGGCAGGCGCTGGTGGACAGTTTCACGCAGGCCTGGACGCAGGTCATCCTCCTCGCCCCGAAGATGGTGGCAATGGTGGCGGTGCTCGTGATCGGCTACGTGCTCGCCCGCTGGTTCGGTGGGCTGATCGCCGTGGTCACCGACAAGATCGGCCTGCAGACGGCCGCCGAGAAGAGCGGGCTCGCCCAGAGCATGCACGACGTCGGCATCCGCCGGCCGGTGCCGGGCATCGTCGGCGGCATCGTGTTCTGGCTGCTGATGAGCGTGTTCGTGATGGCGGCCTTCAACATCCTCGGACTGCAGAGCGTGTCGAACGCGATGGGGGAGGTGGTCAACTACATCCCCCGGCTGCTCGTGGCCACGGTCGTGGTGGTGATCGGCCTGCTGGCGGCCACGTTCCTGCGCGGCGTGGTCGCGACCAGCGCCGACCGGGTCGGCCTGTCGTATGCCGAGTACCTTGCCGGCGGCTGCTACTGGGTTCTGTCGATCCTGACGTTCATCGCGGCCTTCAACCAGCTCGGAATCCAGTTCGCGCTGCTCGAGAAATTGATCCTCATCGGCTCGGCGGGCCTCGCCGCCGGCTTCGCCCTCGCCTTCGGACTCGGTGGCCGCGACGTCATGGCCGGCATCCGCGCCGGCTACTACGTTCGCCAGCGGCTCCAGGCAGGCGACCAGGTGAGCGTCGCCGGTTTCGAGGGCACCGTCCGCGAGGTGGGCCCGGTCGCCACGATCGTGGAGACGAAGGAAAACGGCCTCGTGTCGCGGCACTCGATCCCGAACTCGCGAATGCTGCAAGAGGCGGTGCGGTAGGCGAGCTGCATTCCCGCCGGGGAACAGGGCGTGCCTGCCCTTCGACCCGGGAGCCGGCCGATGGACACGTCGAGGTCACCCCCGGCCGACGACCGCCGCATCCGGCGGCCGACCGTCACTGCCTGACCAGGACCCGGGAACCGGGCCCGAGGATGTCGAGCAGTTCCTCGAGATCGCGGACGGAAACGACGAGACTCGTGACCGGCGTCGCATCGGCGTTCGCAGCGGGGTCGTCGGCGGCCTCGATCACGAACCCGCCGCCGAGCCCGATCGACTTGCGGGGCGGCACGCCCGGCTGGGCGCGGTCCGACGCCCCGCGGCTCACGGTCGCCACCGGCAGCACACTGCCGACCCGCGTCAGATACTCGCGGCCGATCACCACGGGGAAACTCCCGGCATAACTCCCGTTGAGCTGCAGACTGAGCCGTCGCCGCGACACGCTCAGCACCGCTTCGAAGGGACCGCGCAAAAGCTTCAGATGCTCGCCCGGCACGAGCCGGGAAGGATCCTCGACGCCGTTGATCTTGGCGAGCAACTGCCAACTGACGCCCAGCGGCGCCGCGATCGCCGCCAGCGTTTCACCTGGGGCAACCACGTGCGGGGGCAGGAGCAGATCCTGCTGCGAATACACGACCGTGCCCGCCAGGCGGCTGAGCAGATCCTCGAGCTGTTGGCTCTCCTCGAGTCCGAGCGAGGGATCGTCGTACCAGACTGACAGCCCGGCGAGTGCCTCCGCATAACGCCCGCCCCTGAGCATGCCATGGGCCTCGGCCCAGGCGGCCGCGAAGGCCGCCGAGGAGGGAGACGCGGCCCGGATGCCGACCGGCGGTTGCGGCGGGGCGAGCGGAAGCACCGTCGTCCCCCCGGCATCCGCCACCCGCTCCGGCCGCACGGCCTCGTCTCCGCTGCTGGGAGGCCGACCTTCGGGAGCGGATGGCGTGAGGTACGTGTCGCCGGCGGACAGTCCGGCCGCAGGCTGCGGAGCGGCCGCAGTTCTGCTGGCGACATCGAGCGGCGGAGGAGGCGCGGCCGGGATGCCGGCGGGCGGCTGGAGCGGGGGCAACGGCGAGTACACGGCCGCGACGGCCGGTGCCCGCGTCGCGTCGGCCACCGGGATCGGGGCCGGCGCCGGTGCGGGAGGAGCAGGTGGCTGCACCGCAGTTGGCGGAGCGGACGAAACCGGTGCTTCCTGCACCGCCGCGCGCATGTCGACCTGCGGCTGTGCCGGAGGAGAGACGAAAGGAGGCGCATCGCCGGCCACTGCAGCCGGCTCGTTCGCCGCCGGGGACGGCCCCTTTTGGACCACGGAATAGGCGCCGTAGAGGATCGTGCCGAAGAGCACGAGCACCACGAGGGGCTTCAGGGCTTCGGTGAAATCGGAGTCCCTTTCCCGGCGTTGCCCGGAGGATCGCGTGGCCATGCGGCTGCTTTCGGAGAGAACGGGGACGAAGGCGGGCCGGGATGCTACCGTCGGCGTCGCGGCCGCCGCCAGACCGCTTTCGCGGCTGCTTTTCCGGCACTTTCGCCGGCCCACCGCCCCTCCCGGCCGCGGCGGAAGCCCTGCAAGACGAGCCCGACCGGCCGAGCCCGACGGACAGGTCGCTTGCCGGGCGGGTAGAGTGTCTTGGGTTCCCCCAGACGAGGAGGTGCGGCAGTGCGGTCACCCGCTGTTGACCAGGGCCGGGTACGCGATGTCGTCGCCGTCGTGCTCGCGGGGGGCAAGGGAGCCCGCCTCGACCCGCTGACGCGCGACCGGGCCAAACCCGCCGTCCCCTTCGGCGGCAGTTACCGGATCGTCGATTTCGTGCTTTCCAACTGTCTCAACAGCGGCCTGCGCAGGATGCTCCTGCTGACGCAGTACAAGGCCCGCAGCCTCGACCGGCACCTCAATCTGGGCTGGCACAGGTTCTTCTGCCGCGACCTCGGCGAGTTCATCGACGTCCTCCCGCCGCAACAGCGGGTGGACGACAACTGGTACCTGGGAACGGCGGACGCCGTCTACCAGAACATCTACTCGCTCGAGCAGGCCGAACCCCGGCTCGTGGTCGTGCTGGCCGGCGACCACATCTACAAGATGAACTACCAGGCTCTCATCGATGCGCACGAGGAGGCGGGGGCCGACGTCACCGTGGGCGCCCTGCGCGTGCCGCGGGCGTCGGCCACCGAATTCGGGACGATGGAGACCGACGCCACGGGCCGCGTCCGCCGGTTTCATGAAAAGGTCGCCGACCCTCCGCCGCTGCCGGGCGCGCCGGGCATGGCACTGGCCTCGATGGGAATCTATTGCTTCTCAGCCGACTTCCTTCTCGAGGAACTCAGACGCGACGCCGCCGCCGCCGGCAGCCGCCACGACTTCGGCCACGACATCCTGCCGCGGATCGTGGAGACGCACGGCGTCATGGCCTTTCCGTTCCGCGACGAGAATCGCAAACGCGACGCCTACTGGCGCGACGTGGGGACGATCGACGCCTATTACGAGGCCACCATCGACCTCGTCGCCGTCGATCCGCAGCTCAACCTGTACGACGAGCAGTGGCCGATCCGCACGCACTTTCCCTGTCATCCGCCGCCGAAGTTCGTCTTCGCAGGCGAAGGGCCCGAGGCCCGGCGCGGCGAGGCGACCGACAGCCTGGTCTGCCCCGGGGCGATCATCTCGGGAGGGCGGGTGAACCGCTCGATCATCGGCCCGGCGGTCCGGGTGAACAGTTTCGCCCGCGTCGAGGAGAGCGTCGTCTTCGAGGGGGTGGACATCGGCCGGCACGCCGTCGTCCGCCGGGCGATCATCGACAAGGGCGTCCGCATCCCCCCGGGCACCAGGCTGGGTGTCGAACCCGAGGAGGATGCCGCCCTGGGCTTGACTGTTTCGCCCGGCGGTGTGACCGTGGTGCCCAAGGGGTTCCGCTTCGCTCCCGCCCCGCTCGCCGCGAACATCCCCTGACCCCGCGGGCTTCAGCCGGCAGCCATGCCCCTGCGCAACATCCTCTTCCTCGTCTTCTGCATCGTGGCGTCGCTCGCCGCCTGGGCGGCCGGCGACCGCGGCGAACATGGCCGGCGGTTCGGCGAGGTGCTCGCGATCATCGATCGCGCGGCGCTCGAGCCGGTCGCCGGCGATCGTCTTTTCGGCGCGGCCGTCGAGGCGGTCGTATCCCAGCTCGACGAGCATTCCGCGTTCCTGCCCCCTGACGAGCAGGCCGACCTCGAGGCCCAGCTCGACCAGCGGTTCGGCGGCGTCGGCCTGCAGCTCGCCCTCGACGAACCCTCCGGGCTGCCGCTCGTCGTCGCTCCCGTGCCGGGGTCTCCCGCCGCCCGGGCCGGCCTCGGACCGGGCGACCTGATCGTGGCCATCGACGGCATTCCGGCGCGGCGCGCGGCCCTGCGCGATGCGGTGCAGCGGCTGCGCGGCAGCCAGGGAACGACCGTGACGGTGCGCTTCGTCCCCGCGGCCGCGGCGCCACGGTCGCTCGATCCGGCGTCCGATCCGAGCCTCGACCCGACGGCCCGCGATGTCGTCCTTGTCCGCGAGGCGGTCAAGGTCGAGAGCGTGCTCGGCGACCGGCGTCGCGCTGACGGCACCTGGGACTGGGAGGTCGTGCCCGGCGTGGCGCTCGTGCGGGTCACCTCCTTCGGCGAGCACACCGCCGGCGATCTCGCGGCGGCACTGGACGCGATCGAGCGGCTCCCGGAGCTGCGTGGCCTGGTGCTGGATCTGCGCGGCAATCCTGGCGGCCTGCTGTCCGCCGCCGTCGATGTCTGCGACCAGTTCCTCGACGACGGGGTGATCGTCTCCACGCGCGGCAGGCGGTCGGCGACCGGCGCGGCGGCGGTGCTCGACGTCCGACGGGCCGGCCGCGGCGCGGCCTGCGCAGGGGTGCCGATCGCGGTCCTCATCGACGGCCTGTCCGCCAGCGCCGCGGAGATCGTCGCCGCCTGCCTCCAGGACAACCGTCGGGCCACGGTCGTGGGAAGCAGGTCGTTCGGAAAGGGGACGGTCCAGACGCTCCTGCCGCTCGCCGACGACCGTGGGATGCTCAAGCTGACCACGTCCGAGTATCTCCGCCCCGACGCCGGCGCGATCCATCGACGGACGGGGGACGGCGACGAGCAGGAGTGGGGCGTACGGCCGGACCCGGGCTTCGAGGTCACGCCCACGGCCGAGTCGCTCGCCCGCCTGCGGCGCTGGCGGCAGCTCCGCGACATGCCGCCCGGCCCGCGGGCCGACGTGCAGCCGCCGGCCGCGGCCGCTCCGGCTGAGATCGACGAGGTGCTCGCGGCTGCACTGCGGATCGTGTCAGCTACGACCGCCGGAACCGGCCTCGGCGGCAAGAAAAAAACTTCCGGCCACGCAGACGAGGCCGCCGGGCCCGGCCAGTGACCTGGCGAGGTGCAGGGCCCGCTGCGGGTCGGCCGCCAACCGCGGCTCCGGCAGGCCCGCTCCCCGACCGGCGGCGACGAGCCGTTCGACAGTGGCGGCGCGGGGATTCGTCGCGTACCGGGTGACGACGACCCGATCGAACGCACCGCGGGCCACCGCCATCATCTCCTCGATCTGCTTGTCGCCGCTGGCGGCGAAGAGCAGCACCCGGGGGCTGCGCGCGGCGAGCGCCGGCCGGAGCGTCTCCATGAGCGTCTCCATCGAGGCGACGTTGTGGGCCGCGTCGACGACGACGAGCGGCCGCCGGGCGATGACCTCGATTCGGGCCGGGAGCCTGGCGCGGGCGAGCCCGCGGCCGATCGCGGCCTCGGGCACGTGGATCCCCTGCCGCACGAGCCGGTGGAC
>JBKDUV010000283.1:0-8420 GCA_046339335.1 Planctomycetia bacterium | reverse complement strand
GAAGGGCATCTCCCGCAGCGCGAGCGCCGCGATGCCGCCCGACGCCGCCACCGGCACGGCGCAGAAGATGAGGGCCGCCAGCCGGAGCGACTTGAAGCTCGTGTAAAGCAGAAGCGCGATCAGCCCCAGCACCACGGGCGTGATCAGGAGCAGCCGCCGGCTCGCGCTGAGCAGGTTCTCGAAGTCGCCCCCCCACTCGATCGCGTAGCCGCTCGGCATCTTCACCTCGGCGGCGATCCGCCGCTGGGCCTCGGCGACGAAGCTCGCCACGTCACGGCCGCGGACGTTGGCCGACACGAACGTCCGACGCCGCGAGTTCTCGTGCTCGATCGACGGCGGGCTCTCCTCGACGCGGATGTCGGCCAGTTCGCCGAGCGGCACCGGCCGGCCGCCGGTCGTGCCGACCGGAATCTGCGGCACCCGGTCGGCATCCTCGCGCCAGGCCGGTGGAAACTTCACCATCAGCGGAAACCGCGGCCGCCCCTCATAGATCACGCCCGCCTGGATGCCCCCCATCGCCGACACGGTCCGCATCACGTCGATGCCGTCGATGCCGTGCCGGGCGAGCTGGTCCTGTCGGGCGTCGATCCGCAGCGAGGGGATGTTGGCCTGCCAGTCGGCGCGGACGTCGGCGGCGCCGGCAATTCCGCGCAGCAGCCCCTCGATCTGCTTGCCGAGGTCGCCGAGCCGCTCCAGGTCGTCGCCGTAGACGAGCACGGCGACGTCGGCCTTGACCCCGGCCACCAGCTCGTCCACCCGCATCTCGATCGGCTGGCTGAAGCCGAACGAGGCCCCGGGCACCGCGGCCGAAAGGGCCTTCGACATCCGCTCGACGAGCGCGTCGCGGGAGACGTTCGCCGGCCACGACTGCCGCGGCCGGAGCATCACCCAGACGTCGGTCTGCTGCACGCCCATGATGTCGTTGGCGATCTCCGGCCGGCCCGTCTTGCAGAACACGGTGCGGACCTCGGGAAAGCCGCCGAGCACCTTCTCGATCCGCGTCGTCAGCGGCACCGAGTCCTCGAGGGTGGCGCTCGGCAGGCGGACGACCTCGATGAGCACGTCCCCCTCGTCGAGCCGGGGCATGAATTCGGCGCCCAGTCGCAACGCCACCGGCACGCTGGCGGCCACGAGCGCCGCCGCGCAGGTGCAGACGACGACGGGATGGTAGACGGCGAGCCTGGCCAACGGCCGGTAGGCGGTGTGGAAGATCCGCATCAGGAGCGGCTCGTGCTCCTCCTCGCGACCGAGCACCGTGGCGGCGAGCACCGGCATGAGCGTCAGCGAGATCACGAGCGACCCGTCGAGGGCGAAGAGCACCGTCAGCGCCATCGGCCGGAACAGTTTTCCCTCCGTCCCCTCCAGGAACAGGATCGGCAGGTAAACGATCGCGATGATCAACTCGCCGAACATCGTCGGCCCGCGGACCTCGATGGCCGCGTCGCGGACGACGTCCAGCTTCGACGCGCCTGGCGGGGCGAGCCCCAGCCGGCGGACGCAGTTCTCCACCATGATGACGGAGCTGTCGACGACGAGGCCGAAGTCGATCGCCCCGAGGCTCATCAGGCTGGCCGGGATGCCGGCGGCCCACATCAGGTTGGACGCGAACAGCATCGAGAGCGGGATCGCAACGGCGACGATCAGGCCGGCGCGGATGTTGCCGAGGAGCACGAGCAGCACGCCGATCACGAGCAGGCCGCCCTCGGCGAGGTTGTGGAGCACCGTGTCGAGCGTCCGGCCGATCAGGTCGCTGCGGTCGTAGACGATCTCCAGGTCCACGCCCGGCGGCAGCGTGTCGCGGATCTCGCGGAGCTTCTCCTTGGCGGCGGCGACGACCCGCCGGCTGTTCTCGCCGCGGATCATCATCACCATGCCCGTCACGATCTCGCCGCGGCCATCACGGGTCGCCGCCCCCTGCCGCACGAGCGGGGCCACGGTCACGGTGCCGATGTCGCGCACGAGCACCGGCACGCCCCCCGGCGGGCTGCGGACCACGACCTTCTCGATGTCGGCCACGCCCTTGAGGAGCGACTCGCCGCGAATGAATCGCTGCTCGCCATGCTTGACGATGTAGCCGCCACCCGTGCTCGAGTTGTTGCGCTCGAGCGCTCCGAGCACCTCGCCGAGCGAGAGCCCGTGCGACGACATGCGGTCGGGATCGACCTGCACCTCGTAGCTCTTGGCGAAGCCACCGTGGCTGTTGATGTCGGTGACGCCCGGCACCGTCCGCATCGCCGGCGCGATGTCCCATTCGAGGATGCTCCGCAGTTCCATGGGGCTGCGACCGTCACCACGGACTTCGAACTGCAGGATTTCTCCGAGCGCCGTGCTCAAGGTGCCCAGTTGCGGTGCCGCGTCGGGCAGCGGGATCGCCGCCTGGGCTGCCGGCAGCCGCTCCTGGACGAGCTGCCGGGCGCGGAGGATGTCGGTCCCCTCGCGGAACACGATCGTGACCAGCGAGATGCCGAGCCGGGAGATGCTGCGGATCTCCTCGACAGCCGGCAGGCCGCTGACCGCGAGTTCCACCGGATAGGTGACCGTCCGCTCGACCGCCAGCGGCGGCAGCGTGCCGGCCTCGGTGACCACCTGCACCTGCACGTTGACGAGGTCTGGGACGGCATCGACGGGGATCTGGGTGGCGGCAAAGAGCCCGCCGACCGCCAGGAGCACGAACAGAGCGATGACGAGCGCCCGGTTCGCCAGGGACCATTCGATGACGCCTGAAAGCACGGGCCGTCTCCACGGGGGCGGGCGAATGCGGCGACGCCGCTGAAACAGGTCAGCCGGCCGCGCCGGCCTCCTCTTCCTTCTCGAGGAGCAGTTCGCTCTTGAGGAGGAACGCACCGCGGGTGACAACCTGCTGGCCTTCCTGAAGCCCGCGCTTCACCTCGACGAATCCTCCCTCGTCCTGGCCGGTCTCGATGTCGACCCGCCGGTAGCGGCCCGCCGCTTCGGGCACGAACACGAATGCCCGGCCCTCGTGCCGCATGACCGCCGCCGCTGGCACGGCGAGGGCATCCCGTTGCCGCCCCTGGGGGAGGTCGACCCAGACGAACATTCCCGGCTTGTAATGGGCATCGTCGTTTTCGAGTTCGGCCACCAGCGGGACGCTGCGCGACTCGGCCTCGACGGTGGCGCCGACGTGGTTGATGCGGGCGGTCGTGTCGTGATCGGCGGCGCCGGGCACGTTGACCCGCACCTCCTGCCCCTCGGTGACCTCGACGGTGGTCCACTGCCGCTCGTGGATCTGGGCCCGGACCCAGAGCGTCGAGGTGTCGGCGACGACGAACAGCCGGTCGCCGCTCCGCACCCGCTCCCCGCGCGACATGAAGATCTCCTCGACGAGGCCGTCGAACGGCGTGCGGAGCACGAGCGTGCTCAGCGCCCCGAACTTCCCCGGGCCAGCATCGGGCTCGATGTCGGCGACCGCGTCGGCGCTTCCCGTTCCCTCGATGTCGGCTTCCAGGCGGCTGCCGACGAGCGTCCGCAGGTTTTCCCGCGAGACCTGCAGGAGCCGCTCCGCCTGCTGGAGGGACGCCAGGGCCCGATCCCGATCCTGGCGGGTGAGGAAACGGGCCTCCTCGCAGGCCGCGCGGAAGCTCGCCGTGGCGACTTCGAGGTTGCTCCGCCGCTCGTCGATGATCCGTTCGGAGAGCACGCCTCCTGCGCCGAGTTGCTGGGTGCCCGCGTTCACCTTCTCGGCGAACAGCATCCGCGAATAGGCCCCGAGGATCTTTTCCCGGTAGGAGCCGAGGACGCGGTCGGCGAATTGCCGCTCGATCGCCTCCAGGGCCGGTTTCTTGGCCAGCGATACAAGCAGGTCTTCGACGTTCGTCGCGATGTCCGTCGCCCAGTCGGCCCCCTTCTTCTCGATCTGCCGGTCGTCCATCCGCTTGCGGACGTCGTCGCGGGCGAGGCCGACGTCGGGGCTCGACACCTCGGCGAGCGAATCCCCCTTGGACACCCTCTGCCTGACGTTGACGAACACCCTGGAGACGATCCCGTCCACCGGCGACTCGTAGTCGAGCCGGTGGCGGGCGTCGTAGTCGAGCCGTCCCGGCACCGTGAGGTGGTCCCTGATCGGGCGAACGGCGACGGAGGCCAGTTCGATCTCGCCCGCCGTCGCGGCGTCGGCCGGGAGGACGACGACTGCGCCGGACCCCGCGGACTGCTCCGTCGAGTTCGTCGTGCGGGGACGCTCAGCGTGCTCTTCGTGGCCGCCGCCGAAGTGATGGGTCGCGATCCACCACCAGAGGCCGACGCCGACGGCAAGAATCGAGGCGCCGGCCAGGCTGCGCCGCAGCCGGACCGGATCGGGCCCGGCACCGGGCCCGGCGCGCAGGCCGCGCGGCCGTTCGGCCGCTCCGGCGGAGGCGTCGGTGGTTGCATGCACTGTCATGGGGGAACGGCTGGAAGGCCACGGGCGAGTCGGCACCGTCTCCCAAGTTTACCGAAAACCGGGGCTGGCGACACCAAGGCTCCCTCCCGTTCGGGGCCGGGCCGGGTACCATGCGGGCTCGAGATTCCGTTCTCCTCACCGTCCACCGTCCGGACTTCCGACCCGGCAGCCGAGCAGCTCATGACCACCCCTCGTCGCATCCGCATCTTCGACACCACGCTCCGGGATGGCGAGCAGTCGCCCGGCGCAAGCATGAATCTCACGGAGAAACTGGAGATCGCCCAGGCGCTCGTGGAACTCGGCGTCGACATCATCGAGGCGGGCTTTCCGATCGCCTCGCCCGGCGATTTCGAAAGCGTTCGCGACATCGCCGCGGTGGTCTCGGCCGCCACGGTCTGCGGGCTCGCGCGGTGCAACGACGCCGACATCGACCGGGCCTGGGAGGCGCTGCGGCATGCCCGGCAGCCACGGATTCACGTCTTCCTCGCGACGAGCTCCATCCACCGCGAGTTCAAGCTGCGGATGAACGAGGAAGAGGTTCTCGCCCGGGCCGTCGCCGGGGTGACCCGGGCCCGCGGCCTGTGCGGCGACGTGGAGTTTTCTCCAGAGGACGCGGCGCGGACGGAGATCGACTTCCTCTGCCGCGTGGTCGAGGCGGTGATCGCCGCCGGCGCCACCACCGTCAACATCCCCGACACCGTCGGCTACGCCACCCCCTTGCAGATGCATCATGTCATCAAGAGCCTCTGCGATCGGGTGCCGAACATCGACCGGGCCGTGATCAGCGTCCACTGTCACGACGATCTCGGTCTCGCCGTGGCCAACAGCCTCGCGGCCGTCGAGGCCGGCGCCGGCCAGGTCGAGTGCACGATCAACGGGATCGGTGAGCGGGCCGGCAACTGCTCCCTGGAGGAGGTGGTGATGGCCCTTCGCACCCGCCAGGACCACTACGGCTGCAGCAGCGGGATCGTCACCCAGCGGCTCGTGCCCACGAGCCGGCTGGTGGCCAACATCACCGGCATCCAGGTGCCGCGCAACAAGGCGATCGTCGGCCGCAACGCCTTCGCCCACGAGGCGGGCATCCATCAGGACGGGATGCTCAAGGAACGCCGGACCTACGAGATCATGCGGCCCGAGGACGTGGGGCTGGAACGGACCGACCTCGTGCTCGGCAAGCACAGCGGCCGGGCGGCGCTTGCCGACCGGGCCCAGGCCCTCGGCTACAAGCTTACGCCCGAGCAGCTGCAGACGGTCTTCGAGCGGTTCAAGCTGCTGGCGGACCGGAAGAAGGAAATCTACGACGGCGACATCGCCGCCCTGTGCGAGCAGCAGTTCGCGGCGCTCCCGGAGCAGTTCGCGTTCGAAAGCTACACGGTGGCGAGTGCCTCGGGGTCGGCCCCGACCGTCACGTTGCGGGTGCTCCAGGATGGCGCGCCGCGGGAGGTGACGATCACCGCCGGCGACGGGCCGATCGACGGCATCTTCCTGGCGATCGAGAAGCTGACCGGGGTGACGACGGTCTGCCGCGACTTCCGCGTCCAGGCGGTGACCGTGGGCAAGGACGCGCAGGCCGAGGTGACGGTCGAGCTCGAGCACGGCGGACAGCAGCAGCGTGGCCGGGGCGTTTCCACCGACTCGCTGGAGGCGGCTGCGAAGGCCTTTCTGGCCGCGGTGAACCGGCTCGTCCTGGGCGGATCGCCGCGGCTCCACCCGCAACGCGGGGCCTGACGCGGAGCGGCCGTTTTCGAACCCTGCGTCGCCGCCCGCGGATGCGATAGTCTCAAAGCTGCTCGGCCACTTCGGAGATGGTTCCCATCGCAGCCTACCTCGTCGTCGAACGTGTCGGTGCACGGCATGTCGTCGCCCTGCTCGGAACCGGGCAGCGGTACACGATCGGCCGTGCGCCGAACAACCAGGTCGTCGTCGAGGACGATCGGGCCAGCCGCGTGCACGCGGAGATTTTCCTCGCCGCCGACGGCTGGACGATCCGCGATCTCGACAGCCGCAACGGCACGCTGCTGGCCGGCCGGCCGATCGAGGCCGAGACGCTGCTCAACGCCGGCGACGTGATCGCGATCGGCCTCACGGAACTGCGCTACTGCGAGGGGGATCTGCCGGACGACGCCGGCACCGGTTCGGCCACGGACGTCGACCGCACCGGCGAGATGCCGGCCGACGTCCAGGCCTGGCGATCCTCCATCCGTCATCGCCGCACCGCCTCGCGGCTTCTGGAGGACATCCGCGAGGCGGCCGACCGCGTGCCCCGCGTGGGACGGGCCGCCGCCGCGCTCTGCCGGTTGTCGTTCGCCCTTGGCCGCGCCGACGACCTGACGTCGAGCGCCAGGCAGGCGCTCGACACGGCGGTCCATGGTGTCGGCGCGGCGGCGGGCGTCGTGCTGCTGCCGCGGAATGCGGCCGACATCCACCACGCCGGGGGCGGCCGTGAGCCCGTCGCCGCCGTGGCCTCCGTTCCCGATCCGTGGCCGGAACCGCCGCTGCCCGCCGGCGCGATCGACGCCGTCCTCGGCGGCGACGAGGCTGTGCTGGCGACGTTCCCGGTCGGCGCGGCAGCCGGAACCAGCACCATCTCCGCCCCGATCCGCGCCCACGGCCGTGCGGTCGGGGTGCTGCACGTCGAGGCCGCTCCCGGCGAGCGGTCCTGGACCGCCGACGACCTCGAGTTCGTCCTCGCCGTCTGCGACGCGCTGGGGCTCGCGATCGAGAACCTCTCCACCCGCGAGTCGCTGTCGACGCGGCTGGCCCGCACCGCGGACGAGAACGGGCGGCTGCGGCGCCGGCTCGGCGAGGACGTGAAGATGGTGGTCGTCAGCCCCGTGCTCCAGGGGATCATGGCTCAGGTGCAGCGGGTCGCCGCGACCAAGGTGACGGTGCTCGTCCGCGGGGAAAGCGGGGTCGGCAAGGAACTCATCGCGCGGGCGATCCACGAGGCGAGCGACCGGAAGGCGGCACCGTTCATTTGTCTCAACTGCGCCGCCCTCACGGAGACGCTCCTGGAGAGCGAGCTCTTCGGGCACGAGAAGGGGGCGTTCACGGGGGCCACGGAACGCAAGATCGGGAAGTTCGAGTCGGCCCACCGCGGCACGCTGATGCTCGACGAGATCGGCGAGATGAGTCCATCGATCCAGGCGAAGTTCCTGCGCGTCCTCGAGGGTCATCCGTTCGAGCGGGTCGGAGGCAGCACCCGGGTGCAGGTCGATGTCCGCGTCGTGGCCGCCACGAACCGCGACCTCGAGGCGGCCGTCTCCGCCGGCGAGTTCCGGCGCGACCTCTACTTCCGGCTGAAAGTCGTGGAGATTCTCGTCCCGCCCCTGCGTCGCCGGCCGGAGGACATCGAGGCGATCGCCGCGCATTATCTGGAGCGGTTCGCCGCCGAGGACGGCCGGCGGGTCCGTGGCTTCAGCGACGACGCGCTGGCGGCGCTGCGGGCCCACCATTGGCCGGGGAACATCCGGGAACTGCGGAACTGCGTGGAACGGGCCGTCGTGCTCGCGCAGGAGGAATGGATCGGTGCCGAGGACGTGGCCCTGAGCCCGATCTCCTCAGCGGGCGACACCGATCGGGGCGGCGGGGGACGCAAGGAAAAATTCGTCCCCCTGACCATCGAGGAACTGGAGCGTCGGCACATCATGGCGACGCTCGAGGCCGTCGGCGGAAACAAGACGAAGGCGGCGGCGATCCTCGGCATCGAGCGGTCGACGCTCGACCGCAAACTGGCCCGCTGGGCAGGCGGCTGAGCGGGCCGGCCGCGCCCGCGACGGGTCACACGTGCGCCTTTCGCGGTTCGCTGGCGGGGCTGCCCGTCATTCGATTCCAGGCGCTCGCTTGGTGCGCGAGGGTCATGTGTGAGCCGTATCAGATCGCCTCGCTGCCGCGTTCGCCCGTGCGGAGACGGACGCACTCGTCCCTCGGCCGCACGTGGTTCGTGCCGTCGCCGAGTTCCCCCTGCGTTCCCGAGGGTCCCCCCGGGTCGTGCGCCGCGAGCGTGGGCGCGGGGCAGGGG
>JBKDUV010000282.1:0-18368 GCA_046339335.1 Planctomycetia bacterium | reverse complement strand
TGCCCCGGCCGCGCGGTGTGGCGGGCAAGGGACCGGGGTTCTCGTTCCAGTTCAAGGGACTGGAGACCGCCTGCGAAGAGGCTGCGCGGATGGTCGTGGCGGTCCGCGGCCGGGTCGATGCGGTGCTCGGCGAGGTGCCCTGCAGTGGCTGTGGCGGCAGCCGGCTGGCCGACGTGGCGGCGGCGGTCAGGCTCTGGGGCCGGCCGCTCGACGTCTGGTGCGGGATGCCGCTCGGCCGCCTGCAGCGGGAGCTCGCCGCCGTCGCACTCACGGACAACGAACGCCGGATCGCCGGCGACCTGCTCCGCGAGCTCACGGCCCGGGTGTCGTTTCTCGTCGACGTGGGGCTCGAGTACCTCGACCTCGCCCGTCCGGCAGGGAGCCTGTCGGGAGGGGAGCTGCAACGCATTCGCCTCGCGGCGCAGGTGGGCAGCGGTCTGACGGGCGTGCTCTACGTGCTCGACGAACCGACGATCGGCCTCCACCCGCGCGACACGCACCGGCTGATCACGGCTCTCGGCAAGCTCCGCGACCTCGGCAACACGGTGGTCGTGGTCGAGCACGACCGCGACGTGGTGGCGGCCGCCGACCACGTCCTCGACTTCGGTCCGGGAAGCGGCCGCGAGGGGGGCCGGATCGTGGCCCACGGCACGCCGGCCGCCGTCGGCACGGACGTGGCGAGCGTCACCGGCCCGTTCCTCGGCGGCCGCCGGGCGTGCGACGAGTCCCTGGCGCGGGCCCGCGACCGGGGCCGGCGCGAGCCGACCGGCTGGCTCACGGTGAAGGGCGTGCGGCATCGCACGCTCCAGGGACTCGACGTGCGGTTTCCGCTCGGCGTCCTCGGCGCCGTCACCGGCCCCAGCGGCTCCGGCAAGACGTCGCTCGTGCTCGAGGTGCTGTGGCGGACGCTCGCCCGGCGTCTGCACGCGGCCCGGGAGCAGCCCGGCCGGCATGATTCCCTGCTCGGCATGGACGCGATCGATCGGGTGATCCTCGTCGATCAGGAGCCGATCGGCGCCACGCCCGGCTCCACGCCGGCCACCTACACCGGCGTCTTCGACCATGTCCGCCAGCTCTTCGCCCGCGTGCCCGAGGCCCGGACCCGCGGGTTCACGCCGCGGACGGTCTCCTTCAACGTCGCTGGCGGCCGCTGCGAGGCATGCGAAGGGCTCGGCCAGCGCCGCGTGGAGATGCACTTTCTGCCCGACGTGTGGGTCGAGTGCCCGGCCTGCCGGGGACGCCGGTTCACCAGCGAGACGCTCCAGGCCCGCTGGCACGGCAAGTCGATCGCGGACGTGCTGGAGATGACCGCCGCCGATGCGGCCCGGTTCTTCGCCACGGTGCCGCAGGTGGGACGGATCCTCCAGACGCTCGTCGACGTGGGGCTCGGCTACGTGACGCTCGGCCAGCCGGCACCACAGCTCTCCGGTGGCGAGGCGCAGCGGGTGAAGCTGTCGCGTGAACTGGCCAAACCGGGGACGGGAAGCACGCTCTACGTCCTCGACGAGCCGACGACCGGCCTGCACTTCGCCGACATCGAGAAGCTGCTGCGGGTGCTCGACCGGCTCGTGGATGCCGGCAACACGGTGCTCGTGGTCGAGCACAACCTGGAGGTGATCTCCGCGGCGGACTGGGTGATCGACATGGGGCCGGAGGCTGGATCCGGAGGCGGCCGCGTGGTCGTGGAGGGGCCGCCGGAGGACATCGCCATCCACGCCCGACGCTGGCGAGCGCAGGCCGGGGCGGCCGCGGCGCCGGGTGACCTGCTGCGCAGCCACACCGGCGAGGCGCTCGAGGCCTTCGGCATCGCGGGCCCGACGGCGTTCGTGCCGCCCGCCGCTACCAGCGCGCCTCGAGGCCGGTCGTCACCCCGTGGAGGAGGACGCTCCCGTTCGCGTCCAGCCGGGCGGTCGGCGGGGAAGTCGCCAGGTTCGTGACGGAAAGCTGGTTGGCCGGCACGGCCACTCCGCTCAGCCAGAACAGCGAGTAGCCCAGCCGCCAGGCGAGCCAGGGCGTGAGCTGCAGGCTGCCGTTGACGCCGAGCTCGCCGAAGAACGCCATCCCGTCGGCCTCCGCCCGTGCGGCCTGCACCGCCCCCAGGCTGTTTTGGTGTCGCGAGGCCTGGGCCGCGTGGTTCAAGAACGCGCCGGCCTTGCCGATGCCGTTGACGTTGAACGTCGCGCCGGTCCACAGGCCGAGGTCCATGCCCAGCTGCCCGCCATAGAGGTTGTTGATGGTGTCGGTGCGGAACAGGCTGGTGGCCGCACTGCCGCTGGCGGTCTGGTCGATGTGCAACTGCTGGTCCCACTCCACCCAGCGGAAGCCGGCCAGCCACGTGATCGGGCACCGGCATTCCCGCATGCGCCAGTTCAGTTCGGCCGATTGGATGCCGGCCCGGGTGAACACGCCGGCGGAACCGAAGACCGGACTGTTCGCCCCGGAGTAGCTCGATCCGGCAAGGCCGTTCTGGACGAAACTACCCGGCCCGGTCAGCGCCTGCACGGCGAACGGCCTGACCTGAAAGTAGTTGCCTTCGATGGAGTGGATCTGGTTGAGGTTGTAGAACAATCCCACGCGTGGACCGGCCGACATCGGCGGCTGAGCCTGGTTCGCATTCAGGGCCGTGGGGCCGACAGTCATGGTCGTCGGATCGTAGGCTGACAGCAGCGGCCGGCTGGCGATGTTCCCCTGCCAGAGCATCAGGGCATCGACCTGCACGACCCAGCGCGGGCAGGCGTCGCCGCAGCACCGCTGCAGGAAACCGGAACCGGCCGAGCATTCCGCGCAGCCGGCTCCGCTGCACGATCCGCACGGTGCGGCGGCCCCGTCGAGACCGGCCGCACCGGCGCCGGCATGATCCCACGCCTCCCCGCCGGCCCATGCTTCCCCGTCGACGACCGTTCCGGGCTGCACCAGGGGCAGGGGAGCGTCCGCGGGGGGCACGAGCACCGAGACATCCGCGGTCCGCACCGGACCGCGAAGCGGTGCCTGAACGGACCGCTGGGGGATGACGAACCCGTCAAAGCCGTCTCCGCTGACCGACGTCCCGTTCAGCATGTTCCCGGCGACGATCGCCAGCGCCCAAACCGCCGCGAAGCCTGTCCGCGGCCGGTGTGGTTCAGCCGCACGACCCTTGCCGTTGGAAAAAACCCGATCCATCGTGCGACCGTTCATGGCGGTGCGACCCTCCCAGGAAGAAATCCCGGAGGAGGTGTCGACATCGCTTCGTGCCGGTCGTGACCGAGGATCACGGAATACCGGTCACAGAAACCGGGCAGAACCGCGAAGGCTGGCAGACGATGCGGCGTCCCGGGCCCCCGCTGGAGGGTGCCTGGGCAGGATAGGAAACCGCTACCGCCAGCCCCTCGCAGGTCCGCTCAAGGCGGCTTTTTCCCCGCCATCAGCCGGCTGAATCACACGGGACGGATGATCGGTGTGGCCGCCGTCCACGGACCCGTGCCGGCCGCGTTACTCGCCGCGACGCGGAACCTGTAGCCGGCAGGATTCGTCAACGTCGTTATCGCCACCGACGTCTGATCGCTCGCGACGCTCACCTGCAGGGTCGTCCACGCCCGGCCTAGCAACCGGTATTGAACGACGTAGCCGCTCACCGGCGCGACACTGGACGCTGCCGCAGCGGTCCAACTGAGAGAGATCGTTCCCGCGGCGCCGGTTCCGACAAGGCCCGAGGGGGCTGCCGGCGGTGCCACGGGTACGAATCGAGCCGTGCCATCCGTGAACAGGCCGACGCCATTGGCGTTGACCGCCGCCACCCGGAACAGGTAGGCGACGCCGTTTTGCAGCCCGGTGACGGTGGCGGTCCGTGCGGGAGTCACCAAATCGCTGAACGTCGTCCAGGCCGCTCCAAGTTCGTCGCGCCTGAACTGGATCACGTAATCGGTGACCGGCCGTGGCGATGCGGCCGGGACGTCCCACGACAGGTTCACGCGGCCACTGCTCACGGTCCCAGTAAGACCCGTCGGGGCCGCCACCGGGGCGAACGGCGTGAAGCCTGCGGACAACGCCGGTCGCGAGTCGCCGGCCGCGTTACGGGCCCGGATCCGGAAATAATACGTCGTCCCGTTCGTCAGCCCGGAAATCACGGCCCGCGTCCCGGTCGCAGTGGCGGCCGGTTGGAACCCGGTCCTACGACTCGTGCTCATTGCGATCACGTACTCGGTGATCGGCGACGAGCCGTCGGTCGCCGGTGCCCGCCATGTCAATTCGACCTTTTCGTTTCCGGCCGTACCCGTGATGCCGGTCGGCGAACCAGGAGTTGTCCTCGGGATCACCGGCCCGGATTCACCAGCCGCACCCGTGCCCGCCTCGTTCACGGCCGCCACCCGGAAGACGTAGGACACACCGTTCGTCAGCCCCGTCACCGTCGCGGATGTCGTCGTCGACGTCCCGCCCGGTGTCCACGTCGAGCCACCGCTGCTCCTGTACTCGACCCGGTAGCCGGTGATCGCAGAACCGCCATTCGGGGGCGCGGTCCACGTCAGCGACACCTGGCGGTCCGCGGGCGTGCCCACCACGTTCGTCGGCGCATCGGCGAGCGTCCGCGGGGTCACCGCGGCGGATTGACCGAACGACCCTGGACCCGTCGCGGTGACGGCCGCCACACGGAACACGTACGCCGCGCCGTTGGTCAGGCCGACCACCGTCGCCGACGTGGTCGCCGACGTGATGGCAGGCGTCCACGTCGTGCCTCCATCGCTGCTGGAATCCACCGTGTACCCGGTGATCGGCGAACCGCCGTTGGACGCCGGCGCCGTCCACGACAGCGATACCTGAGCATTTCCCGGCGTGCCCGTCACACCCGTCGGTGCACCGGCCACCGTCCGCGGCGTCACGGAACCGGACTGCCCAGCCGCCCCCGTGCCCGCCACGTTCACCGCCGACACCCGGAAGACATACGCCTGGCCGTTGGTCAGTCCCGTGACCATCGTCGGCGACGTCGCCGAGGAGGAAAACACGTCCCATGTCGTGCCAGCGTTGCTGCTGTACTCCACCTTGTAGCCCGTGATCGACGCACCGCCATTGTCAACCGGCGCGACCCATTCGAGTTCCACGGCGGCATCTCGCGCCGCACCCGTGACGCCCGTCGGGACACCGGCTACCGTCCGCGGCGTGATCGGCAGCGACTGCGCTGCCGATCCCGTGCCCGCCTCGTTCACCGCCGACACCCGGAAGACCTACGCCTGGCCGTTGGTCAGTCCCGTAACCATCGTCGGCGACGTCGCCGAGGAGGAAAACACGTCCCATGTCGTGCCAGCGTTGCTGCTGTACTCCACCTTGTAGCCCGAGATCCTCGCACCGCCATTGTCAACCGGCGCGATCCACGTCAGCGACACCTGGCGGTTCCCGGGCGTTCCCGCGACGTTCGTCGGCGCCCCCGCCACCGTTCGCGGCGTCACCGCCGCAGACTGTTCCGCAGACCCCGTTCCCTCGGCATTCACGGCCGCCACCTGGAACAGGTAGGCCCTGCCGTTTTCCAGACCGGCCACCGTCGCGGACGGCGTCGGCGACGTTCCCGAGACAGTCCATATCGAGTCAGTATCCAACCTGTACTCGACCCGGTAGCCGGTGATCGCAGAGCCGCCATCCGAAGCCGGCGCGGTCCAGGTCAGCGACACCTGGCGGTTCCCGGGCACACCCGCCACGTCGGTCGGCGCACCGGCCACGCCTCGGGGCATGCCGCTCACGGTATCCGACAGCGTCCCCGGACCGACGCTGTTGACGCCCGCCACGCGGAACATGTACGAGACGCCGTTGGTCAGACCCGTCACGGTCGTCGGCGAACTGGCCGATGACGAGAACACCTGCCAGGTTCCGCCGTCGCTCTTGTATTCCACCCTGTAGCCCGTGATCGGCGCCCCGCCGTCCGTCAGCGGCGCATTCCATTCGAGCCTCGCGGAGCCGGAGCTGACGGAGACATTGAGACCCTGCGGCGCCGAGGCGGGTTTAGCCGGCGTGAATGGACCGGCATCCGCCGAGACCGGACCCGTTCCGATCTCGTTCACCGCCGCCACGCGGAACAGATAGGCGGAGCCGTTCTGGAGCGCCGGCACGGTCACCTCCGTCGTCGCCGACACGCCGTCCGCGAAGATCTGCCAGTCCGTCGCCGTGGCCAGCTTGTACTGCACGATGTAATCCGAGATCGGCGCACCGTTGGCGTTCGGAGCCGTCCAGCGCAGCGTCACCTGCCCGTCCCCCGACGTTCCGGTGACCGAAAGCGGCGCGGACGGAGCGTCGAGCAGCGCCACGCGGAAGGTCGTCGTGCCGTCGCTGTTGTTGTTGAGGAGCACGTTGTTCGCCAGGTCGGTCAGGTAGCCGTCCTGGGTGCCCGTCGCCGGACGCGTGCTCACGCGGATTTCGTACTCGCCCGGCGCGAACTCGGACGACGACTCGAACACGACCCGGTTCGTGCTCGCCAGGTAGCGGAACACGTAATCAGCCCCCTCGACGAGCGGCGTGCCGTTGCGGACGATGGTGAACGCCTGCTTGACGACCGTCGTCTTGTCGATGCCCACGCCGGAATCGTTCACTTGGAGGATGAACTTTGCCACGCCGTCGGCGGCCGCACCCGCCAGCGACACGGCATTGAGCGCGGGATTCCCGTCGACGTTCGACTGGTCGAGCGGCTCGGCCAGCGTCAGCCAGGGCTGCGTGAAGTCGACGCGGTCGATGGCGCCGAGGTCCTTGAACACGTTGCTGCCGAGGCCCGGCGGGCTCTTCTGGTTCGAGTCGTCCAGCCGCAGCTGACCGAACAGGTCCCGGCTCGGGGCGATGATCGGCGACTCGGGCAGGCCGAGGGGCTGGGTCACGGCCAGGTACTCGGCCCGATCCTGGAGCACGTCGAGGGCGCTGTCGATGATCGGGGACTTGGCCGTGGGATAGAAGTTCCCCCGGGCCGCGTTCACGAACGGGTCGGCGGCGAGCAACTGCGTCCATTTATCCGTCATCCCGGGCACCTGCGTCTGGAAGAACGCCGAGAACCCGGCGACCGTGCGGCCCGACGTTCCATCGACGCTGATGCCCGTGGCCAGCTGCGCGAACACGTTGTTGAGCAACGTCGGCGCGGCGTTGTCGGTCACCTGCACGCCGTCGGTACGGAAGGCGTATGTCAACGACACGTTCGCGCCGTTCGCCGTCGCCGCTCGGGTCAGCGTCACCTGGGTCGCCGAATCGACCGACTGGATCCGCGTGTCGGCGGGAATACCCGTCCCGGTGACCACCATGCCCGGCCAGAGCTGCCCGGTTGCCGGCACCGTGACGAGGGGCGAGTTGAGGATCGTCCGCGTTGCCAGCGTCACCGGCACGCCGCCATGGATCGTGTTGTTGACGATGCGGCCGTAGGGGACCGGGGCGGGGGTCGATGCATCCGGATCACCACTGAAGAGGATGGCCGCCTCACGACGCGTGCTCGCGATGACGTTGTTGGCGATGACCACTCCCGGCACGAGCCGGGCCGCGTTCACCACCGCGGTATTGTTCTTCACCACCCCCGTCGTGTTGGACCCCGTGGTGGCGTCGCGGAACGGGGCGTCGACGCGAATGCCATACTGGTCGGCATGCGTGATGAGGTTGCCCTCGATGATGAACTGCCCCTGCCCGCGCGGCGTGTTCTCGTCGCCGCGGAAGTTCTGCCCGGGCGTCACGCCGCCGTAGTCCTTCCCGCCATGCCAGATGCCGCGGATGAGCCGGGCGTTCGTATCGACCACGTTGTCCGGCTCAAAAGAACCCGGATCTCCGAGGATCTGGACCGCACCGGAAGCGTTCCGGCCGCTTGACAACGCGCCGTACTCCATGCCGCGACGGATTTCGAGCTGATAGGCCCCCTGAAGGTTCTGCTGCGGCGTGGTGGCCGAGACCGGCGTGCCGATGACGAAGAACGTCGTGTCGGCGGGGGCATTGGTCACCATCTCCCCGCGCTCCGCAAAGCCGACGAGAAAATCGTCGAGCCAGATGCCGCCGCAGGTGCCGAGACCACTCTTGATCGGATTGAATTCGAACCGCAGGCGGATGTCGGACGCGCCGACGAATTCGCCGATGTCGATCCGCGCCTGCCGCCAGCCCGTGTTCTCGAACAGTTGCTGCACGAGCTGGTTGGGCTGCCCGCCGATCCGCGAGGACACCGACGTAAAGTTGGGGAGTGGGGCGTCGTCGGTATCGATCGTCGATCGAGTTGCCTCGTTGGTGGCGATCGTGAGCCACGTGCTGCCGCCGTTTACCGAAGCCTGGACTTTCGCGCTCCCCGCGCCCGAGTCGATGCGGTAATTGAAATACAGCGTCGGCTTGTCGGTATAGGCGTAGCCTTGAAGGCTGAACGAGTTCGTTTCGATGCGGAGCCCCGCGCCCTTGAATGTCAGGGTCACGGGAGCATCGGGCAGAGTGGTGGCGGTCGCTCGCCGGCTGAGCGTGACACCCCCGGCGTCTATCTTGTCGATGACGGTACCGGTCGGGATACCAGGGCCTGACACCTCCATGCCTGTCTTGAGCCGGCCCGCCTGCGGCACCTGGATGACCGCGCTGTCCGTGGTCGTGAAGGCAGGCAACGACACTTCGCCCACGCCCTTCACCGGCAGATCGGCGACCTCGCTGCCGACGCCGGAAACGAGTTCGCCGAGCCACGTGTTGCCATTCGGACCGAGATACAGATGGGAAAGGGCCGTACCGTCCAGTGCCCTGCCACCGCTGCCATCGAGACCGTAGTAGATGCTCGTCAGCCCCTCGGACTCTGGCGGACGGGTCGGATCGTCGTCATTGAAGCGCCCGTCGCGCGTGCGGTCGGGAGCCACGGTCACGCCATGCCCGGCTTCGGCACCGCGGTTGTTCGTCGCCCGCCACAGCGGGATGTCCATCGGCGAGAACGCAAAGCCGGTGTATGACGAAACGCCCGGCACGACTACGCTCAACGTCTCATCTTGACCGTCGTTGAACACCTTGAGTTGGTTGCCGTTGTCATCCTTCAGTGTGTCACCGGACTTGTCGAACACGTGGACGACACCCGCTCCGGTCACCGCGAAAAGCTTGTCGGCAAAGTAGCCTGCCTCGTTGTTCGGACCCCCGCGGACATTCTGCGGCCCGTTCGCCAGCCCCTGAAGATTCAGATTCAGGATCCCGAGATCCGTCCTGAGATCCTTCACGACGGTGGCCACGGCCGTGGATCGATCGATCGTGAACAGAAACCCGTTGGTGTCGACGCCGTACAGTTTCCCGTCGAGAAACGTCATGCCCGTGGTGCGGCCAAGCCGGTTGCCCGACGCTTCCTCGATCACTCCGATGTACGCCTTGGCCGCGGAAGCGTCTCCAGTCGTCGGGTTAGGCACGTAGAGCCGGGACTTCCCCGTCTCGGTCCTCGTGAGAACGTCAACGTCGCGGACCGAATAGAAGAGTTCTCTACCCGCCAACCCGCGGCCCCACGCCAGTGCATCGACCTTGTCGGTCGTGACCATGTTGGCGTCGGGAGGGTTGGGAATGTACGTGTAGTCAACCTCTGTCATGTCCAGGCCGGCGGTAAACACGTTGGCGCCGGCTGGATCCGTAGGATGAGGACCCCATGCGATTGTGATCTGTCCCGTGTCATTCACTCGACTAACCGTGTCGATCGGGACCGGCATTTTTGCCGGCGCACCATTACCATCCACCGCTGTAAACGTCAGCGTCCCGGTGGCGCCCGTAGATTCAAACGTCCAGAAGCAGGTGCTGGGCGCGGCGCCAACCGTCAGCGTCCACTCGTACTTGAGCAGGCCCTTCACCGTGGCGACGTCTACCTTGCTTGTCGCAGCCGGATGGGCATCGAGTTGGAACCTGTGTGTTGTTGCAAACGGAGCGCTCGTGGTTACGGCAGCCGCGGCATCCGTCGTCGGCGTTGGAGACGTCTTCGCCGGGAAGTCGGGGATGTTATCCGTGCCGACGGGCGTGACCGCATTGCTGCGAATGTTGATCCAGCTCAACGTGCCGGCGGTGTTGGCTCCACCGGGCACGCCGGCGTAGGTGTAGAGCCGGCCATCGGACCGCATCGCGATGTCGCCGGCAGCGATGCCGCCAGTGGCCGTCTCGCTCGACACGTAGGTCACGATGTCGTCGATCGTGAACGGATTGACCTTCGACTCCAGTTCATCCAGCTTGAACAGCGGCCCGCCGGTCGGTGCGACGGAGGTATAGTCCCGGTCACTGTACGTCAGCCCGTTGTCCTTGCCACTGACCACCTCGCCGGAATGGTATCCCACCAGCCCGATCCGATCCTCCACGACCCGTTTCACCGAATTGACCGGCTCGAGGCGGACGAGGGTGTTCTGCGCGTCCGCCTTGAACGTCATGCTGAGCGCCTGCGGCAGGCGTTCATTCGACGACACCGCCACGTAGTACCGCATCTTGCCCGCCTCACTCAGCGGCGCGGCCGGCCCCGCGGCCCCTTCGCCGACGCCCCCGAGCGGCAGCCCCGTCGGCAGGTGAACCGGCCCGATGAACGGATCGAGCTTTCCGGCCGAGCCGCGGGACACGTCCTCGAAATTCGTCTGGCCGTCACCCCGCTGGTCGTCGGCGATGTTGGAGTCCCGGCCGACGTAGATCAGCCGCCCGGTGGTATCGAACACCGACAGCGTGAGGTCGCCGCGGATCCCGTCGGCGTAGTCGATGTCGAACACCGTCGACCAGGTCTTCATGCCGTCGTTCACGCCCGCGATGGCCTGGATCTGCTCGATGTTGAGATCGAAGGCGGACCAGTCGACGTCGTTCGAAGAGGAGAGTTCACCGGCCACGGAAATGGTGTTCAGGTCGGTGGTCAAGAGATTGCCGACGTACTGCGCCCGACCGCGAACGTCGTTGTCGATTGCCGCCGGCTGATCGGCGCGGAACGACCAGGAGGATATTTCCAGCCGCTGCGACCCGGCAGCGCCCGTGGAAGCGGTGAGGCCGACGTGCGCCAGCCCGTCGGTCAAGTTGAGACGCGTGGCGAGATCGACGGCGACCGAGAGCTGCGGCGTCGTCATGTCATCGACGAACACCGAGAGCGTGGTGCCGTCGTAGCGAACGCGGACCTCGTGCTCCGCGCCATCGGACATGTTGGGAATCGCACCCGTGGTTCTGGCCAACGACCTGCCGGCGGGCACGAGCAGGTCGCTCGACGCCGGCGTGCGCAGGCGGATGTCGATGTGGTTGGCGTTCCCGGCCGGGTCGTCGGCCACCAGGTCCGCGTTCTCGGCGGTGTCAAACTCGATCGCCACGAAACTTCCAATCCCCCGGTAGCCCAGGCCGCTGCCCAACTGCCCCAGTTGGGCTGTACCGAGGTTCTGAATCACGAACGCGAGCCCCTCGGCCCCGCCGTTGACGAGATCACTGACCCGGAAGCGGAACCGGGTATCGAAGCCGGGCTGGACGGCATACGAAGCCTGGCTCCAAACCGCGGATGACTCGCTCGCCACGCCCCGCGTGAGGACGAGCCTGCCCTCGGACACGTCCGCGTTCCCGAGCAATTGCAGGCCCGATGTGACGCCGAAGTTGGGATAGATGAAGTTCTGCCGGCTCGCCTCTCCGACCGAGCCCGTGAGCGGCGAACTGTAAGGCAGGCCCTGCACGTCCACGCCCACGCTCGGGAAGCGGATGTCGGCATAGCGGACCGTCGATCCGGGCTTCTCGTCCCGCTGCTTGAGCCGGATCCGCAGTTCGTACGTCCCGCTCGTGGCACCGCTCCCCACCGTAAGGGCGTCGCCGAGAAGTTGTTCGTACGCACCCGGGTCGGCGTCGGCCGCAACGCGGGACTGGCTGCGCACGCGGACGAAATACTGCGTCAGCTTGCCGGGCTCCGCGCCGGGCAGCACGACCCGCATGCCGGGATCCCGCGGATTCTGGGAAAAATAGTCGGCTCCGAGGGCTGCGCTTTTTTGGAGCGACTGGCCGATGCCGCGGGTGCCAACGCCAAGGCTCCCGTCTGTCTGACCGTCGGCCGACCGGGCGAGAACCCTACCCGAGGAATCGAGCAGTTCGACCATCGCGTCGAGCGCGGCGCTTGTGTTGTCGATGTCGATCCAAACCTCGGAGCGGGCATACCCGCTGAAGCTGTAGACATCCACGTCGCCGGGATCATCGACGGCGATGGCACCGTGGACCTCGAATCCAAGCCGCTGATTGTCGTCGCCGCCGACCTCGTTGGCCGCCAGCACGCCGAGAAACTGGGCGACGCCGGGCAGCAGGTTCGTGTCGACACCGCCAGTGACGCCGCCCTCCCGCTCGCGCAGGACGGCAACGTTGCGGTCGTTGGAAAAGGGCAGGAATCGCAGCCCGCGCCACTCGCCCGCCACGGGCCGCGAGGCCGCACCGTCGTCGTTGGTGTCGGTCACGGTGACGCCGATTGGATCGAGGCTCGCCCCGACGGAGTCGTCCGCCAGCGACGTCATGATGACGGGATAGCCGGGCTGGCCGATGACCTGGACGGTGCCGCCGATGCGGTCGTCGATGTCGAGGCCGTCGCCGGTCGCCGTCAGGCCCGCATCGGGGCCGCGGAGTTTGACCACGAGGCTTCCGGTCGGGCTGCTCATCAGCCGCAGTCCGGTGGCGGTGTGGAAGTTCGAGACGACGATCTCGTCCCGCAGCACATGGACGATGTCGGTGTCATCCCAGACGCTCTCGACCGTGATCTGGTCGCCGCGCACCACCATCCCGGTCACGCCGCCGACGGTCATGGTGTTGCCGCGGACGAGCGGACCGCGATTGTCGTCATACCGCGAGTACCGCTCGCTCGGGCCCGTCATGCGGCCCGGGTCGCGAATCTCCCGGCTGTTGAGCGAGTTGGCATCGAAGCTGATCAGGTCGCCGGCGTTGCTGCGGAAGTCGTTGCCGACGATCGCCGGCTGGGCCCCGATGACGAAGATCCCACTCGCATTGTTCTCGAAACGGCTGTTGGCCAGCCGCAGGCTGCCCTGATCGACGGACATCGTGTTGGTCGTGCCAAAGTCGCCGGCACCGGGCGTCTGGCCGCCGCCGTAACTGATCGAGGCGTTGTCGATCGAAGCCGTGGCCCCGTCGTTGACGACGATGCCCCCCCAGTCGCCGGCCGCCGCCTTGTTGCCCTGCGCGGTCCCGGTCGTGACGAACGTGCCCCCGGCCCCGAAGCGGTTGTCGGTCGTGCTCGTGAAGATCACCCGCTTCTGCGGCGTGCCCTCGGCATAGAGCTGCGCATTGCCCCGTTCCAGTTCGATCCGGGAGCCCTGCAGCTTCACCACGACACCCGGGTCGATCGTCAAGCGGCCGCTGGCCCGGGCCCGGGGCGTCCCGGTCTCGAAGGCCAACCTGACGGCAACCCCCGACAGCGTCGCCGGCTGCGACAGCGTGACCGTCCTGGCAGCCGCGTCGATGCCGGCGATCGTCGTGCCGGCGGCCAGGCCGGGCGCCACGACCGGCATGCCGGGCTCCAGCCCGGCCACGCTCGCCAGCCCGCTGACGACGACGCTGCCGGCGGTCACGGTGCCGACCTGCTCGATGAACGTCTGATAGCCGCCGACGCCCCCCGCGATCAGGAGATTTTCCGGAATGACGTAGGTGATGTCGGGGCTCGCGAACCGCGCGGCGACGGTGAGTTCCTCCAGCGCCTGGCCGAGCGGGGTGCTGATTCGGACCAACAGGCCGTTGATCGAGTTGTCGCGCACGACGTTGCCGCGAATGGCGGGCCCAATGCGTCCTTTGCTCTCCTCGAACGCGTTCGGGTCGGCGGAAATCGCGGCGCCGGCGCTGTTCGTCACCGTGTTGAAGGCCAGCGTCGGCCGGGAGGATTCGAGGTGCAAAGGAGCGATCGACTCGGGCATTGACTCGATGAGCACCTCGCCACCGCCGTACCGGAGGTTGGCGTTGCTGACGCTGTTGAGAAACACCCGCCCGGAGGCCGAATCCGAGTCCTGCCGGAAGATGATTCCGCCCCACTGCCCGCCGGCGACCACGGGCCCGGTGCCGTCCGAGTTCCCTCCCAAGGAGTCATCGTGGTACGAGGTGAATTCGACCTTTCGGCCCGGCGTGCCGAGCACCTGGAGCGCCGCGCCGGCCCGCGACACGAGCGAAGAGGCACTGCCGACGTCGATCACCTGATTCCGCACCTTGAACACGGCACCCGCATCGATCATCACCGTGACGCCCTGGGGCACGGCGAACGAGGTGCCATCGGCGTGAGGCTGATTCTGCGTGTCCGTCCCCACGAGATAGGGCGACGCCGCGGCGCCGGCCGCGTTCCCCACGATGCGGACGATCTTCGTACTGCCGGTGACCCGGGCCAGGGCGTCGTCGATGTCCACGAACGGGGATTGCAGGCTGCCGTTGCTGAACCGCAGCGATGCGGAAGCGTTCGTCGCCACGGCGGCCCGGGAAAGCGTGATGCTGCCGCTGCCGACGGCCTGGACGGTGGTGTTGGCGGCGATTCCCGGGCCCACGACGAGCATGCCGACGCTCAGACCGGCCACGTTCCCGATTGTCACGGTCGTCGAGCCGGCGCTGATCGCCGCCGTCCGCGCCGCCGCAACCTTGTCGACGTAGATCGTGTTGGCGTCGGTCGAGGAGCGAAACCAGAAATTGAAGGCGCCGCCGGCGAGTCCGTCGCGGTCGCCGTCGAGTGGTGTTCCGGTCGTGTCGACGATCGTGTTGGAGGCCTCGCCCGCCGGCGCGAATGACATCCGCAACTGATACGCCCCGTCGCTGCGGCCGTTGGCACCGCTGTTCTCCACCTCCGGATTGAATGCCGTGTTCCCCGTGCTCGTCACGGCGACGTAGTAGGTGTACCGGCCGCCGGAGCCGTTGGTCGCCTCGAGTTCCAGGCCGAGGAACGAGTCACGGCCGAAGTAGTCGTCGTTGCGGGCGACCAGTTCCCGGCGGTTGGTGGCCGGATCGTGCCGATACAGCGTCAGCACGCTGTCGAGCTGGCTCGTGGCCACCTGCCCGGGCCTGGCGACCACGGTCTCGGCCGTGAGCGTGCCGCGCTTGTCGAGCTCGAACGAATAGACGTCGATGTCGGCGCCGTTGGCCGGGTAGAGGATGGACAGATGGACGAGGTCATGGTCGCCCGGCAAGACCGTCGGGGTTTTGGCGCCCATCACGGAGGGAATGTCGTACGAATGACCGAGGCCCAGCGAATGGCCGATCTCGTGCATCGCCACCTGTTGCCAGAGGCCGCCGTATTCGCTGTTTCCCCAGTTGAGCGAGCCGTTCATGATGGCCATCGTCGGCGAGCCGAGCCCGGCGGGCCCGTTCGGCACGGGTATGCCAGGATCGAGCGCCCGCAGATCACCGGTGACGACCTGCAGACCGGAGGACGTCGTCTCGATGAAGCGGATGCCTGCGGCCCGCGAGTAGAGCTCGAAAATTTCCCTGGCCCGCTGCTTCTGGTTCTCCGTGATCGCGTTGACGAGCGGATTGTTCTGTCCGTCGACGCCGTAGATGTATGGAAAGCAATACTCCACCACCGCGGCCGGAGCGGCGTCGGCCACCGTCGCCGCCGGCATCTCGTGGGTCTCGACGGGCAGCGGGATCTCCCGATGACCTGGCTCGTCGGTCGTGCCCGGCGGAGTTGGAAAGCGCAGATCTCCGGCCGGCGTCTGGATCCGTGGCAACGCGGTGATCGCGGCGTCGAACGCCCGTCCTGCCAGGCCGAGCGTGCCCAGCGGCGTCGCCGTGTCGAAACTGGAATTCCTGTCGCTCACCGCGACGTCCGCCGTGGAGCTGATTTCCAGGCGATAGCCACCGCTGCTGAAGCCACCGACCGCACCCGTGCCATCGACCGCGCTGTAGCCGGTATTCCCAGCGCTCGAGAGGCCCACGTGAAACCTGCCGCCGGTGGCCGCCGTGTAGACGAGCGTGTTGGGCACCGAGGTATCCACACCCGCCGTGAGCGGCACGCCCGACTCGTCGAACAGCCGCAGCACCGGCGTCAGCCCCGAGCCGACGACAGGCGTGACACGGACGGTCAACGTCGCTCCCGCCGTCAGCGCCATCTTGTAGAGATCAACGTCGTTCACGGCCGCAGCACCGTCCCCAATGAACGAGTCGCTGACGAAGGCGGGCCTGTCGTCGGCCTGCCTGAGGATCGTGCCCACGCCGACGGCCGTCGCGATCGTGGCGTTGGCGTCGTCCGAGCCGCCGATCTGGAGCCGGTAGAGCTTGTCGCCGAGATCCGCGGCGAACGTCAGCGTCGCCCTGCCCGCAACCGGGTCATAGGCCACCGACAGCGGAATCTGGACCGCCACGTCCTCGCCGGTGGTCGAATCCGTCTCGACGAGCCGATAGTTCCCCGGGTTGCCGGCTGAGTCCGGCCGGAGCGGGTCGTTGGCGTTGAAGTAGACGTCGATCGTGTTCCGGGACTGCTGGATCGCATTGCCTGAGGTTCGGCTGATGGGCTGCGGCACGACCGAGATCACCTGGGCGCCCAGGTCGAGCCGGAAGTCGAGGGTGTGGGTGCCGCCGTTGCGGAACGACTGGACCGGCGTCAGCGTCTTCAGGTCGCCGCGAATCGTGATCCGGTAGACGTCGTCCGGCAGCGTCTCGGCAAACCGGAGCACGACCTGGTTCTGGTTCGGAAAATCATCGACGGCGACGATGCCGACGCCATTCAGCGGCGTCATCGCGACTTCGTTGCCGTCGGCGAATGTCGTGTCGCCACCGGCCCGCGTGATCGTGATGTTGCCGTTCAGCGAAAGCGGGTCGATCTTGGCGCCGGGGCTGAACCGGAGCGTGATCTGCTGGGGAGCCTCGTCGAGTGTGCCATTGGGGGCGATGAACTGCCCGGCGTTGGGAAAAGCCGACACGAAGTCGAACGCCATGACCCGCCGCGGCTCGAGTTGCTCGCCGTGCTGCACGTCGCGGCTGCGCCCTTGACGGCGCAGGCCCGCTGCATGCCGCCGCCTGGAGAACACGCCGCCGACGGAACTCAGCCAGAAGGGATTCATGTGATGCTCTCTGGTGCCAGACTCGTGCCAGACTCTTCGTGTCGACCGTGATTCAACTATTCCGGATCCGCGTCGGCCCGCTGGCCGGTCGCCAGGGGCGGTTCATGCCGCATCGCTGCGCATCAATTGTTTTCGGACGGTCCGCCGGAGACGGTCGCGGGAAAACCCCGTAACCGCCACAGGCCGATCCATTTTGTCCAGACCGGCATCGGCGTCCACGATTGGGCATGCGGGGACCGTACGCCCGCGGAGCGGCCAAGGTTCAGCCGGACCCGGGCGATGCCGGCCCAAAGAGCCGACGAGGCTGGTGATGCCGATGCGGACTTGCCGGTCGGGGGGGCGTAAGCGGGACGGGACCTCGTGAAATCAAGTTGCCCTGACCTCAGGAGGTTATCGGTGCAAACCGGCCGGGTCAACGGAAGGACCCGGCGACGGACGCGGCCCGATTTCGCGATCCACTTGCCGCCGGAGGGCATCCCCGCCCCGCAGGGTCCGCCCGAACCGCCCGCCCCCCGGACGCCGAGAACCCGCTCAGCCGGCCGATTCCACCACCTCGCAGGCCCCGCCCGACAGGGCCCGGGCGAAGCGGATGTCGAGCGTCCGCAGGTGGGTGTGCAGGCCGGCGTCCTGGATCGGGAGAATGTGGGCCGGATGCCCCGACTCGTTGTGGTGGGAGTGCCACAGCCCCGGCGGCGTCACGAACACCGAGTGCGGCTTCCAGTCGAACCGCTGTCCGTCCTTGATCCGCCCCTCCTTGTCGAGCGTCCGTCCGACCATCGTGTAGCAGCCGGGCCGGGCATCGACGACGAGGTCCACCGCCACCGACTGGTGCCGGTGCGGCGACTGCACCGCGTCCACGGGCAACAGCCCGAACATCGCCCACACCACGTGCGTGATCGTCAGCGTCCGCGGAAACAGCCGGTTGCCGAGCAGGACGCTGAGCCGGTTCGCCGCCGCGCTCGACGGGTCGCGGATCACGGCGTCGAGCGCCTCCAGGATCGCCTCGCGTCGGTAGAGCGTGGGGGAAAACTGCGGCTGGCTGGCCTCGACACCGAGGTAGCGCAGCAGCGGCTCGTCGTGCACCCAATAGAGCCCCGCATCCTCGGTTGCGACGTGCGTGGATCGTGACCGGGCCGGGAGCGTGAACAGGTCGCCGGCCTTCCAACCCAGGTCGGTCCCGTCGGCGAGCCGGCTCGTGCCCGCGCCCCGCATCACGAAAAACAGCTGGCTGGTGGCGTTGGCGTCGGTGATCAGACCGTCCCCCGGACAGACGTGGACGAAGTTCGCGCACAGGCCGGGCGTGGTGGCCGGCCCCGGACAGCCGAGCGTGCCGCTCGTGTCGAGCGGCCGCGTCCGCGGCGGCCCGCGCGCGTGCAGATCGGCGGCCCCGTGGGCACCGGGGATCGGCGGCAGCGTGCCCACGGCCAGCGGGGTCGAGGCGGA
>JBKDUV010000281.1:0-3761 GCA_046339335.1 Planctomycetia bacterium | reverse complement strand
CTCCGGTCCGTTGAACGACGATCGGCTGAAGCCCCTGTTCGCCCAGTTGCGCGAGGTCGAGAACAAGATTTCCTCCGCCGCACCGGCGGCCCGCGCGGAACTCGCCACGCAGCAGGTCGGACTGATGGAGCAGGTGCTGGCGGCCGCCGCCGCTGCCGATCGGCCGTTCTGGGTCCGCCAGCTCGCCGAAACGCTCGCGGCCTACGCACAGGAGGGGCTCGTTGCCGACGGCATCGCCAGGCTGGAAAAGTTGGCCGCGGACGTGGCGGCGGATCAGTCGCTCGCGGCCTTTGTCGCGTTTCGCCTCATCCAGGCCGGGCATGCCCGGGCCTCGCAGCAGGCCGGCACCGACGTGGAGAAGGCGGAGAAGGCCCGCGCTGGATGGCTGGCCGAACTGGCGGGCTTCGTCGAGAGGCATGCGGATTCCCCCGACGCCGCCGAGGCGATGCTCCAGCTGGCCATCGAGGACGAGTTCTCGGGCCGCGAGAAGGAGTCGCTGACCCGTTACGCCGAGATCGTGACGAAGTATCCCGACTCGGCTCCGGCCCGCAAGGCGCGGGGCGCGTCGCGCCGGCTGGAGAGCGTCGGCAAACCGCTCGCGCTCGCGGGAACCACGCTCGACGGCAAGCCGGTGACGATCGAGTCGTTCAAGGGCGTGCCGGTGCTCATCCATTACTGGGCGACCTGGTGCGAGCCCTGCAAGGTGGACATCGCGCAGATCCGTGAGCTGCAGGCGAAGTACGGTCCGAAGAAGTTCGCCGCCGTCGGCATCGCCCTCGACAACGACAAGGCGGCGTTGGAGAAGTTTCTCCAGGCCAAGCAGCTCGGCTGGCCGCAGTTGCACGACGCCGGCGGGCTCGACGGCCGGCTCGCCGAGGAACTCGGCATCCTGACATTGCCGACGATGCTGCTTCTCGATGCCGATGGCAAGGTGGTCGATCGCAACCTCGTGATCACCGAACTTGAGAAGAAACTGGAGACGCTCGTCGGCGGCAAGTGAACGGGGGGCATGCGGGGACCCGGCAGGCTGCGCAGCCCCGATCCGCCGCGGGCTGGGTTTGCGGTGCGCTGGTCCGGCCGCTACGTTCCCGCCTCCTTTGATTTCGTCCCTGCCCGTTCGAGGTCTTCCATGCTGCTCGCCGTGGCCGTCAGTCCCGTGTTCTGCGCCTTCGGCGCCCTGCAGGTGCTGGGGGTGGCGGCCGCCGGCTTCGCACGGCTCGCCGAAGGCACGCGGCACGAACGGTTCGGCCAGTGGACCTGCTTCGGGGCGATCCTGCTCGTCGGAACGCTGTGCGGGGCCGCGATACCTTTCGGCCCCGACACGGCCGCCGCCTGCGCCGTGACGCTTGCCCTCATGACCCTGATCGCGGTCGCCGACTTCTCGCCCCGACGGTAGCCGGCAGACGTTCGATGCGGCCGGCCTTGTTTCCCTGCTGGCCGGCGGGGTTTGCCAGGCCTGCCCGGAGTGACGCGCCAGGCGCCCGATTCGGCCGAACCGGAAAAAAACTCCCCCGCGGCACGACCGACAGCCGAAGAACAGAAGGACCGGGGAAGCGGCAGCCGAGGCTACGCGTTTCTCGGGGCCTTCGCCGGCCGCGCGGCGGGAATCAACCGGGATCGATCCCAGGAGCGAGAAGCAATGTCCATTTCGAGACCCAGGTTTCTGCTGGCCCTCGTGGCCTCGACGATGCTGGTCGGTCCCACCTTCGCCGAGGAACTCGCGAAGACCGTGGCCGCGAAGCTCAAGGAGGTGGAGCGGGCCGGCGCCCTCGCCGGCTATCGCGTCACGGTGAAGGCGAAGTCGGGCACAGTCTGGCTCGAGGGCACCGTCTCCGACGACAAGCAGCTCGCGGCCGCGCTCGGTGTGACCGAGGCCACGCCGGGTGTCGAACGGGTCGTGAATCGGCTCGTCGTCCAGCCCCAGCAGGCCCCCGCCGCCGCGACGCCGCTCGGCATGCCGACGGCCGCCTGGAGCATGGCCGGCATTGCCGCACCTGCGCAGCCGGTCGAGCAGGCACTCGAGTCGGCCCCGCCGGCGGAAAAGAAGCCCTCTCGGAACCCGCTGGCGGCGATGGCCGAGACGTTGTTCTTCAAGCAACCGGTCGACGAGCAGCCGATTGCGGATCAGGTGCAGCTCGTGCAGGCGACCGCTCCCTCGCCCCGGGGGCGGACGACGACGGGCCGCGGCGCGGCCAGCGGCCGGCAGCAGGCGGTTCGGCCGCCGCTGGCGTTGCCGCAGCCGGCCGGCCGGCCGCTGCGTTCTCCGCACGTCGCCCAGGCCGGGAATCGCACGGCGTTGCGGACCAGCGGTCCGGGAGAAACGCTGAGCTTGCCGGCACCGGGCGGATTCGAAGGAACGGTCGCCGACGGGCAGATGGTGCCGGGCACCATGCGGTACAGCGAAGGTGTGCCTGCCAATGCCATGCCTGGCGGTATGCCCGGCGGTATGCCCGGCAACGGCGTTCCGATGGCCGGCGGCCCGATGCCGATGGGAACCACGGGCGTCGGCATGCCGCCGGTCCCGATGCGGGGTGACGGGCCGAACATGCCCAACTACGCCTGGCCGAGTTATGCCGCCTACCCCAACTACGCGGCCCTCCAGTATCCCACCCAGTATTCCCCCACCGCGTGGCCGTACATCGGACCGTTCTATCCGTACCCGCAGGTGCCGCTCGGCTGGCGCCGCGTGTCGCTCGAGTGGGACGACGGCTGGTGGTTCCTCGACTTCGACGAGCGGCACTACCACTCGCATCATCGGTGAGCGATCACCGCCGGCCGAGAGGGCCAGCGCCGACCGCTTGCGGACGCGAGACGCTTCGCACGACCAAGACCGTCCCGGGCCCCGGCCCGGGGCGGTCTTCGTGTTTCCGAGGCCGTGCCGCCGCGGAGGATCGGACGGGATACGGTTCCGGGCGTGTGGCCGACAAGTCGGCAAAAAATCCGCAAGTTGCACGGGCCGCAGGGTCGATACATCCGTTACGACCGGCAGGCGCCGGCCTAGCAGACCCGTCGGAGGACTCGATCCATGGTGCAGCGGACGCGGTTTCTGGTGACGACCCTGATCGTGGCCGTCGCGGCATCCTCTCAGACCGGCTGCTTCTGGCTCGCCGCCCAGGGGCCGAACATCGGTCCGCTGGCGATCCCCATCCCGGTGCCGGTCGGCATCCAGAAGGCCAAGGAAGACCAGTTCTGGAACTACGAGCGGTATGAGCGGGCGCCGGTGCTCG
This sequence comes from Planctomycetia bacterium, assembly GCA_046339335.1. Classification (GTDB taxonomy): domain Bacteria; phylum Planctomycetota; class Planctomycetia; order Pirellulales; family UBA1268; genus QWPN01. The sequence goes on along the minus strand of JBKDUV010000281.1, from coordinate 534 downwards.
GCCCGCTGCAGCCCGGCGGTCCCTGCGAGGCGCTCGACGAACCGAGCGACGACGAGGTGATGCGGGCCCTGGAGAAGGCCCGGCCCGTGCAGGGCAACTGGCCGTTCCTGTACGAGGTGCAGCGAAATCACGTGCGGATTTCGAAGTGCAAGATTTCCGACTACATCGATCCGCCGCGGCACCTGCCGCTGGTGGGTCCGGTGCAGGTCCATCACGCCCACTACAAGTGCACGGTCTACTTCCAGGAAGTGAAGCGGATCGGCTGGCCGGTGCCGCACACGCTGGTGGACGAGGACTGCCAGGAGGTCGTGTACATCGACCACGACCACATGCACATGGTGGGCGACGTCTGCACGGGGGGCGACGCCGACTTTTGCATTGGGCGCCTGTCGGGCCAGCCATGGCCCCGACAGGCTTACGCTCGGCGGGGCGACGCCGAGGTTCGCCAGCGCCGAGCCGCCCGGCCTCCCGCCGGGCGTGGGTGCTGTGGGGGCGAGGCACGCGGCGCGGCCGGCGGCCGCTGCGTGTCGGTTG
>JBKDUV010000280.1:0-7939 GCA_046339335.1 Planctomycetia bacterium | reverse complement strand
GCGGAAGGGCAGGGGAGAGATGCAGAGCGCCGCCGAGGCGCCGATCATGGCCAGCACGTCCGGGTCGTTTTGCCGGTCGCTCGACAGGACGTTGGCCTGCACCTGGACCTCGTCGAAGAATCCCTCGGGAAACAGCGGGCGAATCGGCCTGTCCATGAGCCGGCTGGTGAGCGTCTCCTTGAGAGTCGGCCGCCCCTCACGCTTGAGGAATCCGCCGGGAAACTTGCCGGCGGCGGCGACCCGCTCGCGGTAGTCGCACGTCAGCGGAAAGAAGTCGATGCCCGGGCGTGGCGCACCGGTGGCGGTCGCCACGAGGACGACGGTCTCGCCGTAGGAGACGAGCACGCTGCCCGCTGCCTGCTTGGCGAGGAATCCGGTTTCGATTGCGAGAGTCTGGTCGCCGATCTGGCGTTCAACGCGATGCTTCACTTCTGACATCCTTCCTTCCACTCGAGCCCGGGACGACGCGCGGCTTTCTGCCGACGACGACACCGCCACACGACGGGCCTGCCGATACATGACCGGGGGCACCAACCCCCGGCCCGCCTTTTCCGTGCAACCGCTCGGGTCGCACCAACCACCGCCGCGTTTCGAATCCGAAGTCGCCGACGCCCACCTTCGGGCCGGACCTTTACTTGCGGATGTCGAGCCGCTTGATGATGTCGAGATACCGCTGCGGCGCGACGCGTTTGAGATAGTCAAGAAGCCGGCGACGGCGGCTCACCATCATGAGCAGGCCTCGCCGACTGGCGAAATCTTTCGAATGCTTCTTGAAGTGCTCCGTCAGGTCGGTGATTCGGCCCGTTAGAAGGGCGATCTGAATCTCCGCCGAACCGGTGTCGGCGGTCCCTCGCCGATGGGCACCGATCAATTCCTGCTTGCGTGCTTTGGTGAGCGTCATCAGCCGAACTCCACCCATCCGCGGGCGGCTTTGATTGGTTGGAAAAAGGTTTCAGCCGGGAAGTCTATCGGGCCGGCGTGGAATTGCAAGACTGCCCTCCGTTGCGGCGGCCCGCCGTCGGCATCGCGGCCTGCCGGCCACGGGCGGGACCGGCCGGCGTGTGGACGACGTTCCAGGCGAGTCCGAGCCGCTCCAGAGCCAGGATGGCCCAGTACGTCACGTCGACCTCCCACCACCGGTGCCCGTGGCGGGCCATCCGTTGGTACGCATGGTGGTTGTTGTGCCAGCCCTCGCCGAAGGCGAGCAGGCCGACCCACCACAGGTTGCGGGAGTCGTCGGTGGTCTCGTAATTCCGGTAGCCCCACATGTGGGTCGCCGAATTCACGAACCAGGTCACGTGAAACACGATCACCATCCGCACGGCAAGGCCCCAGAGGAGCCAGGAAATGCCGACCTCCCGACCGTAGAGCCGCCAGCCCGTGGCGAGCAACGCCGCTCCGATCAGGAAGTGCCAGAGAAGGAACGTCCGATGGAGGAAGCGGATCCCGGAATCCCGCTCCAGGTCTGGCGCCCACCGGCGCACGTGGGCCGCGAGTTCTTCGGGCGAGTGCCGGGGAAAGAGCCAGAGCACGTGCGACCACAGGCCGCCGTCGCGCGGCGAATGCGGATCCCCGTCCTGATCGCTGAAGGCATGATGCTTGCGGTGATTGGCCACCCAGTCGAGGGCCGACCCCTCGCCGGAGATGCCGCCGAGAAACGCGAACAGGAAGCGCACCGGCGGATAGGTCAGGAAACTGCCGTGCGTGAGCAGTCGGTGATAGCCGAGGCAGACACCGAGCCCTCCCGTCACCCAGTAGAGGACCATGCAGATCGCGAACCCCGACCAGGTGAAATAGAACGGCGCTGCGAGCGCAGCCAGATGAATGCCCCCGATCCAGATCAGGACCGGCCAGTCGATGTCGCTCCAGCGCTGCCGGGCCCCCTCTCTCCGCGGTTCGGCCGATCTCCCTCCGACGCGTTCGGCTCGCGCCGTGGTCGGATCGTGCAGCGCCGACTTGCCGAACTCGGCGTCATCCATGTCGAGAACCGCGGCGGCCGCGTCGGCGGCTTCCCATGCCCCGACTCCAGGATCGGTCGACTGGAGATCAGCAACGCGAAGATCGTCGGGGCGCGGTGTCATGCGGATGGATCCTCGAGATCGGGAACGAAGCGGAACGATACCGGCATACTGTGACCTATTTCGTCCTTTTCGCCATCGACCCCTGGTCGGTTTCCGGTCGAAAGCGGGTCAAAATAGTGTCAAAAATAGCGTCACAACCCCGGCCGGCCGGCCGGCGGGTCTCTGGGCAGGCGGTCCCGAAGCCGCGACCACATGCCGTCCGAGCCCACGTTCGGGTCCGCGCCCGTGCCCGGCCCGGCGAGCCAGTCGGCGAGTCGGGACAGAGGCACGATCGCCGCCGGGGGATCGAGCAGCGGCCGCCCGGCGGCGATCGCAAGCGCCCCGTGCATCCGGGTCGGGGCCAGGATCTCGACTCCTCGGCGGTCGAGTCGCAGCAGCATGCCGGCGGCGTCGAATCGCGGGGCAGTGTCGACCGGTATGCCGAACAGCCCCTCGCGGGGACGACACCCGAAATCCCGAATCAGGCAGTCCACCACGCCGCGGCCGACGTCCCCCGGTCCGACGAGGACTTCCGCCTCGACGAACGAGACTTGGCCCTGGCCCCATTCCAAGCGGCGCACATCGACATCCGCCAGGCCCGCCCCCCGCCAGCCGCCCCGCCGGGAATACGACGCAAGATCGACGCGTTCCAGGCGCGCCGCCAGGTGGCCGCGCCAGCCGGCTTCACCCTCGCTGGCGGCAAGCGTGCCGCCGCTGACCACCGCCGCACCGGTCGGCAGTGCCGGGAGCGCCGCGACCTCGAGGAGCCGGGCGACGATCGCCAGCGGCAGCGGGGCCGTGCAGCCAGCAGTCACGTCATGCCGGCCGGCATCCGGTCGGTCCCCGGCCCCGGCCGCGCGCACGATGCGCAGCTCGGCAGGAGGGCCGCCGGCAGCGGGGCTGAGCACGCAGCGGATCGCCCGCGAGCCATCGCGGGCCACGCATTCGAGCCGCAGCCGTCCCGCCGTCGAAGTCCGGTCGATGGTCGGCCAGCCGGGGACCCGCCAGTGCAGTTCTTCGACGTCGACGACGCAGTCGCGCGGAAACCGGGCCTCGCGGGCCAGCCACTCGGCCACCAGGCCCGCCGCGAGCCCGGCCGCATCGGCATCGAGATCGATCCGTTCGACCCGCAGCCGCAGTTCGCCCGGCGCGTCTTCGATCTCGACCAGCGGCACGGCGAGCGGCACACCTCCGTGCTGCGCCGTCAGCACGCAGCCACGGCCGCGGACGACACCGGGGCGGAGATGCTCCACGGCCTCGACCCGCAGCGGAAGGCCGATCGCCTGCTGCCAGCGGGCGCGGAGCGACTCGCGATGACCGGCGGACCGCAGGTGTGCCGCCCAGGCGGCCAGGGCCGCGCATGGGAGCACGCCCACGAGCAGGAAGACGATCCGGGCGAACCGGATGCGACGGGCCGATCGGGCGATGAACATCCGCGAACCATCCTTGCTGCTCGCTCCCGGTCGGTCGCACCGGGCAGGCCCACCCCCGGCCGGCGCCGCTCAGCGACGCCTTGCCAGCTCGTGATACAGGTCCCACCGAGCCAGCATCTCCTCGACGCTGTCGCCGCCGAACTTGTCGACGACCGCCGCCGCAACCTCGAAGGCGACCACGTTTTCGACGATCACGCTCGCGGCGCTGACGGCGCAGACGTCGCTCCGCTCGTAGGCGGCCTCTTCGGCTTCCTTGGTCCGGAGGTTCACCGAGGCGAGCGGCTTCCGCAGCGTGCTGATCGGCTTCATCGCCGCACGAATGACGAGCGGCTGCCCGTTGGTCATCCCGGCCTCGAGGCCGCCGGCGTTGTTCGTCGGCCGCGTGAAGCCGAGCTGCGGGCCCATGCGAAGTGAGGCGTCGAAATGGATCGGGTCGTGCACGTCGGACCCGCGGCGTCGGGCGGCCTCGAATCCCATTCCGATCTCGACCCCCTTGATCGCCTGCACCGCCATGACGGCCTGGGCCAGCCGCCCGTCGAGCTTGCGGTCCCACTGGGCGTGGGTGCCGAGCCCGATCGGCAGGCCGTCGACACGCACCTCGACCACGCCACCCAGCGTATCCCCTTCCTTGCCGACGCGATCGATCAGTTCGGTGACTTCGGGATCGCGATCCGGATGGAGCGAGTAGACGACACTGCCTTCGCGGATGGTGCGAAGTTCCGCCGCCGCTCCCGCGCGGCTGCCCAGCGCGATGCCACCGAGCTCGGAGACCCAGCCGACCACCTCGATGCCGAAGGCCGCGAGCAGCTGCCTTGCCAGTCCACCGGCGGCGACACGGGCGGCAGTCTCCCGGGCGCTGGCCCGCTCGAGCACCGCGCGAACACCCCCCATGTGCTTGATGGAGCCGGCCAGGTCGGCATGCCCCGGCCGCGGCCGATCGACATCCTCGAGTCGCTCGAGCTTGGCGTCCCTGTTGACAACCTCCAGCGCCAGCGGGCTGCCCAGGGTGACTCCCTTCCAGAGTCCCGAGAGAAATGTCACCGAGTCGGTCTCGATCCGCTGCCGGCCACCGCGACCATAGCCTCCTTGCCGACGACGCAGTTCGGAATCGATGGCCGCCGCGTCGACGGTCAGGCCGGCGGGGAACCCGTCCACGAGGGCGACGAGCGCGGGGCCGTGAGATTCGCCTGCGGTCCAGTAGCGGAGCATCGGTACGAAAGCCGAGGGGGAGCGGTCGAGGACGATCCGAGGCGATTCTAGTTCGCCGTCCGATCGGACCCTAGACCGCTTTTGGCCCCCAGCCAGCCGTGAAACAATTCTGCTCCCGCAGGATGCGGCGACCGCCGACCGTGGAAACCCGCGGCGTTTCCATGGGTCGGCCAAGCGGAAGAAGGCCATGGATGGCTTCTTCCACCGGACAAGCTGGCGCTAGACCGCTTTTGCGGCATCCACGCCCTCTGGCAGGCGTCCCGTGAGCAGGCGACAGGCCTCGAGGTACTTGGCACGCGTCCGGGTCACGACGTCGGCCGGCAGCGGCGGGGGCGGGCTCGCCTTGTCCCAGCCACACGACTCGAGCCAATCACGAATGAACGGCTTGTCGAACGACTCGGGCACGCCGCCCTGACCGGCCGCCGCCGCCGGCCAGAACCGTGAACTGTCGGGCGTGAGCACCTCGTCGACGAGCAGCAGGCTGCCGTCCGCTGCCCGCCCCCACTCGAATTTCGTGTCGGCGACGACGATGCCGCGGGCGGCGGCGTGGGCCGCGCCGCGGGCGTAGACGTCGAGGCTGCGGGTCCGCAGTTCCGCCGCCAGGTCCGCGCCGACCCGCGCGGCCATGGCCTCGAAGGAGACGTTCTCGTCGTGACCGCTGGCGGCCTTGGTGGCGGGCGTGAAGATCGGCTCCGGAAGCCGGTCACCGGCACCGAGGCCGGGAGGCAGCGGCACTCCGCAGACGGTCCCGCCGGCGCGGTATTCGGTGAGCCCGGAGCCGGCGAGCCAGCCACGGACCACGCACTCGAATGGAATCACCTCGGCCCGCCGGACGAGCATCGTCCGGCCGCGGAGTGGTCCGCGGTCCACGGCCGGCGGCAGGCCCATCTCGTCGACGTCGGCCGTGAGCAGGTGGTGCGCGATCGGCCGCGGCCCGCGGGCAAGCAGGTCGAACCAGGCGACCGAGATCGCGGTCAAGACACGCCCCTTGTCTGGGATCGGCGTCGGCAGAATCCAGTCGAAGGCGCTGACCCGGTCGGTGCTCACGATCAAGAGCGCGTCGCCGAACCGGCCGCCGGCAAAGCGGTAGCAGTCGCGGACCTTGCCCCGCATCGGCGCACCGAGGGGCAGGTCGGTCTCTGTCAGCGGAGTGCTCGGGGACTGACGCATGGCGGGATCGTGTGCGGAAGCACCGCAGGGGATGGAAACGGGAAACGCGGCCGGATGATAGCGGGTTTTCGGAGGTCAGTGAAAATCACGGCTCATTCGCGGCAGTTCGGCCTGCACTGAACGGCCACCGCCGGCGGCGGAGTGGTGGTCCGCGGACGGCGGCACGCAGGGCTCGAGCCGGGTCGCCACGACGTGGATCACGGCGCCGCGCCGTTGGATCCTGCCATGCACGACGAGCACCGCGGCACGCCGCGCCACGGGGGCAGTGCGGTCCCAGATATCGGGGCGGACGACGACGTTGGCCGCTCCGGTCTCGTCCTCGATCGTCATGAACATCAACCCTTTCGCCGTCGCGGGACGCTGCCGCGTGAGCACGATGCCCGCAACCTGCACCCGCCGCCCCTCCGGGGCGGCGGCGGCAACCGCGGTCGTGACCGCCCCGCGACCGGCGAGCCACTCGCGTTCGAACTGGAGCGGATGGGCCGTCAGCGACAGCCCCCCCGTGCGGTAATCGTCGATCACCTCCTCCCGCACGGTCGTCGCGGGGAGGAAATCATCTTCGTTCTCCCCGCCACCGACGTCCGGATCGGCGAGACCGTCGAGCAGTGGCCGGCGTTCCGGCCGATCGAGGCACTGCAGGGCCTCCCACACCGCCCGGCGCCGGTTCAGACCGAGCGAGGCGAGCGCCCCGGCGCGGGCAAGGTTCAGCAGCGACTCGCGATCGAGTCCAGCCCGGCGAACCAGGTCGCGAGGCAGCCGAAACGGCCCCTGTCGCCGGGCCTCCCCGATCCGCAGCGCCGGCCCCGGGCCCAGGCCATGCACCTGCTCCAGGCCGAGACGGATCGCCGGCTCGCGACGTTCGCCGGCAGCGGATCCCCCGACCTCAAGCGTCGCCTGCCAGCAACTGGCATTCACGTCCACAGGCAGCACCTTCACGCCGTGAGCCCGGGCATCGCGCACGAGCTGCGCGGGGGCGTAAAATCCCATCGGCTGACTGCCGAGCAGGGCCGCCGTGAACGCCGCCGGATGGTGGCACTTGAGCCATGCCGAGACGTAGACCAGGAGGGCGAAGCTGGCGGCATGCGACTCTGGAAATCCATATTCGCCGAAACCGCGAATCTGGTTGAAGACCTGCTCCGCGAACTCGCGGGACAGTCCGTTGGCGAGCATGCCGTCGACCAGCCGACGATGAAACTCATCGATCACGCCGGGCCGGCGCCATGCCCCCATCGCCCGGCGCAGCTCGTCGGCCTCGCCGGGCGTGAAGCCGGCGGCCACAACCGCCAGCCGCATCGCCTGCTCCTGGAAGAGGGGCACGCCGAGCGTCTTCTCCAGCACCGCGCGGATGGCGTCGTTGGGGTACGTCACCTCCTCCTCGCCACAACGCCGGCGCAGGTAGGGATGGACCATGTCCCCCTGGATCGGTCCCGGACGGACGATCGCCACCTCGATGACGAGATCGTAGAAGCACTGCGGCCGCAGCCGGGGCAGCATGCTCATCTGGGCGCGGCTCTCGATCTGGAACACGCCCACCGTGTCGGCCCGCGCGATCATTTCGTAGACGGCCGGATCCTCGGCTGGCACCGTGTCGAGCGTGAGCCGCGGCCCCCCCGCCGCCGCCACCAGGTCGAAGGCGCGGTGAATCGCCGTCAGCATGCCGAGCGCCAGGCAGTCGACCTTGAGGATGCCGAGCTCATCGAGGTCGTCCTTGTTCCACTGCACGATCGTCCGGCCATCCATCGCCGCCGGCTGGATCGGCACGAGATCGCAGAGATCGCCCTCGGTCATGATCATGCCCCCGACGTGCTGGCCGAGGTGCCGGGGAAAGCCGACGAGCTGGCCGACGAGCGTCCTCAGCCGCACGCAGGTCGCCTCGGCGGGATCGAGCCCCGCCTCGCCGAGCCGCCGCGGCAGGTCATCGACACCGTCGCCGGCGTCGATGACCTCCGCGATCGCAGCGACGCGATCGAGCGTCAGGCCGACCGCCTTGCCGACGTCGCGAACGGCCGATCGCAGCCGGTAGCGGATCACCTCGGCCGTCATCGCCGCCCGATCGCGGCCGTAGGT
>JBKDUV010000279.1:0-6029 GCA_046339335.1 Planctomycetia bacterium | reverse complement strand
CCACCCTGGAGGCCGGCATGGCCAAACCGATCGTACCGGGCCCGCAAGTCGTCGTCTGAAAGAACCTCAAACGCGCGAGCCGCCTCCTTGAACCGGGTCGCAGCCTCCTCGTGGCCCGGGTTCTTGTCAGGATGGTAGCGAATTGCCAGTTTTCGGTATGCCTCGGTGATCTCCGTGCCGGAGGCACGCCGAGCGACGCCGAGCACCTAGTAAAAATCCCGCTGCTCACCCATGATTCACCGGTTCAGCGGGGCACAACGAAAACCGACGAGCGGCACCGGCGGAGACGGCACGGCACCTGTCCCCGCACCAACTGGGTGCCTCCGCACATCCCTGCTCCTCATCGGCCTGCCCGCGCCGGCCCGGCAGACTACCGGACGACCCCCTCGCCCCGCCGCTTCTTGGCCTCGTCCTTGTCAAGGCTCGTGACGAGAGCCTCGGTCGTGAGGAGCAGGCCTGAAATGCTGGCGGCGTTGGTGAGCGCCACGCGGACCACCTTCACCGGGTCGATGATGCCGGCCTTGAACATGTCGACGTACTCGCCTTTGTTGGCGTCGTAGCCGATGTGCAGGTCCTTGCCGGCGACTTCGTCGGCCACGACACCCCCATCGATGCCCCCGTTTTCGGCGATCTGCCGGATTGGGGCCTCGAGGGCATGGAGAATGATGTCGACGCCGATCTTCTCGTCACCCTTCGCCTGGGAACGCGCCTTCTCCACGGCCTCCCGGCAACGGAGCAGGGCGACACCGCCGCCCGGGACGATGCCCTCTTCGACGGCCGCCCGGGTCGCGTGCAGGGCGTCTTCGACGCGGGCCTTTTTTTGCTTCATTTCTGCTTCTGTGCCGGCGCCGACCGAAACGATGGCCACGCCGCCCGTCAACTTTGCGAGCCGCTCCTGCAGCTTCTCCCGGTCGTACTCGCTGTCCGAAGCCTCGAGTTGCGTGCGGATCTGCGCGACGCGGGCCTGCACGTCGGCCGGCTTCCCTGCCCCCTGCACGATCGTGGTCTCGTTCTTGTCAACCGTGATGCTCTTGGCCTTGCCGAGGTGGGAGAGGTCGAGATTCTCGAGTTTCAGGCCGAGATCCTCGCTGATCAGCGTCCCGCCGGTGAGGGTCGCTATGTCACCGAGCATCGCCTTGCGGCGGTCGCCGAATCCGGGCGCCTTGGCGGCGCAGACATTGAGCACCCCGCGCAATTTGTTGACGACCAGCGCCGTGAGGGCGTCTCCATCGACGTCCTCGGCGATGATCAAGAGAGGCTTGCCCGACTGCACGACCTTTTCGAGCAGCGGGACGAGGTCCCGCAGGTTCGAAATCTTCTTCTCGTGGATGAGAATCAGGGCGTCTTCGAGTTGGCACTCCATCTCGGCCGGCTTGTTGACGAAGTAGGGGGAGACGAAACCCTTGTCGAACTGCATGCCGTCGACGAACCGGACTTCGGTTTCCGTGGTCTTTCCCTCCTCGACCGTGATCACGCCGTCCTTGCCCACCTTCTGCAGGGCCTTGGCCAGCAGGTCGCCGATCTCCCGATCGTTGTTGGCGCTGATCGCGCCAACCTGGGCGACCTCCTCGGGCCGCTCCACCTTGCGGGCCATGTCCATGAGCCGCTGCACGGCGGCCGCCACGCCCTTCTCGATGCCCCGGCGGACGGCCGTGGGATTGCTGCCGGCGGCGACGTTCCGCGTCCCTTCCCGGAAGATGGCCCGGGCCAGCACCGTGGCCGTCGTCGTGCCGTCGCCCGCCAGGTCGGAGGTCTTGGACGCGACCTCGTTCACGAGCTTGGCGCCCATGTTCTCGAACGCGTCCTCGAGGTCGACCTCCTTGCTCACGGTCACGCCGTCCTTGGTGACGGTCGGCCCGCCGTACGACTTGTCGATGATCACGTTCCGCCCCGTCGGCCCCATGGTCACGGCCACGGCACCAGCAAGTTTCTCGACGCCCTTGAGGAGCTTGGCGCGGGCGCTGTCATCGAACATCAATTGTTTGGGCACTGGACTGTCTCCTGGATTCGACCTGGGGTGAGAAAAATGGTGGGACGTCGGGTCAGTTCATGACCTTGGCCAGGATGTCCCCCTCGCGGAGGATCTTCACGTCGTGGCCGTCGACCTCGATGTCGCTGCCCGAATACTTGCCGTAAATCACTTCATCGCCGATCGAGACCGACAACGGGGCGCGGCTGCCGGTGTCGAGCAACTTGCCGGGACCGATCGCTACGACGTGGCCCCGCTGCGGCTTCTCCTTGGCGGTGTCGGGAAGCACGATACCCCCGGCGGTGCGCTCTTCGGCTTCGACGGGTTCGACCACCACGCGGTCGTCAAGCGGACGGATCTTGAGGTTCTTGTTGGCTGCCATCGGTTCAGGTCTCCTGTTACAGAAAGGTTGTTGATTCTCGAACGCTGGAAGAAGTCCGCGGCCACTCCCTCACCGGAATTGCACGGGAAGGACATGACAATCAATGGTCGTGATCGTGTCCCCCCATCCCGCCCATGCCTCCCATTCCTCCCATGCCCCCCATTCCGCCCATGCCATGGTGGTCATGACCACCGGCCTGCTCCTCTTCCTCCTTCGGGATCTCGGTGATCAGCGAATCGGTCGTGAGCAGGAGAGCGGCGACGCTGGCCGCGTTTTGCAACGCGGTCCGCACCACCTTGGCTGGATCGATCACGCCGGCACTGACGAGATCACAGTACTCGCCCTTGTCGGCGTCGTACCCGTCGTTCTTCCCCTTCATCTGGCGGACCCGATTGACGACCACCGAACCGTCGGCCCCGGCATTGTCGGCGATCGCCTCGAGCGGATAGCGCAGGGCGTGCCGCACGATGGAGGCGCCGAGTTTTTCGTCGCCCTCGACGTCGAGCTTCTCCAGAGCCTTCTCGCTGCGGAGCAGGGCCACGCCACCACCGGGAACGATGCCCTCGGCCAAAGCGGCCTGGACGGCGCTCTTGGCGTCGTCGATCAGTGCCTTCCGCTCCTTCATTTCGGTCTCGGTGGCCGCCCCCACGTTGATCTGGGCGACGCCGCCGGCGAGTTTCGCGAGCCGTTCGAGGAGTTTCTCCTTGTCGTATTCGCTCGTGGTCCTGGAAATCTCCTCGCGAATCTGCGCGATCCGCCCCTCGATAGCCGCCTTGGTGCCGGCACCGCTGACGATCGTCGTGTTCTCAGAGTCGATCGTCACCTTCTTCGCCCGACCCAGGTCGCTGAGTTTCACCGCGTCGAGGGCGATTCCGAGATCCTTGAAGATCGGCTGGCCGCCGGTCAGCACGGCGAGGGCACCGAGCATCGCCTTCCGTCGATCGCCGTCGCCGGGGGCCTTGACGGCCACCGACTGAACGATGCCGCGGAGTTTGTTGACCACGAGCGTTGCGAGCGCCTCCCCCTCGACGTCCTCGGCGATCACCACCAGCGGTTTGCCGGCCTTGCTGATCGCCTCCATGAGCGGCACGAGGTTCTTGGCCGCCGAAACCTTCTCCTCCATCACGAGGATGTACGGGTTCTCGAGTTCGCAGGTCTGGGCGTCGGCATCGGTGACGAAGTGAGGCGAGAGGAATCCGCGGTCGAACTGAATGCCCTCGACCACGTCCACCGTGGTCTCGGCCTGCTTCCCCTCTTCGACGGTGATCACGCCATCCTTGCCCACCTTGAGAAAAGCCTCGGAAAGCACGTTGCCGAGCGTCGGCTCGTTGTTCCCGGCGTTCGTCGCGATCTGCATCAGTTCTTTCTTGTTCTTTTCGTTGATCGGCGTGGCCGATGCCACCACGGACTTCGACACAGCCTCGACGGCCTTGTGGATGCCGCGTGCCAAGGCCATGGGGTCGGCCCCGGCTGCGATCATCTTGATCCCCTCGCGGAAGATGGCCTCGGCGAGGACCGTGGCGGTCGTCGTGCCGTCACCGGCGACGTCGTTGGTCTTGCTGGCGGCCTCCTTGACCAGTTGCGCGCCGAGATTCTCGTAAGGATCTTCGAGGTCGATGTCCTCGGCGACTGTCACGCCGTCCTTTGTGACCTTGGGGGAACCCCAGCCCTTGTCGAGCACGGCGTTGCGGCCGCGGGGGCCGAGCGTACTCTTCACGGCGCGGGCGAGTTTCGCCACCCCGGCGAGCAGCGGCTGGCGGGCCTCGTCGTCGAACACCATTTGTTTTGCCACGAGTAACTCCTTCACTAGGCCAAGAACACGGTCGAAAATCCGCCACGTCCCTCGCCGGCCCCGTCGGCCGGTGCGGGACCGATTTGGAAAGGGAGGGGCCTCCGTTGGCAGACCGCTCCGCGGACGCTCCCCCTCGAAAGCAACCGCCGTGCCGGGAAGAGCAGGAACCTGAAAAAACCTCTGTTGGCCGGTTGTACGTCTCCATCCCGCATCCGGAGACGGGGATGCGTTCCGACCGGCAGTGCCGTTTTGGCAGGCCGCGTCGCGTCCGGTCACGGGGCCCAGGCGATCGAGCCCTCGAGGCCGCGGACGAATGCGGCCAACAGGTCCGCCGTCCGGTCGGCGTCGTCGAGGGAGATCGTCTCCACGGCCGAGTGCATGTACCGGTTCGGCACGCTGACGAGACCCGTGGCGACGCCGCTGCGGGTGGTCTGAAGCACGTTGGCATCGGTCGGGGTCGCCCGCCCACTGGCCCCCAGTTGCACGGGAATCTCCCGGGCCTTGGCCGCGGCGAGGAGCCGGTCGACGACGTGGGGATTCATGTTCGGCCCCCGGAACACGACCGGGCCCTTGCCGAGCGACACGTCCCCCTCCGCCTTGCGGTCGATCGTCGGGCAGTCCGTGGCATGGGTCACGTCCACGGCGATCGCGACGTGGGGATCGACGGCATGGCAGCTCGTCTGGGCGCCGCGCAGGCCGATCTCCTCCTGCACGGTCGAGGCCACGAACAGTCCGCAGGGCAGCGGGCCGGCGGCGACCGCCCGGCGAAACGCCTCCAGCACCACCCACAGGCCGACCTTGTCGTCCATGGCCACGGAGCAGGCGAGGTTGCGGCGCAGCATCTGCGCCTTGAGCTCGAAGGTCACGCAGTCGCCGATCCGGACGACCGACTCGCAGTCGGCCTTGTCGGCGGCGCCGATGTCGATCCACAGGTCTTTCAGCTTGGGAACGACCTTCCGCTCCTCGTCGGTGAGCAGGTGGATCGGCTTTCGCGACATGACTCCCGGCACGGGACCCGAGGCGGTCCAGACGGTGACCCGGGCGCCGACGAGCTGGATCGGGTCCCAGCCGCCGATCGGCTGCACGGAAATGAAACCCTCGCCGTCGATGTACTGGACGATGAGCCCGATCTGGTCGCAGTGGCCGGCGAGGAGCATGCGGGTCGGCGCGCCGGCGTTCGTCGCGCCGACGACGTTGCCGTGGGAATCGGTCGTGACGCTGTCGGCGCATGCCGCCAGATATTCGCGGACGACGGCCTGGATCGGCTGCTCGTAGCCGGACGGGCTCGGCGTGTCGAGCAGGCGGAAGAGAAAGTCACGGGACGCGGTCTCCATCAGCGATCACTCCTCGGGGCGAAGGAAACCGACGTTGTACCCGATGACGGGAAAACATGTCTTCGCCGGCGGCCCGGTGGCAAGCGGTCCGGAATGACGGCCATGGTCGAATTCACGATCGTGGGCGCGGAGGCCGTCGCCCTCGAAACGCTCGTCCGCATGAATCTCGACGCCGCCCGCCGCAAAGACCAGGTGCACCTGCTCGACATGCTGTCCCTCGGCATGATCGACGCCGCGTGACTGGAGCGGTTTCCAGAGCCGCTGCGGCAACGGCTGCAACAAATGCTGGACGATCCCGATGGCTGAAGGCCCGCTCCCGCGGGACGGCATGCGGCAACGGACGACCGTCTGCATGCAAATTCGGCCGCTCCGATGGATTGCGTTTCCACCCTTTTTGAGCGGAGGGTATGCTCTGGGGTTTCCGGGTCGTCCGCGTCCTGATTTTCAATGACCACAGAACCTGTCCGCGTCGGCATCGTCGGGCTCGGCACAGTCGGCTAGGGCGGCCTCCGGCGCCTGAGTGAGTCGCCCGACAACAGCTCCCGGCACACA
>JBKDUV010000278.1:0-12752 GCA_046339335.1 Planctomycetia bacterium | reverse complement strand
CGGCCGCTACGGCGCCGGTGCCGGGCCGCCATCCTCCGGTCCGGAACCGCCGACCGCATCGCGAAGTTGTGCCGACGACGTGCCGCCGAGCCTGATGAACTCGGCGAGGTCGCGGCGGGCCTCGGCCCGGCGGCCCAGTCGGGCAAGCACGACGCAGCGGTTGTGCCAGGCGTCGCGGAAGTCGGGCCGCAGGTCGAGCGCGCGCGAGTAGCCCGCCCGCGCCTCCTCGGGCCGGCCGGCGGCGGCGAGGAGGTTGGCCCGGTTGTAGTGCGGCTCGGGGTCGCGGGGATTCAGCGAGATCGCCCGGTCGAAGGCGACACCGGCCTCGGCCGTCCGCCCCAGTGTGTCCAGCGCACACGCCAGTCCCCCCCAGCCCGCCCCCTGGCTGGCATCGAGGCCGATGGCACGCTGTAAACATTCCGCCCCCTCGGCCGGCTTGCCCCCGTCGAGCAGGAGATCGCCGCGGGTCACCCAGGCTCCTCCCAGTCGATCGTCGATCTCGAGCGCCCGGGTAACGTCGGCCGCCGCCGCCGCGGGGTCGCCGAGCCGGCGCCGGACGAGCCCGCGCTGCGCGAGCATCTCGGCGTCGTCCGGCACCAGCGCAAGGTACGCATCGCAGGCGGCGCGAGCGTCGGGCAGCCGTCCGGTGCGGATCGCGAGCCGGGACTCATTCGCCAGCCGCGGGAGTCGATAGCGTCCGGTCGTGGCCACGCGGGCGAGCAGGCCGGCGGCCTCGTCGAACCCTTCCCGGTCGATGGCGGCGGCGGCGACGTTGATGGCCGCCCGCTCGTTGTCGGGATCGTGTGCCAGCGACTGCCGCCAGAGCGTTTCCGGCGTCAGGAAGTCGTCGTTCCGCGCATGTGTCCGCAGCCCCAGCATGATTCCGGCGGCCGCCACCGGGGCGAGCCAGGCCGCCGCGGGAAGCCGGCGTCCCGCGGCTACGGCCGCCGCGCCGACGATCACGGGCACAAGGACCGCCGCGCTGGGCAGGTAGAGACGGTGCTCGGCGACGGTTTGGGTCTTGACGGGAACGACCGACGACGAGGGGGCGAGGAGGACGAGGAACAGGAGCGGCCCGAGAAAGAGCAGCGGCCGACGCTGCCAGCCGACGCACACGCCGGCGACGGTCGCTGCCGCGGCCGCGAACCAGGGCCAGGAGTGGAAGAGCCCGGGCGACAGCCGGTCGCCATGGTCGAAGACGAGCGTCGCAGGCCAGGCGATGCGGGCCAGGTAGGTCCAGACCGCGTCCGCTTGCGTGAGCAGGTAACGCCATGGCGAGGCCGTCGAGCCGAAGCCGGCCGACGAGCCGCGGCCTCCCCAGGCTGTCAGCATCAGGAGCACGGCCGGCCAGCTTGCGGCGGCGGCCAGATGCCAGCGCCAGTGGCCGGCCACCGTCCGCCACGATCCCGAGACGACGGTCCGGTCGCAGAGCAGCGTGACCAGCGGCAGCGACACCACCGTCTCCTTGGCACAGCCGCCGAGTGCCGCCACGATCGCGACGCCGGGCAGCAGCCAGGCGGGTCCACCGGCCAGGCCGGCAAGCACAAGGTCGAGGCCGGCGAGGATGGCGATGGCACCGAGCACCTCGGCCCGCTGGATGATGTAGGTCACCGCCCCGGTGTGGAGCGGATGCACTGCCCAGATCAGGCCCGCTGTCAGGGCTACGATCTCGGACTGCTCGCGCAGGCCGGTGGGGGCGGCCGAAAACGTGAGCAGCCGCCGCACGACGTCGAACAGGAGCAGCGCGGCACCGGCGTGCAGACACAGGTTGACCGCCCGGAAGGCGGCGGGCGTTTCACCGCCGACCGCCCGGTTCACGGCCAGCGAGAGGTTGAGGAGCGGCCGGCCATCGACGGTCCGCCCCTCCTCGTGGCCGTAGACAAGGACGCCCCACGGCGGCCACAGGCTGCGGATGCTGCGGTTGGTCACGATGCTCGGCAGGTCGTCCATGACGAAGGGCGCCGGCAGGGCGTGGCAGTAGGTGACCGCCACCGCGGCGAGGATCGCGGCCCCGGCGACCGCCGTCGGCAGGCGCCGCTGTCGCATGGAGGGAGGGGGAGAACCCATGGATCTGCTGGACCGCCGTGTCGGGGGAGCCGGACGGTCGAGAATAGCATCCGCGCGATCGTGAGAAATCGATGCGGTCGCCGCGGATCGGTGTGTCGGCGGCGTACAATCCTGGTCTGCGGCCGTGCCGGTCGAGCGGAATCGTGGGCCAGCGCCGAGGAGGAGATGAGCATGCAGCGAACAGCCGGAATGCCGGCAGCGACGCGGGCCGCAGCGCGTCGGACGGGGACATGGGCGTGCCTGATCTGGCCGGCAGTCGTCGCCGCCGTGCCTGCCCGCGCCGCACCGCCGGTCGCCGTGGCGGCGCCGGACGTCCGCATCGAGACGGCCCTCGAACAGGCGACAAAGTTTCGCGAGGCCGAGGAATATGACCGGGCTCTCGATGCGTTGCGCACCGCCAGCGGGCTCGTCAAGAAGGCGAAGGGGGCGGACCATCCCGACCTGGCGGCGATTTTCGACATCGCCGGGCAGATTTTTTTCGAGCAGGGCAAATACCCGGAGGCGGAGGTCCCTCTCAAGAAGGCGGTGGCGATCCGCGAGCCGCTGCTGGCAGCCGGCGACGATGGGCTCGAGGTACCGCAGGCGGCCGCGCTCATGCTCCTCGGAAAAATCCATCGGGCGGCGGGCCGCATCGACACCGCTGTCGACACCATGAAAAAAGCGGTCGTCCTGTACGACGCGTCACTCGGCCCCGAGCATGAATCGACGGTCCGGGCCCGTGATGAACTGGTGCAGGCCGTGGACGTGTTCGCCAAGCAACTCGGCCCGGATCACGAGGTGACGATCAAGGCGAACGAGGAACTGGCCGATGTCCAGGAAGCACTCGGGGAACTGCCGGCGGCCGCGGCGACATGGCGGGCGGTCTACGACGGGGAGCACCGACGGCTCGGGGCGGGGCATGCCCGCACGCTGCGTGCTGCCGGCCAGCACGCCCGATCGCTGGCGCTGGCGGGCCGGTGGGAAGAGGCGGGCTCGTTCGCAGCCGGCGTGGCAGCCGCGGTGGACGGGGATGCCGGTCGCGACCGGGCGGAACTGGCGGGGCTCTACCGGGTGCTCGCGGACATTCGCCTGGCCGTCGAGGACTACTCACCGGCGGAGGAGGCCCTGCGCAAGGCGTTGGCGATCGACACCCAGGTCGACGGAGCCGACGGGATTTCGGCTGCCATCGATGGGGCGGCGCTGGGGCGGGTGGCGGCCGTCCGCGGCGAGTTCGATCCGCAGGCGGAGGGATTCGCACGGACCGTCGAGCGGCTGAAGACGGCCGCGTCCGCCGGCGATGCGCGGGCGGCTGCAGGGCTCCGCGAGGCCGCCGCCGCCCTGCTCGACGACGGTCAAACCGCCGGGGCGGCGGAACTGTACCAGCTCGCGCTGGATACCGACCTCAGGCTCCACGGTCCAGGGCATGCCGATGTCGCTGCAGACAGGCTGGGTCTCGGGAAGTGTGCCGTAGCCGCCGGCAATCCAGAGGCGGCAAGGCCGCTTCTCGTGCAGGCGGTGCGGACGTGCCAGACGGCGCTCGGGGCGTCACACCCACGCACGCTGGGCGCCGTCGCCAGCCTGGCCGCGGCCGCCGTCGAGGCCCGACAGGTGGACGAGGCGGCCGGCCTCGCCCGCCGGCTCCTCTCCCATCGCGTGCCGCGCGAGGGCGAGAAGGAGGATGCACGATTGGCGCGACTGTTCGACGGTACGGCCGCGTTGCTCAGGCGCGAGGGGCGGGCCGCCGAGGCCGACCAGCTGTGCGACTCCTTTCTCCAGCTCCGCATCAGGCAGTTCGGTGCCGGACACGAGTACATCGCCGACGCATACGTGAACCTCGCCAACGCCCGGCAGGCGGCCAACGCCTGGGCCGAGGCGATCCCGCTGTATCGCAAGGGCATCGAACTCCAGGAGGCGACGCTGGGCTCGCAACACCCCGACATCGCCTCGACCCTGCTGCCCCTGGCGCGGGCGCACCGTGCCATCAAGCAGCATCAGGAGGCCGCCGTCGCGCTGCGGCGGGCACTCGCGATCTGGGAGGCGACCGCCGGGGCCGATCATCCGGTGACGACCGAGACGGTGCGGACGCTGGCGCTCGCCGAACTCGCCTTGGGCCGCCGGGAGGAGGCCGTCGGACTCATGGAGCGGCTGCTGCGCGCCTATGAGCAGGACGAGGAACGGCCGGTGGCGGATCGTGTGAAGTTGCTCACGAAACTCGCCGATGTGCGGCATGCACTCGGTGCGACCGATGCGGCCCGACGGTATCTGAAGCAGGCCGGCGAACTGCAGGGACGCCCCGGCGAGTCGGTGCCGTCGGCGGATGCCATCGGCAGGCTCGCGGAACTGGCCCGCGTTCATCGGCTCTTGGGGGACGACATCGAGTCCGAAAGCTAC
Source organism: Planctomycetia bacterium (assembly GCA_046339335.1). Taxonomy (GTDB): domain Bacteria; phylum Planctomycetota; class Planctomycetia; order Pirellulales; family UBA1268; genus QWPN01. The sequence continues at coordinate 8,315 of JBKDUV010000278.1, read as the reverse complement.
CTCGCCCAGGCACGATCGCTGGCTGCGAAGACGGAGAAGCCGGACGAGCAGCAGCGGAGGATCGACGCGATCATGAAGCCGGTCGCCGGGCGGGAATGACCGCCGGGCTATTTGCCGCCACCGGCCGGCGGCTTCCGTCGGCCCTCGCTGGCCCGGATCGCATCCAGCGCCCGGCGGGCGGCCGCGTCGGCGGCGTCCTTGGCGGCGACGAGTTGACCACTCTTGCGCACGAGTTCGTCCGAGGTCGCGATCAGTCCGGCCACGGCGGCATGGAGCGGAGCCGCCCGGTCGAATTCCGAGTCCTCTACCGCGAGCAAAATCTTCGCCTCATAGAGCGCGTCGATCGCACCTTTGGCCTGCCGCTCCGCCTGCACGACGTCCTTGGCGGCGATGCTTTGCCTGGTCTCCTCCAAGGCCACCAGGGCCGATGTGATGAGCGGCTTGGCCAGGGAGGGGTGCCGCTGTTGTTCGACACTTCGCAGATTGGCCAGGGCGGCGTCGATCATCTCGCGTGCCTTCTCCACCTGCCCGTCCAGCAGCAGTGCCTCGGCCAGCGGCTCGCGGACGTCCGCCCTGATGCGCGCAGCCTCGGCCTCGGCCTCGGCCCGTTCCTTGGAGCCCTCCTGATCCTTCTCGAAGCGGCCCAGTGCCGCGGTGCAGGCCGCCTCGGCGTCCTCGAATGCCTTCTCCAGTGACTCGATCGCACGGCGCCGCTGCCGGCTCGCCGCCGCCTTGCGTTCGGCAGGCGTCTCGGCGACGGCTTGGTCGGCGGCCGGCGGGCTCGCGGCCGTTCCCATCGCCGCGTCGACAGGCAGGGTAAAGGGCAACTTGCTCGCCTCGAGCTGCCGCAGGCCGGCGAGCAGTCGGGGCCGCGTTCCGCCGAGCATCATGTGGACGGAGGGAATCCGCCCCTCCGGGGCGGCGCGATCCTCGGGAAGCCGGGCACTCGACGACCCGCGGGCGGCAATCAGGCTGCGGCTCTGCTCATCGAGGTGCTTGAACCACTTGACGACCTGGGCCTGCCGATCGGGGGTCAGCGAAGATGCCCGCACCGCGAACTCTTGGTTCGCTGCCCGAATCCGCTCGACGAGGATCAGGCTGCGGTCGTCGAGCAGAGAGAAATAGAGCAACGACCAGGGCAGGTAAAAACTTCCGACCTTCGCGGGATCGCTGTCCCGGGGCGCGTTGATGCCGATCCAGCGCTGAAAGTCCTTGTCGGAAAAGAGCCGTTCGGCCTCGGCAAGCGACTTCTCGGCGGCATCGAGATTTCCCATCAGCCGCTCGACGGTTTCCCGATACTTGAGGAGGTCGATCCGCAGCCGCGTGGCCGGCCCGTTTTTGTTGCCGCCCGGTCCCTTGACCGCCTGCTCGATCCGCTGGGCCTCGACGGAAGCCTGCTTGTACTTCCCCTCCCGCAACAATTCCTCCAGCAGCCGGCGTTCGACGGCAAGGTCGATCTGGGCGACGGCGGCGGCCGTGGGGATGCAACTGCAGACGATCAGCAGGGCAATGGGGCGCAATGTTCGACACATCGTCGTGCGAGCGTCCGGAGGAAAGCGGTTCTGCGCAAAGGGCCGCGGCGGAGGTCCGACCCCCGTGCAGAGACGAGTATATCGGACGTGGTCCAGCGGTCGCGGTCCGCGACGGTTCAGAAATCGTCGGCGGGCGGCTCGTCAGTTTTCGGTGGCGGCTCTTGGGGGGGCTTCGGTTGCTTGCCATCCGCCGGCCGTTTCTCCTTCGGCTCCCCGCCTTCGGGAGACGCAGACTTCGGCTCGACGGGGTTCCCGGTCGGCGGCGGCCGCCGCTCGTTGCGCGGCGGCAGCGCCGGCGGCTTCTTGGGTGCTTGTTCCTCCACCCTGTCGCTCCGCAGGTTGATGTCCCAAACGCCGACGACGTACTTGTCCACGAGGCCGATCCGCCGCGCCCCGTCGCCGTCCTGGTCGACGTAGTACAGCACCCTGGTGAACTGCTGGTTGTTGTCGGCGTCGTGGTACTGGTCGGACTCCTCGCAGGTGCCGTTCTCGTTGAGGTCGCGCCAGCTTTCGGTGCAGGCTGTCCGGGTCTTCTGCGGGCTCACCGGCTCGCCGTCGAGCACTCCGGCGGGATTTTCCGTCCGCCACTCGGTGGCGAATCGGCCGGCGGAGCGGAGCGCGAAGCGGCCCGCGTCGAGGTTCATCCGCCGGGCCGGGACGGGGAGCAGTCCGGAGAGCAGCGGGCACATCGACCAGGTGACGAGAATCGCTCCGACCAACAGGCTGCCGGCATAGGCTCCGGCGGCCGCTCCGCCGAGTCGGTCGACGAGCGTGGCCGGCAGGACGTCGTCCGCCCGCAGCAGCGGGTGGACGAAATGCACCAGTGCCGCGAGCGTCCCCCAGAAGACGAGGGCGAAGACCAGGAACACCGACCAGGCCTGGATGGACAAACTGCTCGGCAGGAACGGCCCGAGGAAGTCGCTGACGAACTGCCCCACCAGGCCGGCGACAAACTCGTGGGCCAGGATGGCGAGCACGAGCGCACCGAGGACCTCGAGCCCCGCCACCGCCGCCTCGTAGAAGCCGCGGGAAAGTCCGAGAAATCCGCAGTACATCACCCCCACGAGGACGAACAGGTCCATCACGATCGCCGGCATCGTCGCACCCTCCCGAATTCCATGTCGCAGTTCCCGTCGCTCACGTCGTCACCCTGACGATTTCCTCGATGCTGGTCGTGCCCTTGAGCACCTTGAGGAACCCGTCCACCTGCAGCGACCGCGTGCCGCCGTGCCGGGCCGTCGCCCGCAGATCCTCGATCGACGGCGATTCGGTGATCAGTTTGCGGATGTCGTCGCTCATGATGAGCAACTCGTGGATGCCGACCCGCCCCTTGTAGCCCGTGCCGCCACACTCGGGGCAACCCTTCTTGCGGTAGATCGTCGGCACCTGCTCGGGCTTGACGCCCAGCCGCTTGAGCAGGTCGGGGGGGGTGGGATACGGCTCGCGGCACTTCTGGCAGAGCTTGCGGGCAAGCCGCTGGGCGAGGATCGCGGTCACCGCGGTCTGGATCAGCATCGGGTCGAGGCCAAGGTCGAGCATCCGGGTGATCGTGGCCACCGTGTCGTTGGCATGGAGCGTGGAGAAGACGAAGTGGCCGGTGAGGGCAGCCTGACAGGCGATTTCCGCCGTCTCCTTGTCGCGGATCTCGCCCACGAGCAGGACGTCGGGATCCTGGCGGAGAACGCTGCGCAGGATGCTGGCGAACGTGACTCCAGCCGCGGTGTTGACGGCTATCTGGGTGATTCCGTCGAGCCGGTATTCGACCGGATCCTCGATCGTGGTGATGTTGTGCTGGTTGGCGTCGATCTCGTTGAGCGAGGCGTAGACCGTGGTCGTCTTGCCCGAGCCCGTCGGTCCGGTGACGAGGAACATGCCATAGGGCTTGTGGATCACCTCCTGCAGCGCGGTCAGGATCTGGGGCCGCAGGCCGATGTTGCCCAGCCCCGCGTTCATCACGCCCCCCGAGGAGTTGAGCAGCCGGAGGACCATCTTCTCTCCGTAGCTGGTCGGCGTGGAGGCGGCGCGGATTTCATACTTGTCGGTGCCGAACAGGGCGGAGAACGTGCCATCCTGCGGCCGGCGCCGGTCGGCGATGTCCATGTCGGAGGCGACCTTGAGCATCGACGTCATGCCCTTGCCATCCGCCATGCTCATGGTCTCGGAATTGTGGAGCACGCCGTCGACGCGAAACCGCACGAAGAACTCCTTTTCGTGGGGCTCGAGGTGGATGTCGGTCGCCCCGGCCTTCATGGCGGCGATCAGCATCGTGCGCACGTGCTGGATGTTCGCCGACAAGGCCTGGCTGCCTTCGCCGCCGGCGATGGCCGGCGATCCGTCCTTCTTGAGGAGCGAGAAGGTGGGCTGACCGGCGGCCGCCGCCTGCTCAACGCCGGTCGCCGCCGCGTGCCGCTTGCGGCCGCCCGCCTTTTCCAGGGCGGCGGTCAACTGCCCCAGCCGATCCGTGAGCGACGGCGCCGGCTTCGCGGCCTTGGTCTTGTCGCGCGTGCGCAGGGCCGCGAGCCGGTCGCGAAGCGACCGCACGGCCTGGCGGGCAAACCGCCTGGTGAGGACCCGCTCCTGCTCGGCCACCCGCTTGTCGCGCCGCGCCGCGAACGCATACATGAACGACGCGATGGCCAGCGTGCCCACCGGCACCGCCAGCGGGCCGAACTGCGTGGTGGCGACCAGCAGCGCGGCCATCAGGCCGATGATGCCCGCATACCAGCGCTCCATTCCGGGAATCTTCAGATCCCGGTGCTGTTCCTCCATCCAGATCGTGAACCCGACGGCCCCGGCCGCCGTGGCTGCGAAGAGAAGAAACAGCAGCAGCCCGATGAACGGAAAGCCTGAGAACGACGGATATTCGTACTCCGCCAGCAGGCAGACGACCGAATTGATCGGGGGCAAGGGGCGCATGGGCGGGGCGAGCCGATGAACGGGGCCAAGGCACCGCGATGCGGTTGGCTCCGAGGAACCCCAGACGAAAGTTTACCGATGCCCAAAAGGGTGACGCAACCGACACCCCGCGTTTCGCTCCGCGGCGCCGGCCTCACGAATTTCTCACGGGCCGCGTCGTGGTGGAGGAGACTGCAGGGGAATTGATCGACCGCGGCACGTTCCGCAGCCCTCCGGCACCGGCGCCGGACGTACTGGCCGCCTCGGTCCGCGCGCCGCGGTTTCCGGCCTCGTGGTACTCGGCGTCCTCGTTGACCGCCCAGACGTCGTGCACGAGCCGGCCGGCGAGGATGTTCTGCGCGGCGAGCATCGCGGTCATCATGGCGTGATCCTGGTTGTTGTATTTGTGCATCCCGTTGCGGCCGACCAGGTGCAGGTTGGGGTAGTGGGCGGTGAGTTCCGCGCGGATCGTGGCCACGTGGGCGGCGTAGTCGTCGTCGTAGACCGGGTAGGCCTTGGGCTGCCGGACGACGTGGCCATCGAGGACGTCGCCGGGGCGGGCCAGTCCCAGCCGGACGATCTCGTCCGTGGCAAGGGCGATGAGTTCGGCGTCGGTCGCGGCCCACAGGCCGTCCCCCTCGAAGCAGAAGTACTCCAGGCCGTAACAGGCGAGGTCGGGATCGGGCACCATCTCCGGCGACCAGCTGCGGTAGTTCTGGATCCGGCCCACCTTGACGCCCGGCTCGTGGATGTAGATCCAATTGTCGGTGAACGGGGCGGACGGCCTGACGACAAGCGCGACGGTGAGAAAGTCCCGGTAGCGCAGCGCCCGTGCCGCATCCCGGGCGGCGCTGGACGCGGCCGGCTGGAGGCCGAGTACCAGTTCCCGCAGCGGTGCCGAGGAGATGACGTGATCGGCCGCGACCTGCCGGCCCATGCCGCTGCCGTCGTCGTAACGCACGATCCAGCGGCTCCCCGCCACGTCCAGGCCAGTGCACTCGATCGTGGTCACGCGACAGCCCATCCGCACTTCGCCTCCCTGCTCCCGCGTGCGGCGGGCGGCCGCCTCCCACATCATGCCGGGACCTTTGCGCGGGTAGCGAAACGACCCGATCAGCGTCTTGATTTGGGAGGCCCTGTCCCGCGGACGCCGGGGGAAGACCGCATTCCAGATCGCACTGGAGAGCGACAGCCCCTTGATCCGCTGCGCCGCCCAGTCGGCGGAGATCTGCCGGCAGCTCATGCCCCAGACCTTCTCCGTGTAGGTCTTGAAGAAGATGCCGAACAGCCGCCGGCCGAACTTGTTCGACACCCAATCCTCGAACGACCGCGGCTCGCGGACCGGAAACATCCGGGCGTAGGCCTAGCTGGCGACGCAGCGGCACGCTTCGACGACACCCAGGTTTTTGAGCGCCTCCGCCGCCTTGAGCGGATAGGCGTAAAACTTGCCGCCGTAGAGGATCCGCGAACTCCGCGGCCTGACGAGCAGGTCGTCGCCGAGCAGTTCCGTCCACAGGTCCTCGACCTGGCGCGACTTGGAAAAGAACCGGTGCCCGCCGATGTCGAAGCGGAACCCCTTGTATTCGACCGTCCGCGAAATGCCCCCGACGAGCGTCGGGTCCGCCTCCAGCACGGTGACCGCCGCCCCGGCCTGCGTGAGCAGGTAGGCGGCCGTCAGGCCGGCCGGACCGGCGCCGATGATCACGATCGAAGGGGGAGTGTCCGAGGCGTCCATGGCCCTCCATTATAGAGGGCCCGAAGTCGCACGCGGGCGGGCGACCGATGGGCCGGCTTCGGCCGCTCATCATTTTCTCACTGGACGGCGGGGCGTATCCGGCAGACGATTTCAGGTGTGGCCGTCCGGCGGCCGGGGCCGGCTGCTACGCGAGCCCGATCTCGAGGATGTCAAACGATGCGTCAGGCAGGCGCCGCACGGCGAATGGAATGCGTGGCGGATCGACGCGGCGCGTACACGCTCGTGGAACTCCTCGTCGTGATCTCGATCATCGTGGCGCTGGTGGGCATCCTCATGCCCGCCTTCCAGGCGGCTCGGGAATCATCCCGGCGGACGCAGTGCATCAACAACATCCGCCAGCTGGGACAGGCGATCGTCGGCTACGACTCGGCAACCGCGTCGCTGCCGGGCTGGCGAAACCGGGTGGGTACGGGCACGACGTCGTGGACGGTGCCGATCCTGCCACAGCTTGGCAACCAGGAGGCCTACGACTGGTTCGACAAGGGCTCTGCCGGTTCGGACTCGATCAGCAACAAGGTCATTCCGGTGTTTCTCTGCCCGACGGGGGCAGCGGATGCCAGACGGTACTCGTCGGCACCGCTGAGCTATGCCGTCAATGCCGGCACCGGCACCGAGCGCACGGCCAGCGGTTCCAACTCGTTCAGTGCCACGGGCAATCGCCAGTTCGTGGCCGACGGCGTGTTTCATGATCGCGTCGGCTACGACGCCAACACCAACGGATCCTACGAGGATGCCGGCGATTTTTATCCGGCCAGCACGTCGCTCGACGACGTGAACAGCGGGAGCGGGGCGAGTTCAACCCTGATGCTCGCCGAGCGCAGCGGCCGCTTCGTCACGACCGGAGTCGATTGGCCGGCGGCGCCGGCCGTCGTGCTCTCCGGGTCGTCCAACGCGCTGGCGAAGAGCCACGTCTTCATGCATCCGCCGACGCTCGCGGCCGGCCAGGTGCCGGCCGCATCGACCGTCTATCGCGTGGTCAACCCGACGAAGCAGCATGCCACGACCGGCAACGCCTGGGCCCTGCGGTATCCGACGTCGCCGCACCGCGGCGACGGCGCCGTCGTCGTGTTTTGCGACGGCCACACGCTCTTCCTCTCCGCAAAGATCGATTCGTGGGTCTATTGCCAGTTGCTCACGGCCCGCAAGGCCGGGCTCTCTCCCCGGGCCGCGGCCTGGCAGACCTACGATCACGATGCCAACGCCACCACGGTCCCCGTCACCTACGTCCTCAGCGAGGATGACGTCGTTCTCAAGTGACGCCGGATGCCGCTTGCGAGCGGGCCGGAGCGGGGCATCCCACGGCTACTTCTTGATGGCGATCAGCTCGACGACGAAGTACAGCGTCGCATTGCGCGGGATCGGGCCGCCGGGCGTGCCCCGCGCACCGTAGCCGAGTTCACTGGGGATCACGAGCTCGATCATGCCCCCCTCGCCGACGAGTTGCAGCCCCTCGGTCCAGCCCTTGATGACGTCGTTGAGCGGGAACTCGCTCGGCTCCTTTCGTTCGTAGGAACTGTCGAAGGGCTTGCCTTTCGGTTGGAGCGTGCCGAAGTAGTCGACCGTGACGATGTCGGTCGGCTTCGGCTTGGCGCCGCTTCCCTTGCGCAGCACGCGGTACTGGAGACCGGAGGCGGTCGTCGTGAACGTCTTGGGAGCGTTGGCGTCGATCGTGCCGGCACCTTGAGGCAGCGGCGGATGGGGGACCTCCACGCCGTCGTTGTCGGCCCGCGTCGGGGAGTTCGCGAACAGGGCGAGAGCGAGGACGAAGGGGGACAACGCGAGCGAACGCATGGGATGGACTCCTGGGGGGCGGACGCGGAAGAGTGAGCGAGAATATAGCGACACCCGTCGAGCCGGCGTCAGCGGCCCGTGCCGCTGAGGGACTCGATTTCCTCCGCCTCCAGCGGCACCTGGCTGCAGAGATCGACGGGGCCGTCAGCCGTGATCAGGATGTCGTTTTCCAGCCGGATGCCGATCCGCTCCTCGGGGATGTAGATGCCCGGCTCGACCGTCAGCACCCAGCCCGGCGCCAGCGGGCCGGCAGGGGGGGCCAGATCGTGGACGCCGAGGCCGAGCCAATGCCCCATGCCGAGCATGAAGAACCGGCGTCAGGACGGCTCGTCACCCGAGAC
>JBKDUV010000277.1:0-13378 GCA_046339335.1 Planctomycetia bacterium | reverse complement strand
CCGCCCCGCCCGACGCCCCGCCTGCTGACACGACGATCATCACGGCACTGACGCCGAGGCAGGCCCGGGAACTTGCCGGTCTCAAGACCCGCTCCCTCGTCCTCGACGGAGTGACGGACCTCGATGCCGACACCGCCGCGGCGATTGCGGCCTTTCCCGGCGTCGCCCTCCACCTCAACGGCCTGCGGTCCCTCGACCCAAACACAGCCGCCGCCCTGGCGACATTCCCTGGCCTGCGACTGCAACTTGACGGCCTGAAAGAACTCGACACCGAGACGGCCGCGGCGCTGGCCCGGTTCGCGGGCGCCAGCCTGCATCTCGACGGGCTCGAGCGGCTCGACGCCGACGCGGCCACGGCCCTCGCCGCATGCCCGTGCCTGCGACTGCACGTCGGTCGCATCGCCGGCCGCACCGCCCTCGACATGCCCGACGCCCCGGCCCTCGTCCGCCTCCACGCCACGGTACTGGCCACGACAGACCGCCGCGTTACCTTTCCGAAACTCGCAAAGCTCTCCCCAGGGGCTGCCGCGGCGGTCGTCGCCATCGACTCGTGGGACGGCAACCTTCCCGGGATCACGGCGTTCGAGGCTGCCGACTCGGTCGCGGTCGCCGCCGCTCTCGCTACCCGGAACGGCTGCCTGTCCCTTCCCAACCTGAAAAAGATTTCACCCAAGACGCTCTCGGCCCTGATCGAAAAGGAAGATGTCCAGATCCCGCGGATCGACATGCTCGAACTGATCCCCGAGCCCGATGGCAGCCCGACCGACGACTTCGTCGTGCCGGAGCGGTTTCAAGAGCGGCAGGACCGACAGGACAGATAAAGTGAAACGACATCCATCCACGAAAATGCCCGCTGCCCCCCTCATCCCAGGAACCCACCTCATGACGAGCCGATCGAGCGACACGCGTGCATATCCGACCGCAGGGCGGCGCCGGCTCTCGGCACTGGTCGCCTGCCTCGCGTTGGTTTTCTGCTGCGGCCAAGCCGCCGCGTCGAATTTTGGACCCATCCCCTTCGGCAACGCGGTCCGCGACGCGGATGTCATCGTGCTGGGCGAGGTCGCCGTCAAGGAGCCGCTCGATCCGGAACACGACGTGCTCGTGATCAAGGTCGGCGCGATGCTCAAGGGAGACGGCGCAGGCAAGGCCGCGATCCGGGTCGTCTCACCCGGCGGAAGAAGGATCGTCGATGGCTTTGATGGGTTCAAGGAAGGCCAGCAGGGCATCTGGCTGGTCACGAAGATGAAAAACCGCGACGCCTTCACGATCACGATGCACCCCGTCCATTTTCAGCCCGCGACCGCCCGGCGGATCATCGAACTCGTCGTGGCGGGTACGGCCGATGCCGGCCAGGAGATGCCGCAGATCCTGCGCGAGGCCGACGGCCGCGCCCGGCAGGCGGCTCTCGATGAGATCTGCGGCCCCGCAGGCCGCGCCGCCGCCCTGCCCCTGCTGCTCGAGTGGGCGGCAGCCCCCCGGGAACGCGACGCCGAGATCGGTACCAACGTCCGCGTCCTCGCCATTCACCACATCGCGAAGGCCTGTGACGAGGGGCCGGCCGACCTGCCGCGGCGGGCGCTGGCGGCCCTCGACCGGGTGCTCGCCCGCGAGCCGGAGAAGACCGAATCGGCCTGGGTCATCGCCGAGGCATACGCTGCGGCCGGCACGATCGCGAAAAAACATCTCGGCTACGCGGAGGCCGGTGCCGAGCGGTTTCAGGCGAACGGTTTTTATCCCCTCGTGCCGCAAAGCAACCCAGAGGCACTGAGGGCCGCGGCACTGCGGCACGGGCGAGCGGTCGCCGCCGTGAAGGCGCTGCGTGGCTGGTGGGCGACGAAGGCTGCCGAACAGACCACGCCCGACAAGTGACGCGGCCGGCCGCGTCCGCGGCATGACGCGACGACGACGCAGGGCTCGGCCCCTGCCGTCACCCGGGCCGGCCGAGGATCGACTCCTTGAGCCGCCGGTAGCGTCGCGTGAAGCGGGCCCCCGTCTGGGCCTCGCGCAGGTCGAACCCAAAGGCCCGCTTGCTGACGACGACGATCGGCGGGGCCTGCACGCGCTTGAAAAAGCTCCCCTTGAACCGGCGCCAGCAGGTCTCGAGATCGGCGATGAACGCCGCCGCGTCGGGAAAGAAACCGCCGACCACACGACTCCCCTCCGGCAGCCCGAGCACGCTCTCCAGCCTGCCGGCGGCGAGGTCGGCGAGGATGTCCTCCGGGTCGCGACGCAACTCGATCCACAGGGCGAGCAGACGGTCGTGGTACTCGAACTGGAACGGGTCCCCGCCCCCGTGGTCCGGGTTCTGCGCCGCAGACAGTTCGGCCGTCGGCTTGACGGCAAGGATCCCGGCGGGGATCGGGCCGCCGCCGCTGGCGTTGAGATGCCGCGCCAGTCGGTAGACCTGCGTCTTGTAGAGGTCGGCGAGCGGCGCGACCGCGCCGTTCACGTCGCCATACAGCGTGCAGTATCCCTGGGCGACCTCGGTCTTGTTGCCGTTGTTGGTGAACACGACGCCCGCGCCCTCGATGGCACCGAGCTGCGCGGCCAGCGCCGCCAGCAGCCGGCTGCCCCGGTCGCGGGCCTGGATATTTTCATCGACGAGCCCCGCGACCGGCGCGGCCGTCAGCCCCGCGATCTGCCGCCGCGTCGCCTCCACCGCCTCCTCGATCGGTGCCACGATCAGGCGGATGCCGAGGCCCGCGGCGAGTTCCGCGGCCAGCCCCTGCGTCGTGGCCGTGTTGTAGCGGCTCGGCATCGTGACGCCGACGACGTTCTCGCGGCCGATCGCCTCCGCCGCCAGCGCTGCGACGACGGCGGAGTCGATGCCCCCCGAGAGGCCGACGAGCACCTTCCGGCCAGCGACCCGCGCGAGCGTCGCCCGCAGGCCGCTCACGACTGCCGCATGCACCTTGGCGATCTCCTCGGTCTCCGGCTCGCAGCCCGACGCGCCGCCGACGAACGCCTCGCGAAACCCCGGCCCCTGGGCGACCTTCCGGCCGTCGCGGTAGATCGGGCTGGCGCCGTCGAACACGAAGACGTTCTTGCCGTTGTCCTGCGCCCCCGTGCAGTTGGCGTAGTAGAACTCGCAGCCCCGGCTCTGCACCGCGAGAATCCGGTCGCGCTTCGCCTGCTTGCCGATGCCGAATGGGGACGCCGACAGGTTGAGAATCACTTCCGCCCCCTTGGCGGCGAGAACGGCGACCGGCTTGAAGGCGTAGTCGTCGTCCCACATGTCCTCGCAGAGGATCACGCCCACGCGCCGCTCGACCCCCGCGATCGGCAGTACGAACGGCGCGACCAGGTCGGCCGGCGGCAGGCCCAGTTCCTGTGCGAGTGCGGGCAGCCCGTAAAAGTGCCGGGCGTCGTCGAACTCGCGGTATTTCGGCAACAGCGCCTTGGGCGTGAATCCCGGAAACACGCCGTTGCCCACGAGGGCTCCGCCGACGGCCACGAAGGCGGCGTTGTACTTGCGGGTCCGGCCGTCCTCGCCGCGGGAGCCGAGCGGCGGCACGCGACCGAGCACCGGCACGTGGTCGCCGAACACCGGCTGCACGCTCCCCCACACGGCGGCGGCCCGGCCACGGGTGTGGGCGACGATCTCCTCGTTCATCGCCACGAGGTCGCGGAGGAAGGCGTCGTTCTCCCACTCGTCTCCGAGCAGGTAGCCGGGCAGGGCCATCTCCGGAAAGACGACGAGCGACGCGCCGCGTTCCGTGGCCTCGTCGATGCCGCGCAGGATCCGGGCCAGGTTGGCATCGGGGTTGCCGGGCACGACCTCCATCTGGCAGACGAGCACCGCCCCGGCGGGCGTCGGCGGGTGCGGCTGTGGCGAGGACGTCGACATGGAATGGGCCGGTGTCGTGGACGACAGCATGTATGCTACCAGGGCCGGATGGGCCGTCCGTGGAGCCGCTGACCAGCAATGCCCCTTTTCACGCATAGGAGAGCGTCTTCGCCCGACCATCGGTCACAGCCCGCTGTCCGCTCACACCGAAAGAGTGCGCTGACTTCCTGAATGCGTTTCTCGCGGCATGCTCCTGGATACGAATTTCTTTCCGCTGGCGACCGAACCTCGCAGATGAATCGGACAACCACAGCATGGAACTTGCTGTCGCCGGCAGTGCGACGTCGATTGTCACCAATAATGTCCGGGACTTCCGGTCGGGCGAGCTGGCCTTTCCGGACATCGGCATCGTGACTCCCGCGGAATTCCTCAAGACCTCGAGAAGACGGCCATGACGACGCTGACCATTCGCATTCCGGACGACACGGCCGACCGCCTGCGGCAGTTGGCGAAACACCGTGACATCAGCCTCAACAAGCTGATGGAGGAGTTTTCGACGATGAGCCTCGCCGAGTTCGACGCGAAAACACGCTTGCGCCTCCGCGCCGCCAAGGGGTCATCGAAACGCGGGCTTGCGCTCCTCGACACACTCGATCGAAATCTCCGCAACTGAAGTCACAGACCGTCTTCTACTCGTTCCGGACGGGCAGCGTGTAGCAGGCCGCTTCGGCGGCGTTGCGAACGAGCAGCCGGTCACCAACGACCGTCGGATTGTTCCACGTCTGTCCGTCGAGCGCCGCCAGCCGGCCGCGGACCGCGTGACCGGCGGACGCGCAGTCCACGAGCACGACCTCCCCAGACTCCGCCTGCACGAGCAGGTGTTCCCCGACCCGCAGCACCTGCCCCTGGCCGTACCGGCCTCCCTTCCAGATCCGCTTCCCGTCGGCGAGGCGGATGCACTCCAGGATGCCGTCGGAGAGGCCGTAGGCGTGGCCGTCGTGGACGACGACGTTGGTGAACTTCGTCTTCAACAGTCCGGCCTGCGACCAGACCGGCCGGTATGCCGGCTGCCCCGCATCCGCCGCGCCGGCCGCCGGGGGCTCAACGCCAAACAGCGCCGCTCCGACCCCGTATCCCTTGGAGATGAAGATCCGCCCGTCGGCGAGGACCCGCGGCTGCGAGCAACTGGCATCGGAGTTCGAATGCCCGGGCCAGGGGAACGACCAGAGCCGCTTGCCGGTTTCGGGGTCGTGGGCCGCCACGCTCGCCTCGTTGACCGTGAGCACGACCTCTCGACCACCGATCGTCACGAGTTCGGGCGATGCGTAACTGATCTGCTCGTCGCCGCCCGTCCAGCGGCGCTCGCCGGTCGCGCGGTCGTAGGCCACGAGCGACACGGCGCCACCCCCCGCCTCGAGCGGCCCGCCCCCCGGCACGATCACGAGCGTGTCCGTCACGAGCGGCGACCCTGACCGGCCCCAGGCGACCGCGGCGGCATGCTTGTCGGCATCGATGCCGAGGTCGTCAAGGACGTTCTTCCGCCACGTCACCCGGCCCGTCGGGCCGTCGATGGCGTGTAGCCAGCCCGTTGCACCGGCGGCATACACGACGCCGTCGCGGATCGTGGGCGTGGACCGCGGGCCGACGCCGCCGAGCACCGTCTCGTGCCGGCCACGAATCGGCACGGCCCACGCCTGGCGGCCGTCCACGATCGACAGGCAGGAGACGATCTCCTCGTCGCCGCGCTGCTCGAGCGTCACCGCATTGCCGGCGCAGACCGCAAACCCGCTCCAGCCGGCGCCGATCGCCCGGCGCCAGACCTCGCGCGGAGGCGTCGCCTGCCAGTCGGCCGCGACTGCCGGCCCCGGCAATGACGCGTCCCCAGCCGGGCCGAGAAACCGGGGAAAATCCTCCGCTGTCGGCGACCACGGCACGGTGGTTGCTGGCTCCGCTCCCGGCCGGGCGTCCGATCCCCCGTCCGCCTTCGGTACGAGGTCCGCCTTCGGCAGGAGCCGGTCTCGCGGCGGGGCCCAACGCCAGTTGAACTCCGGCACGAGGTCCCCCGACACGCGCTCGATCCGCAGCGCGCCCGCCGCCACGACGACGGCCCCGAGCAGGCCGCCGAGGACCATCTGCTTGAGCGGCTGCGCGTGTCCGCTTTCGCGGACGAACCAAAGAAGCAGCGACACCAGCGCCGAGAAGGCGAGGATCAGCGTGATGATGTTGCGGACCGCCTGATCGACGATGCTGCCCACCACGGGCTCGAGGAACTCGGCCCGCACGAGGACAATCGCGGCGACGAGGGAGGCGACGCTGACGAGCACCCGCCGGGGCGGCCAGAGCCGCGCTGCAGCCAATGCCGGCTGGGCCGCCGGCGAAGCCATGACGGACGCGGGGGATTTTTTGTTGGCCATGGCGACGGAAAGCCCGCGACGCGAACGCTGAAATTTGCCGGACCGCACCTCGTGCGAGAGGCACCCGGATGAAGAAGTGTATAGCCTCGGCGCCGCTGGCGCCCATGGTGATCCGCCGGCGCCAGCGGCTCCGGCGCCACGACCGCAATCGGCCGCTTCCCGGAACGCCTCGCCAAGCCGCAACGCGTGGGGTTGTAACGATTCTGCCCGGCGTGCTTTCACTCGCCCGCTTCCCCGGTCGCTCGCGAACCGCGTGTTGCTTGTGACCCTCCCGGCTCAGGACTAGACTCGTCGGTACGGTTCGGCCAAGACCTTTCTTCGCCCCATACGACTCCGGCATGCCGACCACGAACGCCTCCGAGCCAGCCGCCGGCACGCCGGCCGTGCCTGTCGCCGCCCCGCCCGGTCCTTCCACTGTCGCAGTCCACGCCGGTGAGGCCCGCGAGAAACCGGGGCATTCGATCACCGACCCGATCTTCGCCTCCTCGACCTACACCTTCCGCGACACGCAGTCGATCATCGACTTCATCGAGGAGGACCAGCCGCGCGAGGAGTACGGCCGCTACGGCAACCCCGGCGAGCGGGTCGTGGAACGGAAGCTCGCGGCGCTCGAAGGGGGCGAGATGGGGGTGCTGTTCTCCAGCGGCATGGCGGCCCTTGTCGGCCTGCTGATGACGCACCTCAATGCCGGCGACGAGATCGTTTTCTTCGACGAGTGCTACCACCGCAGCCGAGAGTTCTGCCGCCGGCACCTGACCCGGTTCGGCGTCGCTTTCCGGGAGGTCAAGACCTGCGACTACGACGCGCTCGAGGCGGCGATCACGCCGCGGACCCGGTTCCTCGTCAGCGAGTCGCCGACGAATCCGCACCTCAGCGTCGTCGACGTGGCCAGATTCGCGGAGATCGGCCGCCGCCGTGGCGTGCTCACGCTCATCGACGCGACGCTCTGCACCCCCTACACCCTCCGGCCGCTCGAGGCCGGTGTCGACTTCGTGCTCCACTCGGCCACGAAGTACCTCGGTGGCCACAACGACCTGCTCGCCGGCGCGGTGATCGGCTCCCGCGAACTGCTCGAGCCGGTCCGCAAGCTCCGCGGCATCATGGGGGGCGTGAACTCGCCGCACAACGCCTACCTCCTGGAGCGCGGCCTGAAGACGTTCGCCCTGCGGATGGAGCGGCACAACGCCAATGGCCTCGCATTGGCCCGGTTCCTCGAGGCCCACTCGCGCGTGGAAAAGGTCTATTACCCGGGCCTCGAAAGCCATCCCTATCACGCCGTCGCCGCCCGCACGATGCGCGGCTGTGGCGGGCTGGTCACGTTCCTCGTTCGCGATGCCGACTGGCGGGCCACGGCCGACGTCGTCGACGCCGTGCGCATCCCGCGGATCGGCCCCAGTCTCGGCGGCGTCGAGTCGCTCATCGAGCAGCCTCTCGTCATGAGCTACTGGAGCTACACTCCCGCAGACCGGGCCGCCTTCGGCATCCCTGACAACATGATCCGCGTCGCCTGCGGCATCGAGGACACGGCCGACCTCGTGGCCGACTTCGCCCAGGCGCTCGACCGCGGGTGAGCCGCATGGAATTCCGCACCCGGGCGATCCACGTCGGCCAGGCAAGCGATCCCGCCACCGGCGCCGTCGTGCCGCCGATCCACGTCGCGAGCACGTTCGTGCAGCCTGACGCCTCGATGACGGCGGCCTACGACTACGCCCGAACCGGCAGCCCGACGCGACACAATTTCGAGCGGACGCTCGCCGACCTCGACGGCGGCGTGCGGGCCCTGGCCTTCGCGTCCGGGATGGCGGCCACGCACTGCGCCACGCTCCTCCTCGCCCCCGGCGACCACATCGTCACCGGCACCGACATCTATGGCGGCACGTGGCGGCTCTTCAACCGCGTCCTCGCCGACCGCGGCATCGCCGTCACTGCCGTCGACACCTCCGACACCAATGCCGTCGCCCGGGCCGTGACCGGCGGCACGAAACTCGTGTGGATCGAGTCGCCGGGCAATCCCCTGCTCTCGATCACCGACATCGCAGCCTGCGCTCGGATCGCCCATGCCGCCGGCGCCCTGCTCGCCTGCGACGCCACGCTCGCCACGCCGGTGATCACACGGCCGCTCGAGCATGGCGCCGACATCGTCATGCACTCGGCCACGAAATACCTCGGCGGCCACAGCGACCTGCTCGGCGGCGCCCTCGTCGTCCGCGACGCGGACCTCGGCACCCGGCTTCACTGGCTGCAGAACGCCACCGGCGCCGTGCTCGGGCCGTTGGAGTCGTTTCTCTGTAGCCGCGGGCTGAAGACGCTCGAACTGCGGGTCCACGCCCTGTCGGCGACGGCCCTGGATATCGCCCACTGGCTGCAGCAGCAGCCGCGGGTTCGGCGCGTCCTCTATCCGGGCCTCCCCGATCACCCGGGGCATGCCCTCGCCGCCCGGCAGATGCGCGGCGGCTTCGGCGGCATCGTGAGTTTCGAGATCGACGGGTCGGTGGAGGACGCCCGGCGGGTCGTCGAGGCGACGCGGCTGTTTCAGTTGGCGGTGAGCCTGGGCGCGGCCGAGAGCCTCATCGAGTTGCCGGCGGTGATGTCGCACGGGTCCTACGATCCGGCCGCCCGCCGCGCCTGCGGCATCGCCGACGGGCTGATCCGGCTCTCGGTCGGCCTCGAGGCGGCTGCGGATCTCCGCGCCGACCTGGCCGCCGCACTCCGCTCAGCCCCGCCCGATCGCCACGGCTGAACGCGACCGGCCACCGGCCAGGCAAAATGCGGAGCCTGGGAGGTCGTTGCCGGTCGCAGCGATTTTGGCGGAAGTTCCACGTGTTCCAGTGCCGATAACCTTTCCGATGAAGCAGTCTCTGACGTGCCATACCGGCCGCTGGACTGGCTGCTTGGAGGATCTGGCATGAACGCTCGGAACACCCCGCGAAAACTCCCCCTGCTCCTGACCGCAGCGACGATCCTCGCCGCATCGACGGCAGTCGGCGACACCGCAGGCCAGGGACGATCCTCCCTCAACTGGACGCCACACCGGTCCGCGCGGGCGACCAGCCAGGAACGGGACGTGCCTCCGACCGCCGTGCCTCCGTCGGCCGATGCGGGGGCTGCTGCAAGCGATCCGGCGGCGGCGGCCGCCCCGCAACCTCTCTCCAAGAATGTCACTACGCCCGGCGTGCTTGCCGCTCCGCCTTCCGCCGCACGAATCGACGCCACGTCAGGTCCGGCGGTGATTCTCCCCGACGGCGTTCCGCCTCTCGCCGCGGGCCCCGACCGCGTGAAGACGCCCCGCAACACTTACGCTCCGATGCGTGGTCGCCCCGGCCAGCGGCCAGGCGAATACACGAGCCCGAACCGCGTCTCCGGAGCGATGCAGCGGGCATTCGATCCCGCCAACCCCGATGGCATCCTCGGGCTCAACCTCATGCGATCCCCCCAGGGAGAGGTTGGGCGTCCTTTGCTCGCCCCGGAAGGCCGGCAGGTCGCTGCCATGGAAGGCACGGCAGGCAGGCGGGCAGTCCCGCGCGGCGATGCAGACCGCTACGGTGGCGGCTTGGCACCGCGGTCCGGCGGCGGAGTGCCGCAGTCGCGGCGGCCCGACCGCTACGCCATGAACGCCGACGACCTGCCGTCGGTGGTGCGCCGCACGCCCGCCGAGCCGACCGTCGCTCAACCCGGCGGCCAGCCCGGGGCCGGGCGTGAGCCCACGGCCGCCCCTGACGCGGAACGACTCCCGGCACCCGGCGCGACACCTGACACCGGCGCGGGCCTCGAGCTGCCCCGTGACGCGATCCCGGGCATCGCCGGCGAGACGATCATCGAGACGGCCCCGTTCGACGGCATGGCAATCGAAGAAGGCGGCCCTGGCTTCTCCTCGGGAATGCCTGGTGACGACGGCCTGCTGCTCGGCGAATACCCGAGCCAGTTGCACGTCGAGTCTTTCTATGACGACCCCTACGAGTGCGAGGACGAATGCCTCCCCTTCTGCATGCACGACGGCAAGATCTGTGCCTTCCTGCGCCGGTTCGGCAAGCCCTACTACGGCTGGCGCTGGTACCGCGACTTCACGGCGAGCGCCGGCGTGACGGCGTTCACCAACAGCACCGACCTGGGCATCAACGGCAACTTCGGTACGAACGAGTACCTGAACTGGGCGATGCCCTTCTGGAACGCGTTCGGCGTGGGCTGGCAGGTCGGCTGGCGGGGCACGCAGACCAACTTTCAGTCGGCGTCGATCGACACCGGCAGCAGCCTCCTGCAGAAGAATGCCCGCACCCAGAACTTCATCACCACCGGCTTCTTTACCCGCGCCTTCGAGGGACGCGGGCTGCAAGGCGGGGCGGTCTATGACTACCTGAGCGACAACTGGTTCGACAACGTCGACGTCTCGCAGCTTCGCGCCGAGATCAGCTACGTGTGGGGCTACCACGAGGCCGGCTTCTGGAGTGCGACGAATCTCGGCGACCAGACCGGGCTGTTCGGGCCGATCACGCGGCAGAACGGCTTGGCAAGCACGCTCGATCTGTACTGCGGCTTCTACCGGCTGCAGTTCGGCGATGCGAACGAGTGGAAGGTGTGGGGCGGCGGGACTGGCAACGGCGACGGCATCGTCGGTTCGATGATGCGCGCCCCGATGGGCCGGTCCCTCGCCCTCGAGGGCACGTTCACCTACCTGATCCCGGGCAAGTCGAAGGCGATCGATATCGACGGCGCGGGCAACTTCTACACATTCTCGCCCGCCGCCTGGAACCTTGGCATCAATCTCGTCTACTACCCAGCCGGCCGCTCGCGTCGCAGCCTGGCGAGCCCCTACCGACCGTTGTTCGAGGTCGCCGACAACGGCAGCATGATCCGCTCGATCGGCCCGTAGGGCAGTGTTGCACGTCTGTCCTCTTGGGGCAGTGTTGCACGTCTGTCCTCTCGGGACAGTCCTCTGGGACATGCCTGTCCTCTGGGACATGTCTGGGACATCTGGGACATGCCTGTCCTCTGTGCTCTGGGACATGCCTGTCCTCTGGGACATGCCGGGGGGGCGGCAGGACGCCGCGGCAAAACGGCGGCCGACGGCCGTGGCCGGTGGCAGGTGCGGCCAACGGGGGGCGCGCGAGCCACCACCTGCCGCGGCCGTGGCGTTTCCGTTATCTTCATGGGGACGCCGCGGCGTTCGCCCGCACGGTCCGCCTGTTCCCGGAAACGAGGATTTGAACCAGATGCCCGACCATTCGCATGACGCCTGGGATTCGCTGGCCGACTCGCTCGGTGCCCGCCCCGCCGGTGAGGACTCGACGCCGCGTCCGACGCCGCCGGCTCAGCCCGCTCCCCGACCGCAAACAGAATTGAAGCGTCCCCGGCCCTCAACGCCGCCCGCCGCTGCCAGTTGGGATGATTTGGCGAGTGAACTTGGCGTCGCCGGAACGCCCCCTGTGACTCCCGCTCCCCAGTCGCACCAGCGGCGTCCCCCCGTCGGCGAGTTGAAGTCCCGCGTGGATCATGCGGAGCCGCGGCCCGCCGCCACGCCGCAGACCGACCGTGGCGAACGCCACGATCGCGTAGCCGACGACGATCGCCGTGGCCATATGACAGATCTGCGCGATGCGGAGGGCCGTGAAGTCGAACGCGGTGACGAAAAAATCGAGGAGCGTGGCCTGCGGCGTGACGACAGCGGCACGGCCGGTCGCACCGAAGGCCGGGGCGAGGGGCGGCGCCGGCGTGGTCGCAGGGGTGGACGCCGCCGGCGCGGCGAGCGCGGCGAAGATGGCCGCCGCACCGATGGCACTGAACCCGGCGTCGTCCGTATCGAGGACCGCGAATCTGGTCGCTTCCGCGACGGCGACGAGCCTCGCACTCGTGACGACGAGCGTCGGTTTCAGGAGGGCGCTTCCGGCGACCGTGGCCCGGCGGCGGATCGGCCGTCCGAGCGCCATGCCGGCGCCGATCGACTGGGCCACGACGACGCGGCAGACTTTGACGCTGAGTTGTTTGCGCCAGCGGCTGAAGGCGAAGGCAAGCCGCGATCCGGGCCAGCGTCCGCAGACACAGACGACGGCGGCGAGCGGCCGCGGCGGCGAAGACGGCGTGGGCGGCGTGGTGGCCGAGGCCGAGGCCGGGAAGGGGCCCTTGAGTCAAGCGCGGGGGGGCCCTCTGCCGGGTCTGAAGCGGCCCGTGGACGTGCCGAGCCCGGGCAGCTTGACGACGAACCGCTGCCGTCAGGCTACGGCGTGCGGCAGGCTCGCCCGACGGAGCCTGCCCGCGGGCAGCAGACCGATCGCGATACCGGGTCCTCTGCCCGACAGGGGGATGGTGAGGAGCGTGGTGGCCGGCGGCGACGCAGACGCAGGGGAGGTGAGGGGCGGACCCGTGAAACGTCCCGGAGCCGATCCGCTGCGGGACGCGTGGGAACGGATCGCGAGTCCAGCCGGCCTGGTCGAGGCCAGCGACGCGACGGCGATTCGCGGTCGTCTTCGACCCTGTCCCGCGGCCGGCGCGGTGACTTCGCGACAGTGTCGGGCGGCTATGACGAGGATGACGAAGGCCTCGAGTTCCTGGGCGTAGAAGATGCAACCCGTCGCACTGAGCGTCGCGAACCTTCGCCGGAGGACGAGGAAATTCTTGCCGAAAGCGGCCTAAGCACGGTGCTTGACGTACCGAGTTGGGTTGAAGCGATCGGCATCGTAATCGCCGGCAACCTCGACGCCCGCAGTCGTTCACCCCGGAGTGGCGAGGGTCGCCCGGGCGGCGGCCGCGGCCGCTGAAGTCAACCTGAGCTCCGCGCCTCGGTACGATCGCTGGCGTATGTGAACCGATTTGCGCGGCCGCATGCCCTCGTGGCAGCCGAAGACGTGAGTCGTCGTCAGACTTTTCCTTTTGCCGCACAGCCTCGAGCACGGCTCTGGGCTGTCTGGCTTGTGGGTTGTGTGGGTTTTGCCTGTCCCGCGAACCCTTACGAAACCCCTGCTTATTGACGCTTGAAAAAAAGATTCATGGCCGATGGGCCGGGTGGCCGATACCCCATGCATGCCATACAGCGGAAAACGAAAAGGGTCCATCGGGGATTTTTGTGGGTAGCTCCATAGGGGAGAATGCGGCTTTCCCCTGGAGGCAAGGCGCATGTTCGACACGGAGCTCTATCAGCAGGTTCTTGGCTTGACGGCCCCTTGGAAGGTGACGGACGTGAGGCTCG
>JBKDUV010000276.1:0-7977 GCA_046339335.1 Planctomycetia bacterium | reverse complement strand
GATACCCGAGATCCTTGAACGCCCCGATCGTGATCCGGCTGATCGGATTTCTCGTGCCAGCCGGCTCGGAAAAGCCGGTCATCAACTCCGTATCCAGAACGGACTCCCGCCAGTGCACGCCGGCCGTGCCGGGGCCGCCTGTGTTCTGAACCGGCACGCCCGATGCGGTCGGGGAGTTGAAGATGCTCCGGAATTCCCGCAGCGCGTTGCTTCCGACATAGATCGGGTTGTTCCCGGCCAGTCCCTCGACGAGATTGAACCGCTGCCAGAGCGAACCGAAGCCGAGGACGTGCGCCATCTCGTGAAGGATCACGTCCAGAAACTGTCCGCCCGCCTCGAGCGCCGCCACGTCGGCGGTGTCGAACTCCATGGTGCCCTTCCACGGAAGCCCGCGGGCTCCGGGCCGGTAGGCGTCGGGGCCGGCCGGGCCGAGGACGCCCCCAACGCCGTCGATCGCCGGGGCCGTCGCCACGATCAGGATGTCGTCGATCACGCGGCCCGTGGCGGGGTCGGTCACGTCGGGAAGGTCCCCCACGATGATATCCTGCCAGCGGCTGGCTGCCTGCTGAAAGGTGATCTGCTGTGAGCTCGTCAGCGAGTTGTCGGGGAAGACCAGCGCGATCTGGAAGCCCGGGGCCGGGGGAGGAATGTAGGCGACGTCCGTGATCGTCGCCGTCATGGCGCTCCCCGCGCCGGCCAACTCCACGTTGACGGGGTCGGTGAGAAGCACGCGGAACGTCTCGTTGACGTCGGTGAGCTTGTCCTCCAGGATCGGGACCGTGAACTCCTTCGTCCGCTCGCCCGGCCGGAAGGTCAGCGTGCCTGATACCGGCATGTAATCGATATTTTCCAGGGCCGTGCCCAGGGGCACCGTCACCGGCTGGTTCGTCCGGTACTTGACCGAGATCGTCTGCGTCGACGTGCGATCGAGCGAGACGACGAACGTGGCCAGTCCACCCTCGAGTATCGGCAGCGGCCCAGCGCCGCCGGGCTGCATCTTCGATGCGAGGCTGATGACCGGCAGCAGCGGATTCGTTCCTCCCGGCTGGGCGGGATCGGCCGTGTTGTCGTCGTCGAGGATGGTGATCGTCGCCGCGCCGGGCGTGACGGTCACCCCCTTGGACTTGCTTGCGTCGATCTTGAGAACAAACTGCTCGTCGCGCTCCGGCACCCGATCGCCGACGATGCGGATTCTTACCGACTTCTCCGTCTCTTGGCCCGAGAACGTGACGAACCCGGCCTGCGGAATGAAGTCGCTGCCGCTCGCGGCCGACCCGCCGGGAACCGTCTCCACCCATACGGCCGCCGATCGACCGGGATCGACGGGGCGATCAAGCGTAATCCGCACGTTCGCAAAGGTGTGTCCGGCGTTGCCTTCGATGAACCGCAGGTTTTGACCCGGCGTCAGCGTGACCCCGGGCACGGTCCCCGATCCGGTATTGATGAGTTCGACGGCCTTGGCCACGTTGAGCCGGCCGCCGGTGAGGATGCGACCCGCAAAATCAGGAATCCTGTCCACCCCCTTGAGGATCGCGTCCTTGACCTGCTGAATCGAGGCCGTTGGCTTGATCGCCCTGAGCAAGGCCACCGTGCCTGCGACGAGGGGCGCCGCGAAGGAGGTGCCACTGCCGACCCTGTAACTTCCGGCCGGCGGAGGAGGAGGGCCGCCCGGGACATTGAACTGCGCCGACAGGACGTTCACGCCCGGCGCAGCGAGGTCGACGGATGTGAGTCCGTAATTGGAGAACCCAGCCAACTTGTCGGCCCTGTCTGATGCCGCGACCGATATCAGGCCCGGAACGATGTGCGACGCCGGATAGGCGGGATTGACGTCGTTGTTGTTTGCATCGTTGCCCGCTGCCGCGACGAGCACGACGCCCGATGCTGCCAACTGACTGAGGGCGTCGAGTTCCTGCTGGAGGAAGCCGTAGCCGCCGTAACTCAGATTGGCGGCCACGATGTTCTGGCCGGCCGCCCTCTGATTGATCACGTACTGGATGCCCGAGATTTCGGCCGCAATGCTCGTCACGCCGGCGGCGTCGAAGATCTTCACCGCCATGACCTGCGTGCTCCAACTGACGCCCGCGATCCCGGTCGCGTTGTCACCGACGGCGCCGATGAGGCCGGCACAAAACGTGCCGTGCCCCTGGTCGTCCCGTGGGTCGCCGTTGCCACCGATCGTGTTCACGCCGTAGACGTCGTCAACCCATCCGTTGTTGTCGTTATCGATCCTGTCGCCGGCGATCTCGTTGGGGTTCCGCCACATGTTGGCTGCGAGATCAGGATGCGTGTAATCGATGCCCGTGTCGAGCACGGCGACGATCGTGTTCCGGTTGCCGGTGTTCGTGTCCCAGGCCTTCTCCGCCGAGATCTTCGAAAACGCCCAGTTGTCCGCGGTGGGGTAGAGGGTGTCGTTGGGAATCTTTGACAACTCACGGACCGCGTTGACGGCAATCGATTGAACGCCCGCCCGCTTCGCCCAATTGGTGATCGCCGACTGGGTCGCGCCCGGGGCGGTCAGCTTGAAAAAGCCCGAACCTATGCTTTGCACCGACCAGCCGGCCCGCGGCACCGGGGTCGCACTCTGGTAGTCGAGCGACGACTTCGCCGCCGCGGCATTGAGCTGCGGCATCCTGAGGACGTATTCATTCTTCACCGCCTCGACGAGCTTGCCGTCCCAACTCACCTTCTCGATGACGAGCGAACTGGCCGCGAGCATGCTCCGGGCCTCGAGTGGTTCGGGGGCCGCGGGCGTATGATTCCGCGTGCCAGCCCGCTTGGCTTCCGTTTTGCCCGCGCGCCTCGGGCCGCGCGAGGAGCGGCTACGCGAGCAATCGGCATCAAATGACGGGACGGTCATCGGGAAAACTCCTGAAAACGGCCTGTTCCGGGTCCTGCGACCTTACGTGTCGATTGCAACAGCGTCAACGAATTTGTCGGTCAGGCACCGAACCTCCGATGAATGACGATGCCGGTCTGCTCAGGCTTGCCCCGGGTTTACCCGCGCACCCGGGCCGAAAACTCGGCCTTAACCCCCCGCCCCCCCAAAAAGGACGTCAGCCGACGCCGCGGAGGGGGACCCCTACCCCGACGGTCGAAGGGGGGCCCTGGACGACCGTGTTCACTGCCAGCCGGTACAAGTTCCCCCAGTCCCCCGCGTCCACGCCCGGCGGCAGGCTCCGGCGACGCCGGGCCTCGAAGGCGTCGCGAAACCGCTCCGTGACCGCGCCGCTCCGCGAGTCACGGCTGGGGACCACGCAGCGACGGCAGACGTTCGTCGCCCGCAGCAGCACCTCCCCCACCCAGAACGCCCGCGGCTCCGGCGGCGGCAAGGCGGCATAGGGATCGGCCGGTTCGTCGGGGGCGAGTTCGTGCAGCGGCGGCGCGAGTTCCGGCCGGGCCGGGCTTGCCAACGCGTCCTCCCAGAACGCATCACAGCCGCCGAGCTCCAGGTTCGTCCGAAACCGGCGCCGCGCCTCGGCGAGATCGAAGCCGAACCAGCGGGCGACCTCCGCGAGCGTGGCCGTGGAGACGAGCGTCGGGCCGGGAGCATCGCGGTCGTCTGGAAAACCGCCATCGGCCCGCTCCACAAGCAGCACGCCCTGCCCCATCGCCTGCGACAACCAGCCGCACGGTCCGTCCGGCCCGGGCACGATCGGAAACGTGTCGCTCGTCAGGGATGCGAGCCGCTCGATGCCGGGAATCGCCCGCGCCTCGACCGCCGCCGGATCGATGGCCAGCGTCACGAGCCGCTCGCGAAGATCCCACTCGGCCCGAATGGCGTGCAGGAGGGACGTCCGCTTGGCGTTCACCACCCGCCCCTCCATGTCGACGAGCTGCCAGCGCCGGTCGTTCTCCAGGCCGCCGCCGGGGAGGATGCGGCACTCCTCGACGTCGAGGCCGTCGAGGCTCTTGATCGGAAAGATCGTGATCCGGTCGAGCGTGGGCATCGGGCGTCACGCCCCCTGAAAGGCCTGCCAGTCCAAGCCCCACTGTCTGACCTCAGCCCGCACCGTTCCCGGCTTCAAGTCCTTGCCGCCCCAGTCGGGCACGTCGGCGCCCCGCTGGGCTGCCGGGTTCCACCATTTGCGGTGCGATCCGGCGCCGCGACGCGGTAACTCACTGCAGCCCAAGGCCGTCAAGCGGGTTGCGACCTCGCGGGACCTCACGGCGCCGTCACCAAGGCCTCGAACCAGACCGGCCCGGATGCTTCACCGATCATCGCGGTTTGCGGCAGCGGCCGACCGAGATCCTCGTACAGTTCGATCGCCGCAGCCAGCGCGTCCTGGACGTTCGCGACCGCCTCGTCAGCCGTATCGCCTTCCGTATGCAATTCCGGAAGCAGCGGGCTGGTGACGGTGTAACCCCCGTCTGGCTGAGGCGACAGCAAAAGCGGGATCTTGACCTGCATGACGGCACCTTACAAACGACCTGAATCAGACCCAGACGGAGTATATGCCGCCGGTCGGAGGTATGCTCGTTGCCGGGGGTCTTTGCCGTTGCAGCCTCGTGCGTGATGGTTCGTCGTGCGGTGCAGGCAAAGCACCCTGGACTCCTGCGCGTGCCTCCGACCGGCTCCGCGACTGCAGGGCAACGCCAGGCCAGGATGGCCGGGTCAGCACCAGCGGGCGGAGGCCCGCAAGGCAAAAATCACACGATGTGATGTTTTGCCTACACCAGGCAACGCTAGGCCAGGATGGCCGGGTCAGCACCAGCGGGCGGAGGCCCGCAAGGCAAAAATCGCACGATGCGGTGTTTTGCCTACATCCTGAAATTGAACGTCTGCCAGAGGAGCCGCAGCAGCCAGCCCCCCACCGTCCGGCTCCCCACCTGGATCCGGGCCGTGCCGCGCATCCCCGGCGTGAACAGGCCCTCGGGATCCTCGACCGTCATCAGGGCCTCGTAACTGGTGGAGATCGGCATCTCCCGGCCCGATGGATCGGTCTCCGTCGGCACCTGCCCCCCCGCCTTCACCGAGAGCCGCTCCGCCCCTTCGACGCGTGCTTCGGCGATCTCGGCCACAGTGCCGCTGAGCGTCCGCCATGGAAAGGCGTCGAGCCGGAGATCGATCCGCTGGCCGCGGGCCACGAACTCCACCTCCGACTGGTCGATCAGCATCACCGCCTCGAACCGGCCGGGATCTCCCACCATGCAGAGCACCGTCCCCTCGGTGAGCGTGGCGCCCAGGTTCCGTGGCTCCAGCGGATTGCCGGTCCAGGCGGGAAGTTTTCCCGACGGGTCGTCCTGGGGAGGCGTGTTGGGCGTCGGCAGCACCACGCCGCCTCGCGGGGCGAGGAGGACGAGCTTCCGACGGTCGGCCCGCTTCTTCGCCAGTTTCTCCCCGTCGCTCTTGAGCAGCTCCTCGACGGTGCCGATCTCCAGGCCCGCGGCCGGATCGATGAACCGCTCCCGCTCCAGGCTGCGGAGCCGGGCCTCTCCCTGCGCGACCTTGCCCTCGAGTTCGGCGATCTGCAGGTCGAGGTCGATGCTCGACAGCCGGGCCAGTTCGTCCCCTTCCGTGACGACGCTCCCCTGCTTGACGAGGACCTCGTCGAGCGTGCCGGGCACGGTCACGTAGACCATCTCCTCGTCACGGGGCCGCAGTTCGGCCGCACACCAGACCCGCTGCGGCAGCGGGACCAGGGTCAGCGCCGCCGTCACCACGGCCGCCACCGCGGCCGTCGCCAGCACGTTCTTGCTCTTCACCTCGTCGCGCCTCCCGGGAACCCGCAGAAACTTCACCAGACCCTGGACCGGCCGCACGACCAGCCCCCACAGGGCCCCGACCGCCAGAGCCTGGCCGAGCACCTCCAAACGATACGGCTTGAAGACGTTCCAGACGAAGAGGAAGATCGAGGCGGTGACGATCCAGCCGTAGACGCTGGAGGCGACGGCGTAGAGGGCGAACAGGCCCCGGTTCCGCTGCGGCAGGAACGGATCCTCCGGCTGCTCGATCCCCAGGCACCAGCGGCTCGCCAGGCGGCCGAGGATCGTGTTCGCCTTCTGCCGCAGGTTGGGGATCTCCAGCACGTCGGAGAGGATGTAGTAGCCGTCGTAGCGGAGCAGCGGATTGGCGTTGAACAGGATCGTCGACACGCTGGAGACGAACATCACGTCGAGGCAGAGCTGGTTGAAGACGCCGGCGTGGGAGTTCCACCACAGGTAGGTGGCGATCGCGGCGATGATCACCTCGACGTACATCCCCGCGGCGCCGATCGCAGCCCGCTTCCATTTGGAGGGGAGCATCCAGCTGTCGGAGACGTCGCAATACAGGCAGGGGGTGAAGACGAGGAGCATCATCCCCATCTCGTGGCACTCGCCGCCGTAGTGCTTGCACGACAGGCCGTGGCCGAACTCGTGGAGGATCTTGGTGACGGCCAGCGCGATCGCCAGATAGGCCCAGTTGCCCGCCGCGAAAAACTGGTTGAACTCCGGCAGCTTGGCCCGGAAGACGTCGAAGTTGACGAGCACCAGCAGCACGGCGCTGGCCACGAAGCCGAGGGCGGCGACGATCGCCGGCGGCGCGAACAGCCAGCCGAACCAGGGATCGAGCCGGGCGAGCATCCGATCGGGGTCGATGCCGCGGAACCGCAGCGACATGATGTTGGAGATCCAGGCGACCCACTGTCGCCAGAGCCGCTGCCGACGCCGCTCGAAGAGCTGCGGCCCCTGCCCGGGCCGGTCGCCGATCACGAGCCCCGAGCGGTGCAGCGTGGCCACGAACCGGGCCAGTTCGTCGACCCCGATGCGGCGCGGCGGAAAGCGGGCCTCGAACTTCTCCTTCAGCAGCTCGAGGCTCGCCTTGCCGTCGAGCATGTCGAGCAGGGCGTACTCCTCCGGGCGGAAACGGAAGTAGGCCAGCGCGATCGGGTCCTTGACCACCCACCAGGCCTGCCCCTGGTGGACCTGCCGGTTGACGACCAGATCGCCCCGCCGGCGCAGACCCACCGACCTGGTCGTGCTGGAGCGAAAGGCGTCGGCGCTGGCCATCGGACGATCCCGGGCGGTCGGCCCGTCAGGGGGCGGCGGCCCGGCGCGTGGTGGGAAGCGGCTGGCGGAGTGAATGCACCGTCATCGAGGCCGTCTTGCCGGCGCGGAGCAGCCACTGCTTCGACGCCTCGTCGCGCCGGTTCTCCACCTCGGCGACGACCCGGTAGTCGCCGCCGCTTTCGTCGAGCGGGCTGACAACCACGATCCGGCCCGTGAACCGCTCCCGCCGCTCGTTGGCCAGTTGCACCTCCACCGTCACCGGCCGGTCGCGGACGAGCTCCGGATCCCAGCGGGCGGCGTCGACGTAACCCTCGACCTTGAGTTTGTCGGTGCGGACGACGCGGGCCAGCGGGTCGCCGGGCTGCATCCATTCCCCCTGGTGCGGGAAGACCTGGACCACGACGCCGTCCAGCGGCGCCTTGATCAGCCGGCGCTCGATCGAGTTGTCGGCCGCCTCCACCTCGACGCCCTTGGCGGCGGCGGCGAGGGCGGAGAGTTTTCGCTCCAGCTCGGCCTGCTCGATCTGCAGGTCGGTCTTCTCCGCCTCCAGCCGGAGCCGGTCGCGCTCCACCTCCGTGACCGAGCCGGGGGACTGCTTGTGGGCGTTCTCCGCCTTCTCCCAGGCCTTGAAGGCGACCTGCCGGGCCTTGTTTGAATAGCGGACGTCCACGTCACTGGCCGCCTTGGCAACCGCCTGTTCGTGCTCGGCCTTCGCCTTGCGGCGTTCCATCTGCGGCTGGTTGTCGTCGATCCGGGCGATGACCTCGTCGCGGGAGACCATGTCCCCCTCGCGGACGGTGAGTTGCACGAGCACGCCCGCCTCGCGGGCCGGCACCTTCGCCTCGTCGATCAGCGACACCAGGCAGCGTTCCAGCGTCGGCTCCGCCGGCCCCGCGGCCCGGGCCCCGCCCGGCGGGCAGGACGCCGCAGCCAGCATCGTCAGCATCCAGCCCGTTCGTCGCATCGCCATCTCCCCTGCCCTTCCGC
>JBKDUV010000275.1:0-6683 GCA_046339335.1 Planctomycetia bacterium | reverse complement strand
TGCCGGGACATGGTTCGCGGCACCGCCGGCGCACCGCTGGAGGAACTGGCCGCGATGGTCGAGCGACTGATGCTCGAACGCAAGGGGCTCAAGCCGAACCTCGACTGGCCGGCAGCAAGGGTCTATCACGCCCTCGACCTGCCGGTGAAGGTGTTCACACCGATCTTCGTGGTGGCGCGGATGAGCAGCTGGACGGCCCATGTCGTCGAGCAGATCGGCGACAACCGGCTCATCCGCCCGCTCTCCCAGTACGTCGGCCCGCCCCCGCGGGCACACGTGCCGCTCGAATCGCGGCCGTGATATCCTCTCCGACAGTCGGCGTGGCACCGCCGGCCGCCCGCGGCATCTGCCGGCACTCCGGCCCGGCAGCCCTCCCCTGGAGCCGCCGACATGCCCCCGAAGGTTTCTGACCGTGATGCCGTCTCCCTGCTTCCGTGGATCGCCGCCCCGAGCCTCGTCCTCGCGGCCGTGGCCGGCTGGCCGGCGGCGTGTCGCGCCGCCGAGCCGCACGCGGTCGGCGATGATCCCGCTGCCATCGTGATCGCCCTCGACGCGGAGGGGGGCTTCAGGGCGCCGGCGGCCGGCGGCGACGACGACTTCGTCCTGTGCGTGAAGGCCGATGGCACGGCCAGCATCCGCACGCACAATCCACCCGAGCGCACGTCCTGGCGAATGAAGCCCGAGGAACTGCAGGGCCTGCTGCAGTTCATGCTCGACGAGCAGAAGTTCGCCTCCCTCAAATCAGCCGTCGGCCAGGCCAACCCGATGGTTGCCGACGACGGCGTCTGGATGATGCGGATCACGGCAGATGGCAAGACGCACACGGTCCGCGGTCCGATGATGACGGACGGCAAGGACAAGGAAAGTCGGCGGCGCTTCAACCTCTGCCTGCAGCGGTTGAAGGGAACGATGACGCTCGTCTCCATCGGCGGCGACGCACCGGCACGGCGGTTCGTCGCGGCCGCCAACGAGGCATGGCTCAAGGAATGGCCTGGACAGGCGAAAGAGCCCCTGACGCTTGCGGACATCGGCGCCGGCGGCGTGGAGGCTTCCGGCGCCGTCGACTTGAGGTTCGTTCGCCGCAGGAAGGCGATCCAGGGCACCGCTCCCGCTATCGACGGCCCGATCACGTGCACCGTCGTCGCCCACTGAGCCCCGAGGCCGTCCGCGGTGCGGGCCGTCCGGCACGCACCGCTTCGGGCTCCATCACGGCTACTTCACGCTCGCCGAATCACCGGCCGCGGGCTTGCCCGCGGCGTCTGTCTCGGAGGCGGCCGCCTCGACGAGGGCCTGCACGGTGACGGCGGGAACCGCCCCCTCGCCGAGATCGGTGGCGATCTTCAACTGCCGCTCCAACTTGCCGGCGGTGCTGCCGGCCGTGAACGTTACCGGCAGGATGTGCACGGTGGCCGGTGTCGTTCGCGGCTCACAGGTCAGGCAGCCGTCCGCGCAGTTGATGC
Organism: Planctomycetia bacterium; assembly: GCA_046339335.1. Taxonomy (GTDB): domain Bacteria; phylum Planctomycetota; class Planctomycetia; order Pirellulales; family UBA1268; genus QWPN01. The sequence continues at coordinate 5,223 of JBKDUV010000275.1, read as the reverse complement.
CCGTGACGCAGAACGGCCGGTTCGCCCGCACGACGACGTTCTTGGTGACGGTCGCCCCGGTGGCGACGGCGCCGAGGGCGAGAAGTTGCGGGCTGACGGTGACCTCCGCCACGACACGCCCCTCCACGTCCATCGGAATCTGGGTGGCGCGGGGATCGTTCGTCACAAGGACGAGTTGGCCCTTGATATACCCGGCTGCGGCCTCCGGCTTGAGTCGCATCGTCAACTCGGAACTGGTCTGACCGGCACCCGACTTCGGCTTGGAGAGGGCGACCTCGAAGTCCGAATTGGCACTGCGGACGTCCTTGATCTCCCACGGGCTGCCGCCGATTCGCGTCACGCGGACGGTCCGTTCGACGCCCTTGCCCAGTTCGACGTTCCCGAGGTCGATGAAGGGGGGCTCGAACGTGACGTCACCGCGGATGTTGCCGGCGACCCGGAGCTGCACCTCGGCATGGAACGGCTTGTCGAAGGTGACGGTCAGCGTGGCCCCGTGCTGGCCGGTGAAGGTCCGCGTGTTGAACGTGGCGACGATCTCCGCGGTCTCATGGGTCTTCAGGTCTCGCTTGCTGACCGTGGGGGAGGTGCAGCCGCAGCTGGTCCGCACGCCGGCGACGTGCAGGTCTTCCTTGTAGAGGTTGCGGAACACGAACCGGTATTCGGTTTTCGATCCCTTGGCGACGGTGCCGATGTTGTGGCTCGTCACCGAAAACATCTTCGTCGCCCACTCCTGGGCGGCGGCCGACCCGCCGCACGCGACCGCGACGAGCACCGCCAGCGACAGCGACACGTCGCGCACGAATCTGCCCCTGGTCACCATCGCAAAGACCCCCGGAAAGTACCGCCCGACACCCGACGACACTGTACCACGCACACTGGAAAAGACTACGACTGCCATGGGAGGAGGGTCAAACTTCGAGGCCGGAGAAAACCGCCGGGAACGGCTCCCGACCGCTCCCCAACTATCCCATCCGCGGGTGTCGGCGCGCCGGTAGAACCGACATTCCACCGTGAAAAACAGCCCCGTGGCCCGGCACGACCGATACAGGCCATGAGGTTTCGTATAATGCTGTCAGGAAGATGCCCGTTGGGCCGGCCGTTGGGGCGGGCCCGGCATCCGGACACAGCACGATTGATCGCAGAAAACAAGGGGGGCGTACCGGTTTCGACCGGATGGCAAGAGGTTCAGATTGCGTGCCGTGGTTGGTCGGCTGGCCACGTTAAAAGTCGACCAAGCTTCAATTGCCGAAGCTCAGTTTTCTCTGGCTGCTTAGTTAAGTAGCCCCGAGCGATGGCCCCAGTCGGAAGGGCCTCCCAATCGGTCGCCAAATCCGACTCGCCCCGGTTCACCGCCTGGTACGGCCGGGGTCAAAAAAGTTCCGGGCTGGTGGACGACGAACCCTGTCGGCCGGGGACGCGTCCACGAGACTCAAATCGACCGGATACGCGCGTAGACGTCTGTTCTGAAACATCACGGGACGCGGGTTCGACTCCCGCCGCCTCCACTGGCTCACTTCCGGCCGTGCCCCGGCCGGAAGTGGGCCATTCCTTGCGTCACTGTTCCCACCGGGAGTGTTTCAGCATGCAATGCAACATCGACAGGGGCGGCCGGCTGCTCCGCACCTCGCTCGGTGTCGGCACGGTCGTCGCCGGCATCCTGCTCGTCGCCGCCAACCGGCTCGGCTGGCTCCCCGGCTGGTCCCTGCCTGCCGGGATCGCCGCCCTCCTCGGCGGCGGGTTCATGATCTTCGAGGGGCTCAACGGCTGGTGCGTCGTACGGGCGATGGGATTCAAGACGCCGATCTGAAAACCTCGGCCGGAACCGCCGTCAGCCCCAGTCGGGCCGCGGCTGGGAATGGATCCGCGGAGCAGCGGCCACCGACAGCCGCTCCCGGGCGGCGGCGAGCTCACTGCCCGCCAGGTGTTCGAGCGACAGGTCGAAGCGGACGCTCTGGTTGGCAGCCAACGGGACGATGCGACCGTGCCGCTCCTCGACCGACCGCGGGTTGGGGTAGTTGGTGCCCGGTTCGAGTCCCGTCACGTAGCCGTCCGCAAGGCCCCCCTGGTTCTTCCAGAGCGTAAAGCAGGGCAGAGATGCAGCCCGCCACGAGAGCAGGGCGCCGTGCCGTTTCTCCGGCGACACGAGCAGCGCGGCCGCCATGCCCTCGGTGTCGGGTTCCAGTCGGGCGAAGTGGACGTCCTCGCCGCGGCCCGGCCGAGGCGGGTCGAACCGGTTCCATGTCGGCACGTCGCCGGCCGCGGCAGCGTCGCGTGGGGCGAGTTCCGCGATCGGTGCGACGATCTCGGCGCCGGGGCCGAGGAGCGGCGGCCCGAAGTTCACGTGATACAGCATCTGCATCGTGGCCGGCCGTTCGGACAGGTTTCTCACGGTGTCGGTCCACGTGACCCGCTGCCGGTCGGCGTGCAGGGTCAGCGAGGTGGTCATCCGCAGGGCATGCACCAGGAACCGCGTCTCGTCCACGGCACCGGTGAGCGTGATCGTGCCGCGAGACTCGTCGAGGGTGACGTCGAGATGATGCGCCGGCAGGTTTGCGATGCGGCCGTGCAGGCCGTGCCGCAGCCGGCCGGACGGATCGACATCGGGAGCCCCGTTGCTCACCAGGCCGCAGCGGGCCACGAGTTCGTCGAAGCCGTCCAGCCAGCCGAGTCCCGACGGCTCGCCGAGGGGCACGAACCGCGGATGGACCGGCCCCTGCACCGGCGACTGCCAGCCGAGTTCGACATCGCCGGCGATCATCTTCCAGATTCCCAGCCCCCGATCGGGCAGGATGAAGACGCTCGTGCCGCCGGCCTTCAGCTCGACCAACAGCACCCCGTCGCGGCGACCGCCCGCGAGCCGCCGGGTGCGAACTGCCAGCGGGCCGACCGCCACGTCCACCCTGTCTGCGACCGAGAACGAGGCGGTGCGATGGGACGTGATCAACTGCAGCGTCTGGCACGACATGGCGTGTGCTCCTCATGTTCCACGCGGCACGGCACCGCCGTGACGGAACCACGTTCACCCGTTACGATGCCCGCGGTCATGATCCGGCGTCGGGCCGCGGGCGGCGCCGGCGACGAACCGATCGGGACATCGTAGATGGAGGGGGCGGATGAGCGTCAAGCAAGCAGCCGTGACGTCGCCGGGAGAACCGCTGGCGGTGGTGCTCGCCGCCGGCAGAGGCACACGGATGGGAAGCGATTTGCCGAAAGTCGCCTTCAAGGCCGCCGGAAAACCGCTGGTGCGCTGGGTGATCGATGCCCTGGCCGCAGCCGGCGTCAGGGACACGATCGTGGTTGTCGGCCATCGGGCGGAAGTCGTCGAGGAGGCTCTTGCCGGTCTCCCCGGCCTGGCCTTCGCACTGCAACGGGAGCAACGCGGCACGGGCGATGCGGTCCGGGCGGCGGCCGGACTGATCGAATCCCGGCTCCCGGACGCGCCCCCGGACGCATCCCGGCCGGTCGTCATCGTCTGCGGTGATTCCCCGATGCTGCGGCCGGCGAGTGTCACGAGCCTGCTCGAGGAGTTCGCCCGGCGCCGTGCCTCCTGCCTGCTGGGAACGGCGATCACCGCCGACGCCGCCGGACTCGGCCGGATCGTCCGCGGCCCGGACGGCCGCTTTCAGCGGATCGTGGAGGAGCGTGATGCGACGCCCGCGGAACGCTCGATTCGCGAGGTGAACATGAGCACCTACGTGTTCGATGCCCGTGACCTGCTCGCGGCGTTGGCCCGGCTCGACGACGCCAACGCGGCAGGTGAGTACTACCTGACGGATTGTCCCGCCCTACTGCTCGCGGCCGGCAAGGTCGTGGATGCGGTCGCCTGCCTCGACGACTCGGAGACGCTCTCGGTGAACACACCGGAGCAACTGGCGGCCGTGGCCGCCACCCTGGCGACGCGGCCGGGCGTGGGTGACTCGGGAATGACGGCCGGCTGACGACGCTCCCGCCCCTTCGCCACGGCTGGCGGCTTGAACGAGCCGGGGGATCGGTTCAAATGCCGCTTTGGGGCCGCGTTCCGCGCAGCCCTCCCGTCGCCCTCGAGCGATCCCATGAACGATCTGAAGATCTTCAGCGGCCCGGCGAATCCGGCGCTCACGCAGGACATCTGCCGCTACCTCAACCTGCCGATGGGGAAGATCGCGATCGGGCGATTCCCCGACGGCGAGATCTCCTGCAAGATCGACGAGGACGTCCGCGGTCGCGACGTGTTTATCGTCCAGCCGACCTGCCCGCCGGTCAACGAGCACATCATGGAACTGCTCGTGATGATCGACAGTTTCAAGCGGGCGAGTTCGTACCGGATCACGGCGGTGATCCCCTACTACGGCTACGCCCGTCAGGACCGCAAGGACTCGGGCCGTGTCCCGATCACCGCCAAACTGGTGGCGAACCTGATCACCCGCGCGGGCGCCGACCGGGTGCTCGCCATGGACCTGCACGCGGCCCAGATCCAGGGATTTTTCGACGTCCCCGTGGACCATCTCTACGCCGCGCCTGTGCTCAACGGTTATTTCCAGTCACTGGGGCTGTCGCGGGAAGAAGTCGTGGTCGTCAGCGCCGACGAGGGGGGCATCAAGAGGGCGGTCGGTCACGCCAACCGGATCGGCGCCCCGCTGGCGATCATCGACAAGCGCCGGCTCTCGGCCGAGACCACGAAGAGCGCCAACATCATCGGTGCGACCGTGGAGGGCAAGACGGCGTTCATGTTCGACGACATGATCAGCACGGCGAGTTCGATCTGCGGAGCGGCCGACGTGCTCCACAAGCACGGCGCCAAGGCGATCTATGCCGCGGCGACCCACGGCCTGCTCGTCGGCCCGGCGATCGAGCGGCTCAAGCAAGCCCCCTTCAAGGGCATCATCATCACCGACTCGATCCCGCTCACGCCGGGCAAGATGCTCGGCAACATCACCGTGCTGTCGGTGGCCGGCCTTCTCGGCCAGGCGATCAAGCGGATTCACCGCAACGAGTCGGTGAGCATGATGTTTCAGTAAATCGCGCTGGCATGGCCCTCCGGGCCCATGCCAGCTTACGCACACCCACGACACAGTCGTGGGTGTGGAGCATCAGCCGGGCATCCCGCCCGGCTGCGGGAACGCCCAACTACCTCATCGGCTTCGAGCCCTCCGGGCCCATGCCAGCTTACGCACACCCACGACACAGTCGTGGGTGTGGAGCATCAGCCGGGCATCCCGCCCGGCTGCGGGAACGCCCAACTAC
>JBKDUV010000274.1:0-2991 GCA_046339335.1 Planctomycetia bacterium | reverse complement strand
GTGTCCAGGTGCCAGGTCTCGCCCAGCGAATATGCGCTCAGCGGCTCGAGCCCCAGAGCCCGAAACCTGTCCGCGTCGGGCCGGGCGACGAGCAGGATCGTCTCCGGCAGATCGGCGGGAAACGCCCAGAAGTCTTCGGCGATCTCCGCCAGCCGCCGGGCTGCGATCACGGCGATCTCGCGGTGTGGGACCCGCGGCCAGAAGGCGGGCAGCCGGCGTTCGGCCCGGATCACGCGGCGCAGCGTCCGCGGGCTGGCGAACACCACCTCGGGGTGTCGCGCCCGGATCACCTGCTCGATGCGGAAGACGTCGAATGGTGCGGCGCGTTCTTTCATCCAGTCCTTCGATCCGCCACCACCCGCCCGCGGACGTCAGCCCTCCGCCTCGATCGACGCTTTCATCGAGCCCTTGCAGCGGGCCACGAGCCGGTCCGCGCCGAAGGCGTGAACCTGGTCGCGCTTCAGTTCGGCATGCTCCTTGGTCGTCGTCAGCACGATCGCGCGACCGGTGCGATCGACCTCCTCCGCCAGCTTGAAGCCGCGTTCGTGCGGATGGCCGAAGAGTTGCTTCAGCATCGCCATCACGTACTGGTAGGAATGATCGTCGTCGTTCCAGAGGATCACGTGATACCGCGGCTGCCGGCGCGACGTTGACTTCGGCTGAAGACCCGGTAGGGATCGCGGCTCGGCGACCGGCTCAGGCGTCGCGGGCTCGGCGACGGCGGCACTGGCGGAGTCGGGCATCGGTCTGGCACACTGCGGGGCCGCCGGACGGCCACGTGCCCGGCGATGTCGCCAGTATATGTCCCGCCGGCCGCGCGGCCGCGCGGTCCCCTGCCGCCCTTCCGGAGAACGCCGTGCTCGACCGCCGCTTCGTCGCCGACAACGTGGACCTCGTGGCCGCCAACTGCCGGGCCCGCGGCTCGGCCGCCGACGTGCCCCGGTTCGCCGCCCTCGACCGGCTCCGCCGCCAGCTCCAGGCCGACATCGACCGGCTCAACAAGCAGGCGGGCCAGGTGAGCAAGTCGATCGGGCAGGCCGGCGATGCCGCCGACCGCGAGGCCCGAAAGGCCGAGGGCCGCCGGCTTCGCGAGGAGGTGGCCGCCCTCGAGGCCAAGGCCGCCGAGATCGCCGCCGAGAGCGAGACCATCCTGCGGACGATCCCCAACCTCACCCACCCCGCCGCCCCGGTCGGCGGCGAGGATGCCGCCGTCGAGATCCGCCGCGGGGTCACGCCGCTGCCGGCCTTCACGTTCGCGGCCCGCGATCACGTGGACATCGGGGCCGCCCTCGACCTCTTCGACTTCGAGGCCGGAGCCACGGTCGCCGGTCACGGTTTTTACTTTCTCAAGAACGACGCCGTGCTCCTCGAGCTCGCCCTGCAGCGGTACGCCATCGACGTCCTCCAGCGCGAGGGGTTCACCGTGATGACGACGCCCGATCTGGCCCGCGACACGATCCTCGAAGGCACCGGCTTCATGCCCCGCGGCCCGGAGTCGCAGATCTACTCGATCACGGGGTCGGACCTGTCGCTGGTGGCCACGGCCGAGATCACGCTCGGCGGCGCCTACCACGAGCGGATCTTCACGGCCGAGGAACTGCCGCTCAAGCTCTGCGGCATCAGCCACTGCTTCCGCACGGAGGCCGGCGCCCACGGCCGGGCGACCCGCGGCCTGTACCGCGTCCACCAGTTCACAAAGGTGGAGATGTTCGCCTTCACCACGCCCGAGCAGAGCGCGGCGATGCACGACACGCTCCTCGACCTCGAGTGCCGCCTGTTCGACGGCCTCGACGTCCCCTACCGGGTGATCGACACCCCGTCCGGCGATCTCGGCGGCCCCGCCTATCGAAAATTCGACCTCGAGGCCTGGATGCCGGGCCGCGGTGTCGGCGGCGAATGGGGCGAGGTGACGAGCACGTCCAACTGCACCGACTACCAGTCGCGCCGGCTCGGGCTCCGCTACCGTAAGCCCGGCGAGAAGGGGACGCACTTCGTCCACACGCTCAACGGCACGGCGATCGCGATCAGCCGAGGCATCATCGCCATCCTCGAGAACCACCAAAACGCCGACGGCTCGGTGAACGTGCCCGCGCCGCTCGTGCCCTGGATGGGGAAGCGGCGGATCGCACCGCGGTAGCGGCTCACCACTTGAGGCCGAACTTCGCCCCGTCCGACCGGCCGCCGAGGCCACCCTTGAGCGGACCGGTCCGCCTGGGAGCCGCGGGCTCGTCGCCGGCGGCCGGCTCCTCTTCCACAGCCGCCGACTCCGCCGCGGCGGCAGGGGCCGGGGCGAGGGCCTTGATCGACAGCGACATCCGCTGCGCGTCGGGATCGACGTCGAGCACGCGGCACTCCACCGGCTCCCCTTCCCGCACGACGTCGCCGACGCTGCGAATACGGCGCGTGGCGAGTTCCGAAATGTGCACCAGGCCCTCGACACCCGGCTCGAGCCGGACGAACGCGCCGAACTGGGCGATCCGGCTGACCGTGCCGCGGACGGTCGCCCCGACGTGATATTTGTCGGCGGCCCGCTTCCACGGGCTCTCGATCAGGTCGCGGGCCGAGAGGCCGATCTTCCCGGTCTGGTGGTCGATCTTCTTGACGACGACGCGAACCTTCTGCCCCTGCTGGAGGACGTCGGCCGGATTCGCCACCCGCTCCCAGGAGAGCTCGCTGACGTGCACGAGTCCCTCGACGCCGTTGCCGATGTCAACGAAGGCCCCGAATTCACGGACGCTGCGCACGATGCCGTCGAGCTCCGCCCCCGGCTCCAGCGTCTCCAGGAGTTTCGCCTTGGCGTCGGCCGCCTGCCGCTCGATCACGGCCCGCCGCGAAAGCACGAGCCGCCGCGCCGCCGGCACGATCTCGGTGACGAGCGTCTCGAGGGTCTGGCCGACGAGCTCTTCGAGGTTCTCGACGCGCCACGGGCTCACGAGGCTCGCCGGCATGAAGCCGCGAAGCCCCGCCACCTCGCATTCGAGGCCGCCCTTG
>JBKDUV010000273.1:0-10716 GCA_046339335.1 Planctomycetia bacterium | reverse complement strand
CCGCTCGGGTGTTCGAGGAGGGGGGCTCATTGACGATAGTGGCCACGGCGCTCATCGACACCGGCAGTCGGATGGACGAATTGATTTTTCAAGAGTTCAAGGGCACCGGCAACATGGAGCTGGTACTCGACCGGAAGCTCGCCGACCGGCGCGTCTGGCCGGCGATCGACATCTCGCAATCGGGTACGCGCCGCGAGGAAAAGCTCCTCGACCCGAACACGCTCCATGCCGTGAACATGCTCCGGCGGACGCTTTCGACCATGCACCACGTGGACGCGATGGAGCAATTGACGAAGCAATTGGCAAAGTTCAAGAGCAACCGTGAGTTCATCTCGCTGATCGCGAGTTCACGGGGAGATGAGTAACCGCTACGGGCGTGCGAGAGGGCGGACCGTCATCTCCCCACGCCAGCGCCCGGCAGTGCGTCGAACCGCCGCGCCCAGTAGGAATACTGCGGGTCTCCCTCGCGAAACGAGAACCGCGCATCGGGAACCGAATCGGCCCGCGGACCCGATGCTGCCACGGCGACGATGATCGTGCCGTCTGGCCGCCTCTCGATCGAGAGCCGCTCGGCCGGGAGATTCGCGCCACGTTTTTCGTCGCCCATGCTCGCGCTCATGATCCTGTGTCGTGGCCTGTTCCATGGCGGCCACCACCTGCATGAGGAATTATGCCGCGCTTTCGAGGCTGGCACCAGCGGCTCTGCCGACGGCGCGTTTTGACACGGCCCGAAACCCGCACCTATACTTTTTCTCGGTCCTTTCACCAGTTCTCGGAGCCCGTCCTGCATGACGCCGTACGCGTCCCTGGCTGACGACTTCTACGTCAACATGAACCTGGCCACGGAGATGGAACTCCCGGGCCAGCGGGAGACGATCCTGCACTACTTCGAACGGGTGCAGAAGAAGTTTCCCGCGATGCGGAAGTTCTACTGCCGCGACAAGCGCGACTACGTCCTCGAGGAAGACAAGGACCAGGGCCGCTACCGCTGGGCTGCGGTGGAATCGAAGAGGCTTTGTTCCGGCCAGGTCAATCCGCCGTCGCTGGATGCGGTGCTGGAGCAGCACCGGCTCGTGCTCGACTTGGCGCCCGCCTTTCTGTCGGTGAGCCCGCTCGATTGCGAGGCGCTCGACGTGCTCTTCGGGTTCGACTTCGCGTTCCGAGGCAACCACAATGCCCTGCTCGCCGAGGCATTGGGTGTCGGCCCGGCCTTCGACCGGTTTGGCGAGATCCCGGGGAGCCGGGTGATCAATTTCGAGCCGTCGCTGACGCTGGCCCTCGACGAGGACTGCAAGACCCAGGTTCGGATCAGTACCGAGACCCGCACCAACGCCTTCCAGGTGCGGACGGGCGAGTTCAGCGAGGAGCAACTGAGCGTGTATGTGACGGCCCGGCAATACGGCAGCCTCGATCCGTCCACCACCTATGTCGAAACCATGGACCGGCTCGCGAAACTGGCCCGCGAGGTGGTCGACACCTACGTCGTTGACCAGATTCTCCGGCCGCTCGCCAGGACGATCTCGCTCAAGTAGCTCCGCCCCCCGGCCGGCCCGAGATTCAGCGGCCGGCGAGGCCGCGGGCCGCCTCGAGATTGCGGCGGGATGGCTCGTGCCGTGGGTCCCGCTTCAACGCCTCGGTGTAGGACCCGATCGCGGCGGCATAGCGGCCCTGCCGTGCCTGGGAGACGCCTCGGTTGAACCAGGCACGCACGTCGCCCGGATCATGCCGAATCGCCTGGTCGAAGTCGAACTCCGCCTTTCGCGGCTGGTCAGCGGACAGGTAGGCGAGACCGCGGTTCAGGTAGGCGAGCGTGAACGTGCGGTCACGACGGATCGAGGCGGCGTACGCGTTGATCGCCTCGAGCGGCCTGCCGAGTTCAACCAGCGTGAGACCGCGCCACAACTCGGGCCGTGGGTCGTCGTAGGCGATGCCGGCGGCATCCTCGAAGTCTTCCAGGGCGATGCCGTGCAGACCGAGGTGAAACCAGGCGATGCCACGCCGCAGGTAGAGCTCAGAATCCTGCGGATCGATCTCCAGGCCTTGCGAGCAGGCGTCGACGCTGCCCTCGAGGTCTCCCATGCGGCGCAGCGTCACCCCGAGGGCCAGGTAGGCAAGCGTGTACTTCGGATCGGCCTTGATGGCCTCGCGCAGTTTGTCCCGAGCTCCGGCGAGATTGCCCGCTTTGTCGAGTTTCTCCGCCTCGACGACCAGCTTCTCGGCCGCCGAGGGCTCCCAGCCCTCCTCGCCGTCGCGGGGCTCCAACCGCACGCGGTCGGCGCCGCGCGACGGTGCCGGCTTCTCTGCCGGCTCGGGCCCGTCGTCTGTGTCCGGAAACGGAACCGGAAGCGTGGGCCTCGGCCGGGCATCGCTTCCCGGACTGGCCGGCTTTGTGGGCGTAAGCGGCTGCGGGGGCGGAACCGGCTTCGTCGGCGTGGATGGCTTGGGCGTCGGATCGGGCTTGGAAGGGCTTTGATCAGGCACCGCCGGCTTGGGAGGCGCCGGCTTGAACAGCGGATTCAGCTCGTCGGCGAACGGGTCGTCCTCGTCGGCCGCCTGTTCGTCCTCCGCCCGAACCAGCTGCTGGTGCGTTCCCGCCGAGCCTGTCACCAGCACCCAAGCGACGCAGGAAACCACGAGCCGCGCTCGCCAACGCCGTATCCCAACCCGCTCACCGAGCGGTGCGGCGCTGAAAATGAACGGCCAAATCTTCGTGTCTGATGTTGCCATGATCCCCGTGTGCAATGGACGTTTCATCGACCAATCGCCTGCTTCCCACGGCCGGGCAGCGCCGGCCGCGGTCCTGGCCCCTACAATTCGCACAAGCCCACCGTCCGCCACGCGGCTCGTCAGACCTGATGCGAACCCAACAATCCCCCCAACCGCTCCTCGATGCCCTGCTTGATTTTTCCGGCGAACAGCCCCGCCATCCCGGGAATCTGCAGTTTGACGAGCAGTTCCGCAGGCTGGATTTCAACCTCGCTGTCGATCTGCATGCCCATAACCGTGAGCAGCAGTCGGAGCCGATCTTCCCCATCCCACGTTGCGTCCAGTTCCCCGATTTTGTCGCCAAACTCGTCCCGCGCCCGAACCAACGCGGCGTCCAGACGCCTCCGCACCTCTTCACGCCCCAGGGAATGGGGCACCCGCACCTCGACGGCCTTCACACTCGTGCTCCGCTGATTGACCCGTCGGTCTCAGCCGCCGCCGGTCGCAAAAGTGTACCCAGCCGGTCCACCCGCTGCCGGCAAATTCGGCCAAATCGCCCGCCGGCACAGGCGGCGGACCGAAATCCGAGCACATCCGGCCGGAGGGCGACGGCGTTGGCAATGCCCTTCTCGTCGATCCGTCCCGCCAGCGCAACAGCCAGGCCGGCCCCCCGGGCGGCGGCGATCCAGGCGGGAAGACGATCCGCGGTCGGCCCCTCCAACGCTCCTGCCCCGCGCTTGTCGAACGTGTCGAAGAGCACGCCGCGGCAGCCGTGGCGAGCCGCAACGCTGATCGTCTCTTCGGGGGCGGGGGCAGCTGCCGGCTGCCAGTCGACGTAGGCCACGCATACGGGATCCACGCCGGTTTCCATTCCCGCCACGAACTCGAGCAGGGCCGCCGACCAGTTGCCTCCCGCCCCGCCCATGCCGGCCAGGCCCACCTTCACCGCAACCGGCCGGGCAGCCGTGGGCGGCAATCGCCGCAACACGTCACCGAGATGGGCGCGGATGCCCGCGGCGCCGAGTTTGAGTTCCCCCGCGGCGATCGTCCACGGCCGGCGCCTGCCCACGGCAATCGCAATCGCCGCGGCCACGACGGCGTCGGCACGGCCGAGCGCCCCCCGATCGGGCTCCTTGACGTCGATGATCGTCGCGCCGCCGATCAGCGCCGCGTCGGCCTCGGCCGCATCCCGCACGCTCACCAGGAGGCCGCAGGACATTTCCTCCGGCGGCAGCCACCAGGCGTCGGGGGTCACGGCTCAGCCCCCGCCGAAGTGCCGGCCGCAGCGGCCGCGGCCCGCTTGGCATCGAGCAGCCGCTGTGCCACCTCGCGGACCACACCCGCGGTCAGCGGCTCGCACCAGCGGCCGTCACAGACGACGTTTCCGTCCTCCCAGGTGCCCCACGCCCGCGTGGTCGGCCGCGACCGCCACCCCGTCGCCCGCTCCGCGATCCGCAGCACGAGCGTGGCGACGCGGCGTCGGCCATCGTTCGTCTCCGTGTCGTCCATACCGTAAAGGGAACGTGAGCCGAGAAAGACGCATTCGACGACCTCGAGCGGGACGTCATGCACTGCGAAAGGCGCGAGCCTGACGCGGAGCGCGGATCCCTGCAGTTGCAGCCGTGGCCGGCCGGCGGCCGCCGCGAGCAGCCCGGCGCCGACCACGGCCAGCCCCCCGGCCCCGCCCAACGCCCCGATCAGGATCAGCGGGGCTCCGCAGACCAGGGCGACCGCCACGGCGATGAGGGTCAGCGCGGCGGACAGTGCCGCCAGCACCGCGGCCGGCCGCAGGTTGCCACGCAGCCAGGTTTCTCCGGGGCCCGCCGGGGCATTCATGATGACGCTTCCGCAACGCAACGGGCTGGCTTACTATCTCGGTTCACAGTTGACAACCAGGAGACCGGCGACCCATGACCGACGTCCACCACGGCGGGCAGCGACACGCGACCGCAACCGGACGCGACCCGACGCTCGCCGGCATCGTCCTGATTCTCGTCGGCTACGCCCTGGCGGCCGTGACCGGCTGGCCCCAGTATGGTCGTGATTTGCTCGTCCGGGCACAAGCGACCCACGCGGTGGCCCCCGCCGCCGACACTACCGCCGACCACCGCGCCGACCACGGCTCGGGAGAACAACCCTCCGACAACCATCATGCCCCCGAAACGCATGCCGGGTCCGCCCCGCCTCCGCTGACCGTCCTCCCCTTCGCGATTTTGCTGGCGGCGATCGCGATCCTGCCGCTCACGCCCGGCCTGTCGCACTGGTGGGAGCACAACTCGAGCAAACTGCTCGTGGCCGGCCTGCTGGCGGCAGTCACGCTCGGCTACTACGCCTTCGTCCACCGGCAACCGGTCGACCTCCATTTCCCCGCCCACGCGGTCGTCGCGCCGGCCGCGGCCGGTCCCTCCTGGGCCACTGCGGCTGCCGTGCTCACCAACGCCCTGGCCGCGGAGTACGTCCCCTTCATCGTGCTCCTGTTCGCGCTCTATTGTGTCACCGGCGGCGTGCGGATCGAGGGGGATCTCGCCGCCACGCCGACGACGAACGCCGCCTTCATCGCCGCCGGCGGCCTGGCCGCGAGCTTCATCGGCACCACGGGCGCGGGGATGCTGCTGATTCGGCCGCTGCTGGAGACCAACCGCGAGCGGCGGCTCGTCGCCCACACGGTGGTGTTCTTCATCTTCGTCGTCTGCAACTGCGGCGGCCTGCTCCTGCCGATCGGTGACCCGCCGCTCTTCCTCGGCTACCTGGAGGGGGTCGACTTCCTGTGGACGCTCTCCCTCTGGAAGCCGTGGCTGCTCACCAACGGCATTCTCGTGGCGGTCTACTGGGCGTGGGACACCTTCGTCGCCCACCCCCGCGAGCAGGCCCGCGACATCATCCGCGACGAACGTCTCGCCGGGCCGCTCCGGATCGCCGGACTCTGGCCCAACGCGCTCCTCATGGCGGGCGTGATCGCGGCCGTCGCCCTCCTCGATCCATCAAAGGCCCTGCCCGGCAGCGACTGGCATCCTTGGATCTTCCTCCGCGAGGCGGTCCTGCTGGCGCTGGTGGGCTGCTCGTTGTTCTTCGGCAATCCGGAGACGCGACGGCACAACGGCTTCACCTACGGGGCGATCCTCGAAGTGGCGGCCCTGTTTCTCGGCATTTTCATCTGCATGCAGCCGGCGCTCGGCCTGCTCCACGAGCACGGGGCGAGCCTGGGGATCGACTCGCCGCGGGCCTTCTTCTGGGCCACGGGCTTCCTGTCGAGCGTGCTCGACAATGCCCCCACGTATCTCGTCTTCTTCAAGGCCGCCGGAATCGACCCGCGGGACGGTTTGCAGGGCACGGAGGCGGCCCGACTGGCCGCGGTCAGCCTCGGCGCCGTATTCTTGGGAGCGATGACGTACATCGGCAACGGGCCGAACTTCATGGTGAAGGCGATCGCCGAGCAGTCGGGAGTGAAGATGCCGAGCTTTTTCGGGTATGTGCTCTACAGTGTCGGCGTGCTCTTGCCGGTGTTCTTCGTCGTGTCCCTGCTCTTCCTGTAACCCCGGCCAGACCCGCGTGTCCTCCGTCCGCAGTTCTCGCGACACCTTCGACCTCGTCACGACCGATCGGCAGTTCCACGACCTCGTGGACCGGCTGGGCGGCGCTGCACACGTCGCCTTCGACACGGAGTTCGTCTCGGAGCACACCTACCGCAGCCAACTCTGCCTGCTCCAGGTGGCCGCCCCGGGCATGCTGGCCGTCGTCGACACGCTCGCCATCCGGGACCTCGAGCCCTTCTGGCGGCTTTTGGCCGAGCCGGGCCGCACGACCGTCGTCCATGCAGGCCGGGAGGAGATGGGTTTCATCCTCCAGGCGATCGGCACGCGGCCGGCAACGCTGTTCGACGTCCAGGTGGCGGCCGGCCTGGTCGATCACGACTATCCCGCCGGCTACGCCTCGATCGTCCGCCGTTTCCTCGGGCAGGCCACCGGCAAGGGTGAGACGCGGACCGACTGGCGTCAGCGGCCGCTGACGCAGGCCCAGTTGCAGTACGCGGCCGACGACGTCCGGCACCTCGAGGAACTCTGGCAGCGACTGGGAAACCAGCTCGCCGCGCTCGGCCGCACGGGCTGGATGGCGGAGGAGATGGCGGCCTGGCAGGACGACGTCGAGGAGTCGTTCGTCCGCAAGCGCTGGCGCCGGGTGGCGGGACTCAACGGCCTCTCGCGCCGGGAACTGGCGATCGCCCGCGAGCTCTGGCACTGGCGCGACTCCGTCGCCGCCGAGCGGGACATGCCGCCGCGCCGCGTGCTTCGCGACGACCTGCTCGTCGAACTCTGCAAGCGCAAGAGCCCCGATCCGCAGCAAATATCGGCGATCCGCGGCATGCAGCGGTCCGACCTGCGGCACATCCTCAAGGGGATTGCGGCGGCGATCGCCCGCGGCCTTGACCTGCCGGAGGCCGAGTGCCCCGGCGGGGAGCGGCACCGGGCGCCGCCTCCACAGCTCGCGGTGCTCGGCCAGTTTCTCGCCACGGCGATCGCGGGGGCCTGCCGGCAGATGCAACTGGCCCCGGCGCTCGTCGGCACCGCCTCGGACATGCGCGATCTTCTGGCCCACAAACTGGGCCATTTCGACGGCGACCGACCGCCGCTGCTGGCGACGGGCTGGCGGGCCGAAGCGGTGGGTTCGATCGTGGACGACCTGCTCGCCGGCCGGGCCAGCCTGCGGATCGGCGATGTCCGAGCGCACGACCCGCTCGTCATCGACCGCGATGGCCGCCGCTGAAGGAGCAGCCACGTCCGAGTCTCCGCAGCCCAGACCGGAGCAATCACCGTGCGGCGGACGTGGGCCTCGTCAGAGGTCTGCGATCCGGCCTGTACTGTCGCCGAACCGCTCGACCTTGGCCCCGAAGTGGTCGAGCATCGTGAGCCAGAGGTTGGCCAACGGCGTCTCCTCCGGCACCCGCACGTGCCGCCCCGGATGGAGCGCGCCACCGCAGCGGCCGGCGAGCAGTACCGGCAGGTTGCTCTTGCTGTGCAGGCCACCGTGGCTCATGTTCGAGCCGTACACGATCATGCAGTTGTCGAGGAGCGAGCCCTCCCCTTCCCGGGTCTCCTTGAGCCGCCGCAGCAGGTAGGCCGCCTGCTCCGCCATGTGGACGTTGATCTTCGCGCAGGGCTCCGTCTTCCCGCAATTGGGATCGTCCTTGCGTTGGGAGTGATGCGACACGTAATGGTGTGACTCCGTGATGCCGGCGTACGGGTAGTTGGCAGGGCTGCCCTCACCCCCGAACTGGAACGTGGCGATGCGGGTGGAATCGGTCTGAAACGCGACGACGAGCAGGTCGCAGAGCAGGCGGACGTGCTCGGCCCAATTCATCTTGCCGGGTGCCTGGTCGGGCGGATCGAACCCCGCCGGCACCGCGGGCACGGGCATCCGGCTGCTCCGTTCGATCCGCTCCTCGATGTCGCGCAGGACCGTGAAGTATTCGTCGAGTTTGTGGCGGTCGTGGCCGCCGAGCCGGCCCCGCAGACTGCCGGCCTCGTCGCGCACGAAATCGAGGATGCTCCGCCTCTCGAACGCCCGCTGGCCGCTCGCCTGCCCGCCATCGGTGGAAAACAGCCGGTCAAAGATGACACGGTGCGACCACATCGCCGGCACGGGCGTCGTGGCGTCGCTCCACGACAGGCTGGACGTGTAGGCGAGCGCGTAACCCCCCTCGCCGTTTCCCTGGGTCGGCCCGAAGTTGCCGATGGGCAACGTCGCCAGTCTCGTGCGGTCCCCCAACTGGTGTGCCGCGACCTGGTCGAGCGAGACGCCGAGGCGGAAATTCTTCTGCGTCTGCAACGGCCGAGCGCAGGTCAGATAGGCCGCGAACGAGGGGAGGTGACCGACTCCCGCGCGGCCCGGATCGTTCGCCAGGCCGGAGACGATGCTGAAGTCGTCCCGCAGGTCGGCGAACGGCTGGAGAATCCGCGGCAGTTGCTCAGGAAGCTTGCCGACGGCCTCGGGCGTCCAGTACCACATCACCTTGCCGTTCGGGGCGTAGATGTTCGCCATCCGGCGCGGCGGTACGGCGGCCTCGCCAGCCCGACCACGGAGCGGCGTCATCGCCTCCAGGAGCGGCAGGCCGATGGCCGTCCCGGCTCCCCTGAGCATGGCCCGTCGAGAGAGAGGCTTTGTCATGGCTGTGTCCCCTGGGTTTCGCCCCTTCGCATCCGGAAGGGGTCACTCGTCACGATCGCGGTGATCAGCGTCTGGAACCGATGCCCGTCCTTTTCGATCTCGGCGACGATCCGATCGACGACAGCATCATCATAATAATCGAGCGGCCGACCGAGGCCGAAGGTGAGCATGTTGCGGGTCAGATTGCGGCAAAACAACTCGCGCTTGCCGGTCCGGAGAACCTGCTTGAGGCCCCCGGGACCGTCGATCTTCACCCCGCCCGGCAGTTCGCCGCTCGGGTCGATCGGCTGATCGCCGTCTTTCTCACGATAGCGGCCCAAGGCGTCGAAATTCTCGAAGGCGAACCCGAGCGGGTCCATCTTGGCATGGCAGCCCGCGCAGTTCGGATTGCTGCGGTGCCGTTCCATCTGCTGACGCAGCGTGAGCCCGGCGGCACCCTTTTGATCCTCGAGCCCGGGCGTGTTCGGCGGGGGATTTGGCGGCGGCGTGCCGAGGAGTTGCTCCAGCACCCACTGCCCGCGTTTGACGGGCGAGGTCCGCGTGGGGTGCGAGGTGACCGCGAGCACGCTCGCATGGCCGAACAGGCCGCCGCGGGGCGTGTTCTCCAGATTGACGCGCACGAACGGGTTGAAGTTGCGGGAATAGACCACCTTGCCCTCCTCTGACACCATCATTTTCGGGATGGGAGGAAAGGGTTCGCCGGGCCGGTTCACCGGCTTCGCCTTGGGGAGGGAAGAGTTTCCGTTGGTGTCGCGAATCTGGTAGTGCGCCGCCAGCCGCTGATTGAGGAACGTGAACGGGGCGTCGAGCAGATCGAGGACGCTGCGGTTCTCCCGGACGACCGCCATGAAGAACAGTTCCGTCTCCTGCAGCATGTCGAGCCGCAGGTCCGCCGTGAAGCCCGGAAACAGCGCCGGATCGGGAGCGAATTCCTGCAGGGCCCGCAGGCGGAGCCACTGCGTTGCAAAGGAGGTGAACAGGGCATTCGCCTTCGGATCGGCCACCATGCGCGAAACCTGCGCCGGGAGGTTCTCGTGCAACTTTCCCCGGGCCGCCAGGTCGAGCAGTTCCGCGTCGGGCATCGTCGACCAGATGAAGTACGAGAGCCGCGAGGCGAGTGCGTGGTCGTCGAGCGGCCGCATGGCGGCCGGCCCGCCCGCCCCGGACTCGCACTCGGCCCGATAGAGAAACTTGGGCGAGCAGAGCACCGCCCGCATGGCCACGGCGACCCGTTGATCCCACGGCATCGGGCTTTTCTCGGCCGCGGCCAGGATTGCATCCGGCTGCCCGACGACTCCGACTTTCCGGCACCGCTCCAGGAATGCGTCCTCGGGAATGAAATGCTCCGCCACCATCGATGCGAGTTTGCCGGCATTGGCGAGTTTCTGCGCCTGCAGGACTTTCACCCCCTCGGCCGTCAGCCGATACCATGAGATTTTCTCGGCCTCGGCCACGATCCGCGCGAGCTGCTCGACTTCCTGCCGCGTGGCCGGCCGCCGGTAGGCACGGGTCGCGAACCGTTCGAGCACGAACCGGGTCTTCGCCTCCCCTTCCAGCGATTCCGCACCGCCGAGCAGGATCTCCTCCGCCGCGGGGATGCGCGGGCTGACGATAGAGACGCTCTCCAGGATGATCCCGCGCCGGTTCCGGGGGTCGGCCGGATCGACGTGCGGGTTGAGGAGGGCGATGGCGACTTCCATGCCGCCCGGCTTCATCCGCGTGCTGAAGGAGTGATCCTCCATCGCATCGCTACACGCTCCCGATGCGACGTCGACACCGTTGACACGAACGACGAACTTCGCCTGTTCCCCGTCGACCGGCCAGCCCCGCATCCGGACGATGATCTTG
>JBKDUV010000272.1:0-10182 GCA_046339335.1 Planctomycetia bacterium | reverse complement strand
GCGGCGGGCGCCGAGGCACAGGCTGCGGCCACGACCAGACCGCCACACAGGAAACGCATGACCATGGAGCACTCCTTTGCTCGACGGCCGGATCATACGGGCCATGCCCGTCTGGCGCCGAATCGGTCGCCACGCGGGGCTGCCCGTACCCTGGTGCCGAACGGTCGCCTCGGCCCGACTACCGTTTGGCCGCGACCGGCGGCGTGATCAGCTGGGCGAGCAGCGGGAGGAGCTGCTTCTTGCGGCTGACCACGTTCTTGAGCTCGTAGAGGCCGCGGTCGAGCCGTGGGTAGTTGATCTCGTCGAGCGCCTCCGACTCGTGCGAGAGGAGCAGCAGCGAGCCCTGGTCCACCACGTCGGTGATGAGGAGCGCCGAGAAGTCGAGGCCGCGGCGGTCGGCGAACTCCTCGAGGGCCGCCCGCAGGTCTTCCTTCCGTTCCCAGAAGAGGTCGAAGCCGGTCTCCTCGATCTGCGAGATCGAGAACCGCACCCCCTGCTCGGTGAACTCCTTGCAGTCCTCGCGGATCACCTCCGCCGGCCGGCTCGACCGCAGCGCCGAGCCGATCTCGAAAAACTCCCGGGCATACACCTCGAGGTCCACGCCGCACAGGCCCGCGAGCCAGCCGAGGATCTCGCGGTCGGTGTCGGTGGTCGTCGGCGAGCGGAGGTGAAGCGTGTCGGAGATGATTCCCGACGCCATGCAGAGCGCGATCCCCGGCTCGGGACGGATGCCCGCCGCGCGAAACTGCCGGGCCACGAGCGTGCAGGTCGAGACCACCGGCTCGTTGATGAACCGGATCGGCTGCGTGCTCTTGAGGCCGCCGCCGAGCCGGTGGTGATCGAGCACCTCCACGATCTCGGCCTCGTCGGCGCCGGCCACCGCCTGTCCGAGCTCGTTGTGGTCCACGAGCACGAGTCGCGGCCGCGGCGGGCTGATGAGGTCGCTCTTGAAGGCCAGCCCGACCAGCCGGCCGTCGTCACCGACCACGGGAAACACCGGCTGGGCCGACCGCTCCGCCAGCGCCCGGGCCTCGGCCACCGGCGCCTTCGCCGGCACCGTGACGACGCTCGTCTCGACGACCGGGTCGACGAACTGCGACGACTTCAGCCGCAGCGTCGTGTTCACCGTGTCGAACGGGCTGACGATCACCGACACGCCGCGCAGCCGCGCCAGGTCGGCGAGCCCCGAGGAGAGCCGGAATCCTCCCGTGAGCACGATCGCCCGCACGCCATGCTCGATCGCCGGGAGCTGGATCGTCGGTCGATCGCCGCAGACCACGATCAGCCGCTCGCTGGGAAACTTCGCCATCCGCTCCGTGAACCCCTCGGCGCTCATCGCACCGACCATCACCAGAAGCTCGTCATGCCGCGCCGGGTCGATGGCGTGCTGGAACTCGCCCCCCAGTACCGTGCGGATCGTGTCGAGGCTCGTCGTCACCGTCCGGGCGCGGAGCGGATCGCCGCCGTCGTGAAAGAACAGGTCCATGAGCTCGAGCACGGAGAGCACGCCCACAACCCGCCGGTCGGCGTCGATCACCGGGATCGCCCGCAGGTCCCCCTCCTTCATCCGCAGCCAGGCCTCGTGGAACGAGTCGCCGAACGACGCAGTCACCACGGTCCGCCTGCACACGTCCTCCACCTGCGGCCGGACGTCCATCACGATCCGCGGCGCCGCAAGCCCCGCCCGCGCGAGAACGTGCTCCGTCCGCTTGTTGGGCGGACCTCACGCGCAGGCCACCGCGTCGGGTCGCGTGGTTCGCCGTAGCAGATCGGCATACGCGAGCGCCGAGCAGATGGCGTCAGTGTCGGGGTTGCGATGGCCGAAGACGAGGGTGCTCATGGAGGGCGGCTGTCAGACCTCGCCCGGGGCCTGCAGCCAACAGGCGAGCGACGGATCCCACGACTGGATTTCATCGGCCTTGAAGTAGATGCCGATCTCGCGGGCGGCCGACTCGGGGGAGTCGGAGGCGTGGACGAGGTTCATCTGCCGGCTCGCCGAATAGTCGCCACGGATCGTGCCGGCGGCCGCCTTGAGGCCGCTGGTGGCCCCGAGCATCTCGCGGACGACGCGGATCACTTCCGGCCCGGCGAAGATCGTCGCCACCACAGGCGACGCGGTGATGAACTCCTCGAGCCCCGGATAAAACGGCTTCTCGACATGCTCAGCGTAGTGCTGCCGGGCAAGGGCGGGCGTGACCCGGAGCATCTTCATCGCCACCAGCCGCAGGCCCTTCTCCTCGAATCGCGTCAAGATCCTGCCCAGCAGTCCGCGTTCCAGACAGTCGGGCTTGAACATCACGAACGTCCGCTCCATCGCTTCTTCGTCTCCGGGATGGCCGCCTGCCGCCTGCGGGCATGCGTCCGAGGGTGATACCAGATCGCCGTCAATGCGCCTGCACCGGTCGCGGTGAGCCGCAAAGTCTACGCCCGGCGGTGCGCGGGCGACAACAGGTTCGCCTTGCGTCGATGGTCGCTGCTGCCTACCTTCCCGCCACCATGCTCCACCGTCAGCCTTCATCCGCGCATTTCGCGGCCCGCCTCCGTTTTCCGATCCTCTGTCTGGCCTGGGCGGTCGGCGCGGGCCACGCCCGGTCCGACGATCTGCCCCCGGGACTCCTGGGGGGATTCACCCGCAGCGTGCAGCCGCTGCTGCTCAACAAGTGCGCGACCGGTGCCTGCCATGGGGGGCCCACGGCCCACGAGCCGCGGCTGCGCCGGCCCGACGTTCATGGAACCATCGACCGAAAGAGCACGCTCGCCAACCTCGAGACCTTCCTGTCGATGCTCGGTCCAAGCCGCGCCCCGCAGCCGCTGGTCGAACTGCTCTCCGTGCAGCATCCGCGCAAACCCGCCAGCCGCCGTCTCGTCATGAAGCCCCTCACGCCTGCGGAACGCGTCACGCTCGAGTCGTGGATTGAAGCGCTCCGCGACACGGAACGCCACGACTCGGAACAGCCGGTCCGCCTGGCGAACCATGCGGAAGCGGAGGAACAGCCCACGGCGGCCGCGCGACCGAACCGGTTCCGCGTGCTACTCGATACCGGCGCGCCGCCACTTGCAGCCCGCGACGGCGAGTGGACAGGCCGCACCGAAATCAAGCCGCTTCTCGGCAAACCGCGGGCCGCAGCGATCGACGTCAAACCGGAATCCGTCCCGCCATCACCGCCTCGAGAAACGGACGATTTCCTTCCAGCACGTCCGGATGCTCCAGCATCTCCTCCGCCGACATCCAAAGAATCTCGCTGACCTCCACGGGATGCGGCACGAGGTCGCTCGTCTCGTCGAGCACGACGGACCACCACGCCAGGGGCGTGCCCCAGGCCGTCACGCTTCGCCAGATGCAGCCGACCGGCTCGACCCGGGCAGCCAGTTCCTCGTGGCACTCGCGGACGACGGCCTGGTGCTCCTCTTCGCCCGACTCGATGTGGCCGCCGGGAAAGCAGATCCGGCCGCCGGCGCGGACAGTCGCGCCCCGGCGGATCGCCAAAAAAAGTCCGGCGCGGCGATAGACCGCCACCACACCGGACCGGACGGGTGCCATCGTCGCCGCGGCCGTTTCCATGGAACATCTCCGCAGGACCGTTGGAGTCACTCCCGCATACACTACACTGTTCCGCCGGCTTCCACGACACGCATTCACGACTCGCCGGACAAGTCGTTCGCACCCGGCAGCCGCATCGAGCAAATCCATGGACAACGCCCCCCGCCCCTCCGGAACGCCGTCGCGATCACCGCTCGCCGGACGGCCGCTGGGCTTGCCCGCGTTGGTTCTCCTCGCTCTCGGCGCGGTCGCCCTGGCCACCTACCTGACAGGGGGCCAACTTGGCACCGCACCGATCATCCGCTTCGACGAATTCCGCCGCCAAGCCCAGGAGGGGAACGTCGAGGTGATCCGCATCACCGGCGACGTGGTGGAGGGGAAGTTTCGCACGCCCCCTCCGGCCGAACCGGGACAGAAGACTGTGTCCGAGTTTCGCGTGATCCTCAGCCCGTTCATCCGCGAGACGTTCGACAAGCTGTTCAGCGAGCATCCGGAAATTAAGTCCGATGTCCATTCGCCGCCCGATGGCACCGGCTTCCTCCTCGGCCTCTATCTGCTCGTGCCCCTGCTCCTCATGGCCGGGTTCTGGATCACGCTGCGCCGGGCTCGCGATCCCCTTGGCAACACCGGCTTCCTCGGTGGCTTCAGCAAGTCGCCCGCCAAGCGCTATGGCTCGGGCGACAAGACGGTCACGTTCGCCGACGTGGCCGGCCTCGACCAGGTGAAGCAAGATCTGGCCGAAATCGTCGAGTTCCTCAAGGATCCGAAGAAGTTTCAGCGGCTCGGCGGCCGCGTCCCCAAGGGGGTGCTCCTCATGGGTCCGCCCGGAACCGGCAAGACGCTCCTCGCCAGGGCCGTGGCCGGCGAGGCGGGCGTGCCGTTTTTCTCGATTTCGGGCAGCGAGTTCATCCAGATGTTCGTCGGTGTCGGCGCCTCGCGGGTCCGCGATCTGTTCAAGACCGCCAAGGACGCCTCGCCGGCGATCCTGTTCATCGACGAGATCGACGCCGTGGGGCGGGTTCGCGGCGCGGGCTTGGGCGGTGGGCACGACGAGCGCGAGCAGACGCTCAACCAGATCCTCTCCGAGATGGACGGATTCAGCCCGTCGGAGTCGGTGATCGTGCTCGCCGCCACGAACCGGCCCGACGTCCTCGACCCCGCCCTCCTCCGCCCGGGCCGCTTCGACCGCCACGTCACGGTCGACCGCCCCAACCAGAAGGCCCGGCTCGCGCTCTTCAAGGTCCACACCCGCAACGTGCCGCTGGCCGCCGACGTCAACCTCGACCGGCTCGCCGGCGCCACCGTCGGCCTGACCGGCGCCGACATCCGTAACCTCGTCAACGAGGCGGCCCTCTGGGCCACCCGCCACGACAAGCCTGCGGTCGATTCCTCCGACTTCGATTACGCCCGTGACAAGGTGCTGATGGGGCCGAAGCGCGAGGAGGTGCTCGCCGGTCGCGAGAAGACGATGACCGCCTACCACGAGGCGGGGCACGCGCTGGCAGCCTGGCTCCTGCCCAACGTCGACAAGCTCCACAAGGTGACGATCATTCCGCGCGGCCGGGCCCTTGGCCTCACGCAACTCGTGCCCGAAGAGGACCGGATGAACGTCGCCGAGTCCGATCTGCACGGGCGGCTGACGCTGATCCTCGCCGGCCGGGCCGCGGAGAAGATCGTCTTCGGCGAGTACACGGCCGGCGCGGAGAACGACCTGATGCAGGCGACCCGCCTGGCGCGGAAGATGGTGGCGAACTGGGGAATGAGCGAACGGCTCGGTCCGGTGGCCTGCGCCACGTCCAACGAACACCCGTTCCTCGGCCGCGATGTCTACGAGCAGCGCGAGTTCAGCGAGCGGACGGCGCAGATCATCGATGAGGAGGTGAGCCGGGTGCTCAATGACGCCGCCGATCAGGCGGTCCGACTGCTCTCGGAACACCGTGACAAGCTCGACCTGATGGCGACGGAACTGGAGAAGCGGGAGACGCTCGACGACGCCGACCTGACGACGATCATCGGACCCGCCGTCCCGCGGCGTGGCGGCGAGACGACCGCCTCGCGGGCTGCCCGGTCCGGTGACTGACAGCGTCGGGCCCCACACCCGCAGACACGGAGCCCCGCATGCTCGCGCACGCCGTCTACTTCTCGCTCAAGGACCGGTCCGCGGCAGCGGTGGAAAAGCTTCTGGCCTCCTGCCGCACGCACCTCACCGGCCATCCGGGCACGGTTTTCTTCTCGGTCGGCACATGCGCACCCTACGACCGGCACGTGAACGACCGCGACTTCGACGCCGCCCTGTTCCTCGTCTTCGAGTCACGTGCGGCGCACGACGCCTATCAGACGGCAGACCGACACGAAACGTTCATCGCCGAGAACGCGACGAACTGGGCGAAGGTTCGCGTCTTCGACGCCGACTGTTGACCGGCCCTTGGCAAGCCGATCGCTCGCCGCTGCGTTCGACGTCTTGCCCGGTGGAGCACCGCCGCTGTCGAGACACCCCGGCCCGTCGCTCTGCCACGATCGTTGCCGGTCGATGCAACACCCGTGGGTCGGGGCACGCCCGCCGGGGGTCGGATTGCGCGTTCTTCGAGCCCGGCGGGCACGGTAGACTCCCGGAGAACCCGGGACTCCTCACCAGCACGCCTCCGCCTCACGGCAGAGGATTGCCTTTTGCATGCGGCCCGACCGCGCTCGCTCCTGAGACTGCCGAAGCGTGTGTTGCAGGACCGCCGGCCAATCGTCTGACACGGATGCACCCATGGCCTGTCAAGCACGGCGTGTGCACATGAGCGGCGGCACGCGCCTGAAACAGTTTCGCTCCCGGGCTCGCGCTGGCCTGATGCAGGCGGCTGCGTGCGGACTCGCCGCGCTGGCCCTGCTCGCCACGAACGACCGGCCATCCCCTGCTGGCAAACCCCCGGGCCCGCTGCCGCTGGCCCGGGCCGAAGTGCCGCGGTTCGACGCGGCCTTCCCGTTGACGGCCCCGCAGCGGAATTCACTGCTGGCCCGTTGGCTGCAGAAGCCGGTGCTCGACACGCTCTTGATCGACGATATGGAGCAGGACGGGGGCTGGGTGGCGACAGGCATCGGCCAACGTGATTACACGACTGATGTCGCCAAGGATGGCAAGCGATCGCTGCGGTTTCGCACCGGTCTTCGTGACCCGGACCACTTTCGACGGCATCGCACCGCGTGGGACAGCTACACGGGTGGCGTGGGCGGGTATTCGGGCGTGGAGCTGACATTCGACCAACCCCGCGATTGGTCGGCCTTCAACCGGATTTCCTTCTGGGTGTATCCCCATCGGACTGACATGCTCGTCTACACCCTGCACGTCGAGGCCGTGAACGAGGGCACCGTCAGCACGGCGGTCACGCCCGGATTCAGGCACGACATCGCAGACCTCAAGCCCGGCGAGTGGAACCAGATCGTCATTGAAATCCCGCACCTGGAGCGAAACCGGATCTCACGGTTCCGAATCCTGCAGGAGCTGATCGGGCATCATCCCGAGGAGAAGGGCATCGCCATCTGCGACATCGATC
This sequence comes from Planctomycetia bacterium, assembly GCA_046339335.1. Classification (GTDB taxonomy): domain Bacteria; phylum Planctomycetota; class Planctomycetia; order Pirellulales; family UBA1268; genus QWPN01. The sequence goes on along the minus strand of JBKDUV010000272.1, from coordinate 3,102 downwards.
GACTCGAACTGCAAAAGGTCGTCGCCGATCAGTACGAGGGCTGGTCGGTAGCGCCGGGGAAGTTTGCCTTCAGCCACGTCGGCTACCGACCGGGGGACCCGAAGGTTGCCCTGCTGGAAGGGCGCGGTGCGGACGGCTTTCAACTGCTCGATGACAAGGGCAACGTCGCTTTCACAGGTCGGACGAGCACGATCGAAAACCGGAACGGACAATTTCGACGCCTGGATTTCTCGGAACTGCGCGCACCCGGCATGTACCGCATTCGCTGCGGACGCCTGGAATCGCAGCCGTTTCCCGTCGGCGACGATGTCTGGCTCCATCCCACCTTCGCCGCAGCCAATTTCTTTTTCTGTGAACGGTGCGGGTTTCAGGTCCCCGGAATCCATGGCGTATGCCACCAGGATTGGCAGGGGTTCCACGGCACGCAGCAAAAGATCATCAATGGCGGCTGGCACGACGCCGCCGACTGCTCGCAGGCGGGCAGAAGGACCTGCCTGGCGATTTTCGCGATGATGCGCACGCTCGACGTTCTGCGGCGGAGCCATGCGGGAACGGACCTGGAGGAGCGGTTTCGTGAGGAAATAGTCTGGGGGCTGCGCTGGCTGCTGAAAACACGTTTCGGTAACGGCTTTCGCATGTGCTGGAGCACGATGATGTTCTTCTCGGACAATCGGATCGGCACGCCGGATGACGTGCTGGCCCCCGCGCAGAACGTGCCCTGGCAAAACTTTCTGGCTGCGGCCGTCGAATGCCAGGCGGCCATTCTTTTCGAGAAGTCCGACCCCGACCTCGCCCGACAGGCCGCGGCTGCGGCACTGGAGGACTGGCGGGCCGCGATCGACGCCGTCGCCGCCCGGGAAAACGGCTCGAATGACACCGGCTATGACGAGGCAGCCTGGGGAGTCGTGTCCTCGCTGCTGTTGTGGGAACGGACGGGCGACGCCGCGTTCCGGGAACGGGCGCTCCAGTTCGGCACACTTCTGCTCCGGTGTCAGGAGCAGACCTTCCTCGACGGCATCCCGATCACGGGTTTCTTCTACACCAAGACCGACCGGGAAAAGATCGTCCACAACAATCACCGCGCCCACGAGGCGGATCCATTGATCGCCCTGGCGATGCTCTGCCGGGCGCTGCCCGAACACGCCGCATGGATCGACTGGTACAGCGCCGCCGTCCTGCACAGCGAGTTTTTCATGAAGCGCGGCAGCCACATTGCCGCGCCCTACTACCACCTGCCGAACTCCGTGTGGAGCAGGGCGGAGATACTCGGCCACAAGGACGAGGTGCATGTGCGTCAGATCAACGAAGGCACCCATTTGCCGAACGGATACGTCCTGCGGACCTACCCGGTCTGGGACAACCCGGGGTTTCACGGCAACACCAACGTGCAGTTGTCCGCCACGTGGGCGTTGGCCGAGGCATCCGCGTTGCGGAAGGACGTGCCAGGCATGCAACTCGTCGGCAAACAACTGGAATGGGTCTTCGGTGCCAACCCTTTCGGAGAAAGTCTTATGTACGGCGTGGGATACGATTTCCGTCCCCTGCACGCGGTGCGATTCAAGAACATGGTCGGGGCGTTGCCGGTGGGCATCGACTGCATGTCGGGGGATAAACCGTACTGGCCGGGCACGAACGGCAAGGGCACCTACAGAGAGATATGGGTGTCGACGGTGACCCAATTTCTGGGGGCGTTGTCGGTGTATGTCGGCGAGGATCACCGCTTGCATGAAGAACAGATCGCCTCCAAGCCCGTGCAGTTGCAGGCCGAGGGCGTCCGGGCCGCCGATGGGACGGTGCATGTCACCCTGACTGTGACGGGAGAGGGCACGCATCAGATCGACGTCCGTGGTTTCAACGCCAGCATCAAAGCCAGGACGGGCGTCGAAACGCTCCGGGTCGATCTCACGGCCGCACGCAGGAAAGTGATCGACCTCGACCTGAAAGTCATCGAGAAAAACAGGCCCTACGTGGCCGTTTTCACCGTGGCGGGTGACCGGGACGTGCGCGCGGAAATCGTGGGCGCCTCTGTCGAGTCGTCGCTCGCGTCGCCGCGATCTCTGCAAGCCGATGGGCTTCTGACGCCGAGCCGCTGACAGATCGGTCGGCCATAGACCGGCTTGGATTTCCCGGGCCGGAGACGCGACGCTCCACAAACAGGGTTGACCGGGGAAACCAGCGGTCGCGACAAATGTCCGGCGAATCGGCAGCCCGCGGCCCTACACCAGGCCCAGCCGCGACACCGTGATCGCGCCGCCGAAACAGCGGGCCACGTCCCCCTCCGGCAGCCGCGGCCGATCGTGGTAGTTGGCCGCATACCGCCAGCCGTCGTCGGTCAGCCGGTAGCCGAGCGCGAACGGCGACGCATCAACGGGGCACTCGACGATCGGCGGCACGCCAGCCACTTCCGGCGGGTCGGGCAGGTTGACGTTCCACAGCGCCCCCGCCGCGGCCGCACCTCCCAGCAGTGGCAGCATGGAAAACACTTGCTCCAGCCAGGCCGCGGCCCGGTCCCAGTCGATCGCGGCCCCCGACCGCCGGTAGTGCGACGCCGCCACGGCGATCCGTCCGTGGAGCGCGGCCTCGCGGGCCGCCGCCACTGTGCCCGAGTGGTGGATGTCGGCGCCAAGGTTGCCGCCGGCGTTGATGCCGGAGAGCACGACCGCCGCGTCGGGCGCGAGTTCCGCAAGCGCGATTCGCACGCAGTCGGCCGGCGTCCCGTGGACCGCGAATCGCCCCGGCCCCGCCGCCACCCCGCGCAGCGACCGGTCGGTGGTGACGCGATGCCCGCAGCCGGAGTGCGGGTCCGCCGGGGCCACCACCACACATTCACGGCCGAGCCGTGCAGCCGCCGCAGCCAGGGCCGCGAGGCCCGGCGCGTCGAGGCCATCGTCGTTGGTCAGCAGGATCCGCACGTCGCCACTCCCTTCGCCTCACGGGCCAGCGCCCCGAGCACCGCCCAGACACCGTCTCCGGCGGCCGCTGCCATCCGGCAGACGTCCGCGGCGTCGGTCGTGCCGGCCGCATCCGCAGTGGCGACGTTGGTGACCACCGAGCAGACCACGACCCGCATCCCGAGCGCCGCCGCGGCCACGACCTCCGGCA
>JBKDUV010000271.1:0-3102 GCA_046339335.1 Planctomycetia bacterium | reverse complement strand
GTGCTCCTCATCGGCGACCGGGCCCTCGGCCGCGGAACCGAGGGCGGCGGCTTCCAGTTCGCCTGGGACCTGGGAGACGAGTGGTGCCGCTGGACCGGGCTGCCATTCGTGTTCGCGGTCTGGGCGGCCCGCCGCGGCGTGGATACGACCGGTCTCGAGCGGCTGCTTGCCACCGCGCGGAACGCGGGTCGGGCGAACCTGGCGGCGATCGCCGCGGCCGAAGCCGCTCGTCACGGGCTGACCGTCGCCCAGTGCCACTCGTATCTCGCCGATAATCTGCATTACGATCTCGGGCCGCGGGAACTCGAGGCGATGGCGGTCTTTCAGCGACATGCCGCCAGGCTCGGTCTCGCCCCGGCAGGGGTTCCCAGGCCATCCGTCCCGGTGCACGTGCCATGACGCGATCCATCCGCACGATCCTCGAGGAGACGCTTGCCGGCCGACGCCTCCAGGCTGACGACGCCGTCCGCCTGCTCGCGTCGAACGAACTCGCGGCCGTCGGCCGGGCCGCCGACACGGTCACCCGTCGGCTCCACCCCGAGCCCTATCGGACCTACAACATCGACCGCAACATCAACTACACGAACGTCTGCACGGCGGTCTGCGACTTCTGCGCGTTCTATCGGGGTCCGAAGCATCCCGAGGGCTACGTCCTCGACCGGCGGACGCTGATGGGAAAGATCGCCGAGATGGTCGCGGTGGGCGGTGACCAGATTCTCCTCCAGGGCGGTCTTCATCCGACGCTGACGCTCGAGTGGTACGAGGACCTGCTCCGCGACATCAAGTCGCAGTTTCCGCAGGTCAACGTCCACGGCTTTTCGCCCCCCGAGATCTTTCATTTCACGAAAGTTTCCAAGCGGCCGCTCCGCGAGGTGCTCGAGCGGCTCGCCCGAGCCGGCCTCGGCTCCCTCCCCGGCGGCGGCGGCGAGATCCTCGTGGACAGGGTCCGGGCCGCGATGACCCGCGGCAAGGTGATGACCGACGACTGGCTCGACGTCCACCGCCAGTGGCATGCCCTCGGCGGTCGGAGCACGGCCACGATGATGTTCGGCCACATCGAGACGCTCGCCGAGCGGGTGGAGCACCTCGACCGGCTGCGGTCGCTCCAGGACGAGACCGGGGGCGTCACCGCCTTCATCTGCTGGTCCTTCCAGCCCGACAACACCGAGATGGCCGACATTCCGCCGGCGGGCGCCTTCGAGTATCTGAAGACGCAGGCCGTCGCCCGGCTGTACCTCGACAACGTCGCCAACATCCAGTCGAGTTGGGTGACACAGGGCCGCGAGATCGGCCAACTCGCGCTGCTCTACGGCGCCAACGACATGGGCAGCCTGATGCTCGAGGAAAACGTCGTCAGCGCCGCCGGCACGGTCCATCACCTCACCCTGGAGCAGATCCGCTCGGCGATCTCGGAGCTGGGGTGGATCCCGCGGCGGCGGAACGTGTTTTACGAACTCTTCGAGGACGCGCCGGTAGCACCGGCGGCCGCGGAGCGACGCGGGCCCGTGCTCCCCGTGCTGGCGACGGCGACGTGACCGTGGCGGGCCTCGTGCTGCGAGCGCGGCACCTGCTTCCAGGTGCGGGCGCGTGGATCGAAAACGGCTGGGTCTTCGTCGAGCGCGGCCGCATCAAGGCCTGCGGACTCGGACGTCCCACTTTCGCCGGGCGGGCACGGCCGGCGATCGATCTCGGCGACGCGATCATCGTCCCCGGGCTCGTCAACGCCCACACGCACCTGGAGTTTTCCAGGCTCGAATCGCCGCTCGATGCCGCCGGCGGCCTCCCGGCATGGATTCGTCGCATCGTGAACCTGCGCCGCGGCAGGGCTGAAGTCTCGGCCGGGCATTCGCCAGGCGACATCGCAGCCGCGATCCGCGCCGGCTGCGCCGAGTCGGCCGCGGCCGGCGTGACGGCGATCGGTGAGATCGCCACCGACTTCGGGCCCGAGGTGATCGCCGCATACGCCTCGGCCGGACCGCGGCTGCGGGTATTTCGCGAGGCAATCGGGCTGGCAGCCGACGGGGGCCAGGGCAGCCGGCGGCTTGCCGCCGACCTCGACCGGCTCGTTGCCCGGGGCCTCGCAGCCGGCATATCTCCCCACGCACCCTACACGGTCGCTGCACCGCTCGCGGCCCGGCTTGCCCGGGAGATCGCCCGACGCCGACTGCCGGTGGCGATGCACGTCGCCGAGAGCAGTGCCGAGGCCCAGTTGCTTCGCGACTCGAGCGGCGACTTCCGCGTGCTGCTCGACGAATTCGGAGCCTGGCCGCAGGATGCATCGCCGCGCCTGTTCTCCGCGGCCGACTGGATCTCGTGGCTCGCCCGGGCACCGCGCGGGATCGTGGTCCACGGCACGCACCTGCCGGACGACGAGACGGCCCTCGCCAGGCTGGCCCGGCACCGCGACCGGCTCGCGGTCGTCGTCTGCCCACGAACGACGCGGGCTCTCTCCGGCGTGCTCCCTCCCGTGGCGGCGTTTCGTGCCGCCGGCATCCGCGTGGCCCTCGGCACCGACGGCCGTGGCTCCAATCCCGACCTCTCGGTGCTCGCCGAGTGCCGCACGCTCGTGGACGCCGGCCTCGCCCGCCCGGCCGAGGCGTTGGCGATGGCGACCCGCGACGCTGCCTGGGCGCTCTTGCTCGAGCGGACAAGTGGCCGAATCGCCGTCGGCCGGCCGGCCGATCTCGTCGTACTCCGGCCGGCCCGCCCGCATGCCGATCCCGCCGCGGCCGCGATCGACCCGGCGACGCGGGTCGTGGCCACGCTGCGCGCCGGCCGCGTCATCGCCGGCAGCCTGGGGTGAGCTGGCCGGCTGTCGCGCCATCGCCGCCGTCCCGGCGTCGGCTCCGGCTTATACGGCTCCCCTTTGAGCCTCGCACGGTTCGCTGGGCAGGGCTGCCCATGCCCCATCGCCGGGCGTTCGCGGATGCCTTCGTGGCATCCACTCCCTCCGACCGGTCGCGTAGGCCCGGGGGCTTTCGCCCCCAGGCCTCTCACGGAACCGGACTTGTGGTTCACACATCCGGCTCTTTGGGTTCCGTTCTCACAGGTCGAACAAAAGCGTTTGACCAGAGGCCAGTTGAGGGCGAGGGGTCAGTGCCT
>JBKDUV010000270.1:0-3148 GCA_046339335.1 Planctomycetia bacterium | reverse complement strand
TGGGGGAGTGAATCACTTCCAAGAAAGCCTCGATGACCCGCCTTTTCAAACTGGCGGCCGGTATGGGCCAGCCCTCGTCTCGCTACGCTCGACTCGGGCTGGCCCATACCGGTGATTTACAGAAGAGACGTTACACCAACCATTATCCCCCTTGTCCTTTTATGCCCCCCTTCTCCTTCGGTCACGTTCACTGTCCGGCGGTTTCAGGATGATCGTGAAAGCTGCATCTGCGGATAGAAGTAGGCAGCTCCAAGGTGCAACGAAAGTTCTTGAATAGAAGAGAACTCGTCATCGCTTACCTTCTCACTGCTCCATGCGACTACTGACATGCAGGGACGCTTTGCGACTTCTCGTATCCTCGTAAATGCATTTGCCGAGATACTTCCAACATGAATGGATGCACTTTTCCGGCAAGATTGAATGAACATCTCCATGACAGATGAATCGGTATTCGCGTCGTTTCCGCTGACGAGCAGCAACGATACAGCAGGAGTCTTTCGAACGCTAAACGTGGCCAATGCAGCTCCATTTGCGGATGTGAACTGAAGCTCGATAGGCGCCAATTCGCCATCCATCTCGGCAGTGAACACCTCGCCATTTCTGCGAAGAAGTAGACGACAGTCTTCTACAAGATCTTGCGAAAATTTCTCAAGTTCCCAAAACCCTTGGCCTTCAAGCTCCCCATCCATCGCAAACGCAAGTACTTCGTATCCATCACTCATGATCTATCCTCCATCGCTAGTTGGCATCATCGAGGTTTCGAAAGATTGGAACCAACCGATGTTCCTTTCCTGGTACGATCTGATCAACTCTGGTTCGCCACAGTGATCCTATTTGTTGCTGTATCTTGGAACGGAACCCAACGAAATCGTAAATGTATCCACCGGCAACAGAATCCAACGCATGCGCGGCATCCATATTCGCACCATATCCTGGTAGGAACTGCCTTGCCAATCGCCGTGACCTAGCGACCTCGGCTTTGATGTTCGGATAGTTGGCTAGGTTTGTCTTTAGCGCGTCGGTATGGTTGAGAGACAGTTGGTTTAGCCGCGCCTCTTGTTCGGCAAGATGGGAAGCAAACGCACGTTGTTGCGCGGGCGACAATCCTGTTGCCGGGAACTCTATCTCGACCGGTCGTACAATCAGTCGTCTTCCTGCAGGGATTGTATCCCCCACTGTTCTAACTGGGGCGAAAGCACGCCGAACCGCGGCATTTCCGGCCGTAACCGCGGCACTTCCGGCCGTCAACCCGCCTGCAACCACACCTCCGTAGACAAGCCCTGTCGCCGCTCCTTCGAGTGTATGGGCAAGCGTGCCCGTGTGCATGTACCCATCAAACCCACCCCCGATTGCGCCGCCTGTCGCTCCACCGGCTGCGTTCGCGGCTACTCGTTGCCCCAGCATTGCGGCTGCCGGGTTTGCCCCGAGAAGGCGACCGGTCACAGCGCCGCCGGCCAGTCCGGCGACCGCCCCTACGGCGGCACCGGACAGAGCGTTGCCAGCGACCTGCTGCAACGAACCGCCCGCTGCGTATGACGTGGCACCGCCATAGACGGCGCCGCCCGCCGCGCCCGCAGCCGCGCCGGAGGCGGCTTGCGCGAGAAGGCTTGCTCCGCCAGTCGCGCCAGCGACGGCGCCCGACACGGCACCGCTGGCTGTTGCAATTGCGAAATCAGACCAGCTGAAATCTCTTCCGGAGACATAGTTGGAGACGAGATAGAACCCGCCACCAATCACCGCTCCAATCCCAGCACCCGCGGCTGCCGTCCCGACGTTGATGATGAGCCCGCTCGGATCGGTCGCATTCGCGGGGCTGTTGCCGGCGCGGCGGTAGAGGTTGGTGTCCCCTCCCGCAAACCCCAGCGGATCCTGGCTGATGAACTCGCTGGAGACCGGGTCGTAGTATCGCGCCCGGCTGTACTGCAGGCCGGTGGTGGCGTCGTACTCCTGCCCGACGTAGAAGAAGCCGCTCTTGCCGCTGATGTCGGTGAAGTTGCCATCGGGACCGCTGATCCAGAGCTTCGCCAATTCCGGCGTGCCAAAGGCCGAGAAGCGACGGGTGACGATCAGGCCGCTTTCAGCGCCGGTGGTCGTCCCCTTCGCCAGGTAGTCCTTCACCGTGCCTTGCTGGTCGGTGAGGGTCCAGACGGGCTCCTTGATGAAGCCGGGGCCCCCCAGCCGCTCCTGGATGGCGAGCAACTGATCGGTGCCGGGGGCCCAGAGCATTGCCTGGGTGATGGTCGAAGCAGCCATTTGGTCGCGGTTGTCACCCTGCTCGGTCCACACCACCTGGCTGCCGTCATGGATGCTGACCCTGTGGAACTCTCCGCTGGTGTCGTTCGGATCGGTCTTGTCATACGTCACCGCCGCGCGGCGGCCGAGGACGTCGTAGGCGTAGGTCGTGGTGTCGGCCAGCGTGAACGAGACGGAGCCGTCAGCGGCCATCGTGGCCGAATGGTTCGTGACGCTCGTGAGCCGATTCTGGTGGTCCCACTGGTAGGTCGTCTTGGCCTGCTCCAGGCTCACGGGCCTGACGAGGATCGCGTCGGCGGGGATCTCGCCGGTCCAGTTGCTACCGGTCGAGAGGGTCACCGTCGCGGTGAAGATGCCTGAGGAGGACACGCCGCCGATGCGAGTCCACTGAACGCCGTCGTAATCCAGACCCGCGGGGGCCTGGCGGAAGTTGATCGGTGCCGAGGTCGTACTCGCGAGCGTGCCTGAGCCGTCGGAGGTCGTGAGCGTGTAACGCTCGGTCTGAAGCCCGGCAGAAAGCGGTGCCCAGGTGGCGTAGACCTCATATGCCCCGGCCGGAAGCGCAGGCGTCTGCCAGGTGGCTGTGGCAGCGGACGACGACAAAAACCCCGTCCCGACCTGCTGGCTGCCACCGTAGCCAGCGGCGGATACGTTCCAACTGCCTCCGGTGGTCGTGGGCGAGCCGTCAACGGCCTGCACGGTCCACTGGGCAGGGTCGCGGACGGCCAGGGCCGTGCGGCTCACGCGGTTCCCTTCGGCGTCGTACGTGTAGACGTATGCCGGATCGGTCGCCAGACGGTTGTCACGGTCGGTGGCATACCCGCCGTTGTTGCGGTTGCCGTTGGCGGCGAACGTGAACGTCTCGTTGCCGGCCTTCGTGGTTTGGTCGGTGAGG
>JBKDUV010000269.1:0-4401 GCA_046339335.1 Planctomycetia bacterium | reverse complement strand
ACCTTTTTCCGTCCGACTGCATCCATACATCAGGGCAGACGCACGTGGTCCCGCACACCGACCCAACGCGAGCAGCCCCGGTCGCGGCCCCCAGGAGGTGAAAAGCTCGAGGGCGGCCCGCTGCCGCCGGCACCCCCGTCTGCGCGGTCCGAGTCCCTAACGGGGGATGGAAAAATGGACGCGGCGAAAGCCGATGCGGGCGGCGACGAGTTGATCGCGCTCACCGGGTCGCCGGCGGCCATCGGAGACCTGATCGCCTCGCTGGATGGCCGCGGGCGGCGTCTGGACGGCTGCTTTCTTGTCCGGGATCAAGTTCGCCGGTCCTTGGGGAATGATGGCGACACGATCGAGAATCGCGGCTCAGCCAAGGCGAACGACGGCGCGTCGGATGGGACTACCCTAACCGAGGCCAAGGCGAGGGAAGCTGAAGCATCCGCGGCTTCGGGCAAAGCGCTTGCCGCTGGGCGGTCGTCTGGCCCGGCCACTGCTGCCGTCCCGACGACGGTCACTATCGTCGTTCGAATCGTCGAAGTCGGCCCGGCCGACCCTGTGGCCCCGTCCGCCGCGGCGACCGATCAACCGGCAGACCCGTCGGCCCCGAGCGCGGAAACTGGCCAGGCTGCCCAGGGGGCCGGCGACCAGGGGGCCGGCGACCAGGGGGCCAGCGACGGGAACAGGCCATGAGCGGTAAATCTGGAGGACCTGGCGGCCCGGCGGAGGGGCCCGGTCGGGCCCCGCGGCGGCGGCTGCCGCCGGACGCCCTGACGATCCGCTGCCGCCTCGACGGTCCGCTGGTCGTTGAACTGCCGACCGGCGAACAGTTCGCCGGCCTCCGGCTCAGGGTCACCGACCACGACGACCGGGAGTTTTGCCTGCCCCCCGGGGACCGGCCGGTCGCACTCTGCCGCTGCGGCCGGTCCGGAAACCGGCCGTTTTGCGACGGGACGCACAAAACGGTCGGTTTTTCGGCAGCTGAATCGGCACCCCCAGTGAACGGGTAAACCACGTCGCCAACGCCCCGGAAGACCCTCGTCTGCCTGGGCCGACTGTACTGGCTGGGAAGACCCTTCATCGGCCGTAAACCTTTTCCTGGAAACCACTTGCATCGGGCTATCGACCTGGAAAAAGGCCGATGAACCCCCAGTTCGATATGGACTGTCCCGTCCAACACCGGTAGGGTTGACGACCCGGCACCGGGATTTTCCCGGCCCCGCAGCCCCGGATGGCATCGATGTCCCACCACGGCCCCAACCTCTACCAGCGGTACAGCGTGGGGATCATGGCGGTCCTGGTCTTCCTCCTGCCCCTGGTGGTTGTGGGGGCGATCAGGGCCAAGGGCAACAACCGTAACGACGTGAAGGGCTGGCTGCCCCTCGAATACCCGGAAACCCAGACCTACCGGTTTTTCCGCCAGAATTTCGCCGGCGAGGAGTTCATCCTCGTCAGTTGGGACGGCTGCACGATGGCCGACCCCCGCCTGGAAATACTGGCCAAGAAGCTGATTCCGCCCCCCCAAGAGGCCTGGCGGATCGACCGGCCGGCCTACTTCAAGGCCGCCCAGACCGGCCCCAGGGCCGTCGACCGGATGAGCGGTGATCCCCTCAAACTCGACCCCTCCGAGGCGGTCGATCGGCTGGAGGGGGCCCTGATCGGACCACCCCCCGCCGGTTCTGAAGAGACCGCCGCCGGCAAGGACGACTTCGCCAACCGGCAGACCTGCCTCGTGCTCACCCTGGCCGACACCGCCCGGGCCAATCTGCACGCCGCGATCGACGAGATCCGCAAGGTGGCGACCATGGAACTCAACATCCCCGAGCACCAAATCCACATGGGTGGTCCTCCGGTGGACAACGTCTCGATCGACAAGGCGGGGCAGACGAGCGTCACGATCCTGTTCGGGCTTTCGCTCGTGGTGGGGTTCTTCGTCAGCTGGTGGAGCCTCAAGAGCAAGGCCTTGGTGGCGATGGTGCTGGCGTCGGGCGTGTACAGCATGTTCGCCAGTCTGGCGGTGGTCTGGTACTCGGGCTATCCCGTCGACGCGATCCTGCTCACGATGCCGTCGCTGGTCTACGTGGCCACCACGTCGGGTGCGATCCACCTGGCCAACTACTACCGCGACCAGCTCGCCGAGACCGGTGTCCAGGAGGGCGCGGCCGGCCGGGCGGTGCACCACGCACTCCTGCCGCTGTCGCTGGCCACGGGAACGACCGCCATCGGCCTGGCGACGCTGGCGGTGAGCGAGCTCGTGCCGATCCGGATGTTCGGGATTTTTTCGGCGGCCGGCGTGGTGGTCAGTTTCCTGATCCTCGTGACGCTCATGCCCGCGGCGCTCGAACTCTTCCCGCCGAAGCTGCGCCGGGCCGACACCGAAGGGGAGAGCATCGCCAATTGGCGGCCGATCGAGTCGAGCCCCTGGTGGCGGGTCGGCCAGTGGATCACCGCCCACCACGCCCTCGTCACCTGCGCCTGCCTGGCGGTGATGGCGGGGGTCGGCTACGGCATGACGCGAGTCGAGAGCAGCGTGCAGCTGATGCGGCTGTTTTCGCCGAACGCGCGGATCCGCCAGGACTACACGTGGCTGGAGCGGACGCTCGGTCCGCTGGTGCCGATGGAGATCCTGGTGCGGATCGACGACGACGCCTGCCGGCTCAACCTGCTCGAGCGCATGGAACTCGTGGGCAAGATCCAGCGCGAGATCGCCGGGCTCGACGAAGTGGGCAGCTCGCTCTCCACGCTCACCTTCGCCCCGAACCTCGAGGGGGGTTCATCGGGTGGGCTCGGCGGTGCGGCCGGCGGCCTGTTCGGCAATCGCGAAAGGCTCCGGCGCAGCGTGATCCGCAAGCGGCTCGAGGCCAACCGCGATGCGCTGCTCGCCGGCGACTACCTGCGCGAGGCCACGGTCGCCGATGCCGACGGAGAAGAGCGAACGGAGCAATTGTGGCGGATCAGCGCCCGCGTCAGCGCCGTCAAGGAGGTCGACTACGCCCTCTTCAAGCAGGACCTGCGGAGCAAGGTCGACCCGATCCTCGCCGAACTGGGCGTGAAGGGCATCGCCGGCGTGACCGTCGACTACACCGGCCTCGTGCCCCTCGTGTACAAGGCGCAGCACTCGCTTCTCGACGGCCTGCAGATCGGCTTCGTCTGGGACTTCGTGATCATCGTCGTGGTGATGATCCTGCTCTGCCGGGCGGCATCGGCGGGCCTCGTGCTCCTGCTTCCGGCCGCCTTCCCGGCGGTGATGGTCTTCGGCGGCATGGGCTGGGGCAACGCCGCCCTCAAGTCGCTCGACCTGGGCTCGCTGCTCATCGACATCGGTACCGTGATGGCCCCGAGCGTGGCCCTCGGCGTGACGGTGGACGATGTCGTCCACTTCATGCTCTGGTTTCGGCGCGGCATCGCCGACGGTCTCGACCGGCGCGAGGCGACTATGCTCGCCTACAAGGGCTGTGCGCGGGCGATGTACCAGAGCTGGGGCGTGATCGGCATCGGCCTGTCGGTGTTCTCGCTGTCGCCGTTCGGCCCGACGCAGCGGTTCGGCTACATGATGCTCTCGATGCTGACGATCGCGCTGGTGGGCAACCTCGTGTTCCTGCCGGCCCTGCTCTCCGGCCCGCTGGGGGCCGTGTTCGGCTGGAGCGTGCTGCGGATCGAGAGGAAGAAGGCGGGCCGGCGGCTGAAGACCGACCCCGGCAGCGATGCCCTGCCCGCGCCGCACGTCGTCCCCGGTCCCGCCAAGCAGGTCGTCCACGCCTGACCGGGCTGGAACAGCCGCGGGACCCGGCGGACGCGGTGCTGGCGGCGCACACCGCCAGGCAACGCGGTGCCCGACCCAGTGGTAGAGTTGCGGCATGCAAACCTCCCCCGCCCTGCCGTCCGCGCCCGCGTCCGGCCTGCCGGTCGCGACCGTGATCCTCAAGCCGAAGCGGGCCCGGCCGTTCTTCGGCCGCCATCCGTGGGTGCTCGACGCGGCCGTGGCCCGGGTCGAGGGGAGCCCGGCAGACGGCGACGTCGTCGATCTCGCCACCCACGAGGGGAAGTTCGTCGCCCGCGGCCTGTGGAACTCGGCCAGCCGGCTCCGGGTGCGGCTCTATTCTTTCTCGGCCGCGGTCCCGCTTGACGACGCCCTGTGGCGGGGCCGGCTCGAGACCGCCGTGGCCCTGCGGCAGTCGCTCGGCCTCGACGCCCGCGACGGGGCGGCCCGGCTCGTCAACAGCGAGGGAGACGACCTCTCCGGCCTCGTCGTCGATCGCTACGGCGACTATCTCGCCGTGCAGGTGACGGCGCTGGCGATGGCCCGGCGGCTCGACACCCTCGCCGCCGCGCTCATGGACCTCGTCGCGCCGCGCGGGATCCTGCTCCGCGGAGCCGACCGCGGCCTCGCCAAGCTCGAGGGTTTGCACC
>JBKDUV010000268.1:0-3473 GCA_046339335.1 Planctomycetia bacterium | reverse complement strand
CTGCGGGCCTCCGGCCCTTCGCTCGGTGCATGTCCGCTGCGCTTCGGCATCCCTGCCTTCGCGTGCTTCCACCGCCCGGCGGCATGGCAGGAGCACCCCCTCCTGGGACTGCGACCCATGACGTTCCAAGAAGGACCGTCGTCGCGCGGGGGCCGTGGCAGCGGTGAGACGTCGTCGTCGGCTGCCGCGTGCGGACGGTTTCGGACGGGTGTCTTTGACGACCTGCCCCGCGCCGTCATGGTGGTGGCGGCCGTGGCCGGAGCCGTGGCGGGGCCGGAGTGGTCGCGGAGCGCGGCGCCGCTGCCGTGGCTCATCTCGCTCGTGTTCGTCGGCCTGCCCCACGGCGCCGCCGACTTCGCCGTCAGCCGGACGATTTGCCGGGGTCGGATGCTGGCTCTCGTCTGGACCGGCTACGCGGCGGCGATGGCCGCCGTGGCGGCCTTGTTCGTCGCCGCCCCCCTGCTCTCCATCGCGGCGTTCGCAGCCCTCAGCTGCTGGCATTTTGGTGCGGCGGCGGGTGAATCCGAATCTCCGAAGCCGCATGCAGCCCCGGACACGTTGATGGCCGGCGTCGTCTCGCGGGGCTGCGGCGTGCTGGCACTGCCGCTCGCCGCATGGCCGGCCGCGACCGCCGCGGCCGCGACCGATCTGGTCGCGCTCGCCGTCGGTCCCCACGCCGCGGCGGGGATGGTGCCCGAGGCCGCGGTTCGCTCGGCAGGGCTCGCGCTGGTGTTTCTGACGGTGCTGGCCGCGGCGATCGAGGGCATGGCAGCGGCGGGCCATCCGCCGAGCCGGCGGTCCTGGCGGCACGACGTCATCGAGCTGGCCGTGATCGGAAGTCTCGGCTGGTTCACCGATCCGCTGTTTTCCGTCGGCCTGGTATTCCTCGTCTGGCATGCGTGGCGGCAGATGCCGCCGGTTGCGGCGTCGCTATCCGGTGCCGCGCCGACATCGTGGCCGGAACTCGGCCGTGCACTGGTGCACATCCATTGTGCCGCCCTGCCCCTGCTCGTTCCCGCCTGGGTGCTGATCGGCGCCGCCTGGTGGTGGCTGGCGCCGGAGCACACGCTCCGCGGTCTGGCGATCGTTTCGATCGGCGGCTATCTCGTCGTCACCCCGGCGCACGAACTGCTCGGTGCGGCGCTGCGACGGATGGCTGGCTGGCGGAGCCGTGGCTTTCCTGTCCTGCCGGGCGGTCACGCCGACGATGGCCGCGGCCGTTCGATCAGCCGTCCGGCAATGTACTTGTGGAGGATGCTGGAAATCAAAGTGTGACAGGGAATCCCTTGCTCCACTGCCGCTCGCTGCAAGTGTGAGAGATCCCGGGCGCTGATCCTGATGTTAACGCGTTTGTCCTTGCGCACGGTCGCCCGTGCAGCCGCCTTGAGCCGAGCCATGTCTTTGGCCGCCGCTCTCGGCCGCTTCCAGTCTCCCCGTTCCACCGATGCCAGCAGCCGGGCTTCGTCACGATCGAGTTGTTTCATCGTCTGTCTCCCAAATAACGGTTCGTCATCTTCCTGCTCGGGATGATCGTTTTCATGAACAGCACGTCGCCGTCGGCTATGAATGGAACCACAAAGGCGTACCCATCGATGTCCACGATCAGGATGCGTTGGCCTGGGTAGGCTCCTGGATTGGGATGCGCGAGCACGTCGAGCAGCCCACCGGCCGGAGTTTTCTGGTGACATCCCCTGCCCCGCGCCGGCTTCGGTACGGAGAATGGCCTCTTCGAGATCGAGAGGCGTCGATGCGGATGCGTGGGCCGGATCAGGCCGGGGCGTAGCCGGAGTCGGTGCGGCGGGCGTGGCCGAGGGCCACGAGCGTGTCGAGGATTTCCTCCATCCGCGGCGCCTTGGCGTGCTTGAAGCCCTGCGCCACCTCGGCGGCCGTTCGCACGCCGGCCGCCGCGGCGAGCGCCGCGCGGACAGCCCGCGTCTGCTCGGCCAGATCCTTGGGCCAGGCCTGCTTCACCGGCTTCGTGGGCGTTGCCGGCTGCCGGGCCCGCGCCGGCTTCGCACCGGATTTTCCTGTGCCTCCCCTGCCCCGTGCCGGCTTCTTGGCTCCCGCTTCGTCGGCGTCGTCTGTGTCGGCGCCGTCCTCGTCGGCCGTGTCGAGTTCCTGCTGCACGTCGGCCGCGCCGGCCTTGTTCTGAAACTCGGGCCGGAGCCAGCGGATGAGACCGCGTTTCTCCTCGGCGGCCCGCTCGTGGTTCAGGGCCACGAGCCGTTCCAGGATTTCGTCGTCCGAGAGCGTGGTGGGCCAGCCATAGGCGTCGAACACGGCCGCATCGAGATCGTCGTGGATCTTTTTCAGCACGCTCACGAGCCCGTAGTCGTGGATTTTCCGTTCCTTGTCGGTGAGGGCCTCACCCGAGCGGAGTTTTTCGAGGACGTTGTACATCCCCGTGATCGTGAGGCCCGGATATGCCGCCTGCTGCTTCTTGCGGTGGGCGTCAAGGGCCTCGCCAAGTTCACGGATGCGCTGCTGCCGCACCTCGGTCGCGGCCGGGAAGGGAAATGGGTCGAAGCACGTGGTTTTGTTGTAGCGAGGGTCATTTCCGACACCGAGACGACGGCCCGCCGCCAAGGCCCACGCGACATGGAGTCGGCTCGACATGACGCCGAGATGGAATGCGTCGTCGGTTGCAACCACAACTAGCATGTTGTCGGGGGCAATTTCCCGATCACAAAACTGAAAGAATCGATGCTTGGCAGTTTCAGATGTGGCGATATACCGACTCATACGGGTCACACTTGATCCCTGCGCGTGACCCATCGCGTTGCGCAGAATGAACGGACTTCCGCGCGACGAAGCTGGCGGTGGCTCCGCTTCGCCTCGTGGATCAGCGACGGCTCGTCTGGGTAGACGCGGTTGCTCCAGTGGTGTTCACGGAACCACAGCCACAACCGCTCGGCAGGATTCAGCTCCGGCGAATAGGGCGGCAAGAACAGCGGCGTTATGCGCTTGGGCCACTTGAGCTGCTTCGCGGTGTGCCAGCCCGCTCTGTCCAGCTCCATCACTGCGTGTTGGCGTGGGCCAAGCTTTTTGGCCGCTGCCTCGAGGAAGTGCTGCATAGTTGCGGTATTCGCTTCCCGGTGTGGACTGACCATCGACCACCCAGTCGCCGGATCGACGATGCCGAACACCCAGATCGACTTCCGCCCGTTTTGTCGTACGACCGTGGGGCGTGATCCTTTGGCAGCCCATACCGACGTCAACGTTCCCTGCTGCCCGAATCGAGCTTCGTCCTGAAACCAGACGCGGACTTGGGTGCGCGGCCGGGAGGCCCGCACGCTGTTCACAAAAAGGGGGCGCGACGCTTGAAAGCTTTGGCTGCGGCCGGATCCTGTCGGGGATGCCTGGGTCGGGGCTTGAGGCAGACGAGGCCATGACGATTCAACAGCTTGTAGATCCCGTTGAGAGAGAATGTCTTGCCGAACTCACGATCCAGAATCCCCTGAATCTGTGGCCCT
>JBKDUV010000267.1:0-5353 GCA_046339335.1 Planctomycetia bacterium | reverse complement strand
GCTCCAAGAAGGGCGCGAAGGGCGTGCCTTCTTTCCTCGAGGACAACGCCACCCTTCGCAACACGCTCGCCCAGATCGAGAAGGAGTTTGGTGAAGGCTCGATCATGCCGCTGGGCCTCGATGCCCAGGCGCCGATCGAGGGCATCTCCAGCGGGAGCCTTTCGGTCGATCTCGCCCTTGGCGGCAAGGGGTTCCCCCGCGGCCGGATCATCGAGGTCTTCGGCCCGGAGTCGAGCGGCAAGACGACGCTCGCGCTGCATGCCGTGGCGGCTTCGCAACGCGCCGGCGGAATCGCGGCCTTCATCGACGCCGAGCACGCGCTCGACCCGAGCTGGGCCAAGAAGCTCGGCATCTCGCTCGAGTCGCTGCTCGTCAGCCAGCCGACGAGCGGCGAAGAGGCGATGCACATCGCCGAAATGCTCATCAAGAGCAACGCCATCGACATCATCGTCGTCGATTCGGTGGCCGCGCTCGTGCCGCAGAAGGAGCTCGACGGCGAGATCGGTGACTCGTTCGTCGGCCTCCAGGCCAGGCTCATGAGCCAGGCGATGCGGAAACTGACGGGCGCGATCGCGAAGTCGAAGACGACCGTGATCTTCATCAATCAGATCCGCGAAAAAATCGGTGTCATGTTCGGCAGTCCGGAGACCACGCCGGGCGGACGGGCGCTCAAGTTCTACTCCTCGTGCCGGGTCGACGTCCGGCGGATCGGCCAACTGAAGGACGGCGAAGACGTCGTCGGCCAGCGGGTGAAGGTCAAGGTGGTGAAGAACAAGGTGGCGCCGCCGTTCCGAGTTGCGGAGTTCGACATGATGCACGCCGATGGCATCAGCGTGGAGGGGGACATCCTCGATCTGGCGATCACCGCCAAGCTCGTGGACAAGACCGGCACCTGGCTGCGATACGGGGACGTGCACCTCGGGCAGGGGCGTGAGAAGGCCCGGCTGTTCCTCAAGGAAAACCCGAAGGTCGCCAGCGAACTCCGCGAAAAGATCCTCGCCAGCAAGGATGTCGTCATCGCCGCCTCGGCCGCCGACGGCGCGGGTGACTGACACGCCCCGAAGAGCCACGGTTTTGCACCCGCCCACTGGTGGCCGACCCAAGCGGCCACTGGTGGGCGGCGTCGTTTCGCGGGCTCGCCCCGGCCGGGGAACGACGTCGCCGTGTGGCGGCAGCGGCGGGTATAGTGGGCGGCCCTGTGATCTGACGATCCCCCGGAGCTGCCCGAGCCATGAAGGCCGACGACCTTCGCGAGGCCTACCTCGCCTTCTTCGAGTCCAAGGGCTGCGTCCGCCGCCCCAGCGACGTGCTCGTGCCGCGCTGGGACCCGTCCGTCCTGTTCACGCCGGCCGGTATGAACCAGTTCAAGGATCACTTCCTCGGCAAGTGCAAACTCGACTTCACCCGGGCCACGACCTGCCAGAAGTGCCTCCGCACCGGCGACATCGACAACGTGGGCCGCACGCCCCGGCACCACACGTTCTTCGAGATGCTCGGCAACTTTTCGTTCGGCGACTACTTCAAGCGCGAGGCGATCCACTGGGCGTGGGAGTTCCTCACCGCCCGCAACTGGCTCTCGATCGCCCCCGAGAAGCTGTCGATCACCGTCTACCAGGAGGACGACGAGGCCTTCCGCATCTGGGCCGACGAGATCGGCGTGCCGGCCGCGCGGATCACGCGGATGGGAGAGGACGACAACTTCTGGCCGGCGGGAGCGCCGACACAGGGCCCCGACGGCGTCTGCGGCCCGTGCAGCGAGATCTTCTACCGGATGCCCGACGGCAGCGACGTCGAGATCTGGAACCTCGTGTTCACGCAGTTCAACCGGGTCGGGTCCCCTCCCGACAATCTCCACCCGCTGCCGAGCCGCAACATCGACACCGGCATGGGACTGGAACGGACCTGCGCCATGCTCCAGGGCGTGGAGAGCAATTTCCACATCGACATCCTCCGGCCGCTCGTCGAGGCGGTGGCGGAGGTCTGCGGCCGGCGGTACGAGCCTGCCACGGACGACGGCCGGCGGATGCGCCGGATCGCCGACCACGTGCGGGCCTGCACGTTCGCGATTCATGAAAATGTCATGCCGGGCAACAACGAGGAGAAATACGTCGTCAAGCGGCTCCTGCGCCGGGCCGTGCTCGACGGCCGGCAGATGGGGATGCGTGACCCGTTCCTCCATGCCCTGCCGACGACGGTCGCGACGCTGATGCGCAAGCCCTACCCGGAACTGGCCGAGACGGCCGACCGCGTGGCGGGCGTGATCAAGCGCGAGGAGGAGTCGTTCCTGGCGACGATCGACGGCGGCCTGGAGCGGATCGAGAAACTCTTCGCCCAGATCGGCAGAAGCGGGAACGCCACCGTCGCGGGGGGCGATGCCGCCGAGCTCTACACGACATACGGTTTTCCTCCGGAACTCCTGGAGACGCTGGCGGCCGAGCGGAACTGTGGCTTCGATTGGGATGGCTTCCGCAGCGCGATGGAGGAGCACGGCCTGAAGTCAGGGGCAGGCACGCGAGTCGAGGTGTTCACGTCGGGCCCGCTCGACGCCCTGAAGAAATCGCTACACGGCTCGGAGTTCGTCGGCTACGAGGCTACAGCGGCCACTGGCAAGGTGATCGGCATCATCGCTCAGGACTCGCTCTGCGACCGGCTCACCGAGGTCGGCCACGCCCTGTCCGTGACGATCGTCCTCGATCGGACACCCTTCTACGGCGAATCGGGGGGGCAGGTCGGCGACACGGGCCGGATCGAATGGCCCGGCGGCGCCTTCGCCGTGACCGACACGCTGCGTGAAGGGGGCTTCATGCTCCATGTCGGCCATCTCGAGCGTGGCAGCCTCGGCCTCGGCGCCGAGGTCACGGCCACGGTCGACGGCGACCGGCGGGCGGCGTTGCGTCGTGCCCACTCGGCGACCCACCTCCTCCATGCCGCGCTCCAGCACCACCTCGGCTCCCATGCCGTGCAGCAGGGCTCGAAGGTGGATGCCGATCTGCTGCGGTTCGACTTCTCCCACACCAGCGCCATCGATCACGACACGCTGCGGGCGATCGAGGGGATGGTCAACGCCGGCGTGCTCGCGTCGCGGCCCGTGTCCGCCCGGCTGCTGCCGCTGGCCGAGGCCCGCCATGCCGGGGCAATGATGCTCTTCGGCGAGAAGTACCCCGACGTCGTCCGCATGGTGACGATGGAGGGCGTCAGCCGGGAGCTCTGCGGCGGCACGCACGTCTCCAGCACCGGCCAGATCGGCCTGGTGCGGATCGTCGGCGAGGAAAGCGTCTCGGCAGGCACCCGCCGGATCACCGCCGTGACCGGCGGCCGGGCGCTCGACCGCTTCCGCCAGGCGGAGCAGACGCTCGCCGACGCCGCCGTGGCCCTCAAGGTGCCCGTCGCCGAGGTTCCGCACCGGCTGGCGGCGGTCGTCAAGGAACTCCGCGAACTCAAGAAGGCGAAGCCGGTCGTCGCAGCTGCAGGATCGTCTCCCGACGAACTCCTGGCTCATGCCATTGACGTCGGCGGCACCCGGGTCGTGGTCGCCGAGGCACGGGGGAGCGACGCCGGCGCGATGCGGCAGTGCATCGACCAGCTGCGCCGCAAGGCGAGCCCGATTGCCGTGCTGCTGGCCTCCGCCGACGGCGACAAGGTGACGCTCGTCGCCGGCATTTCCCGCGAACTCGAGGCCCGCGGCCTGTCGGCGGGTGACTGGATCAAGGAGCCGGCGTCGATCGTCGGCGGCCGGGGCGGGGGGAAGCCCGACCTGGCCCAGGCCGGCGGCAAGCAGGTCGACAAGCTGCCCGACGCCCTCGATGCCGCCCGGAAATCGATCGCCGGCCTGCTCGGCGCCTGATGCCGTCGGCGACCTACGCCAGTTTCTCCAGCACGGCGAGCGCGGCGTCGTAGTCGGGCTCGCTCGCCACCTCCTTCACCACCTGGGCGTATTGCACGACGCCCTGGGCATCGAGCACGAACACGGCCCGGGCGAGAATCTTGAGTTCGTCGATGAGGACGCCCCAGTTCGTGCCGAAACTGCGGTCCATGTAGTCGCTGCCGGTCCGCATGGCCTTGATGTCCTCGGCGCCGCAGAACCGGTTCATGGCGAACGGCAGGTCGAGACTGACCGTGACCGCATTGATCCGGTCGCCGAGGGCGGCCAGCCGCCCGTTGAATGTCTTGGTCTGCACCTGGCAGACGGGCGTGTCGAGCGAAGGGACGACGCTGATCAGCGTTGGCTTGCCGCACAGGTCGGACTTGCGGATCTGCTGCATGCCGCCGGCGCCGTAGCAGGCGAGCGCGAATTCCGGAGCCGCCGCACCGACCTTGAGCTCGTCCCCGACGAGCGTGAGCGGATTGCCCTTGAACGTCACCGCGCCGTGCCGAGCCATGCAACTGCCTCCTGGAAAACGAGTGCGAGCGAAACCTGGATCCTTGCAGGCAGTATTGTCACGATTTCCGGTTCGGCAAGCACCCCCCGGCAATCGACGGCGCCGGCAGCGGGCTCGTGACCGCGACGGCGACGATCTGCTATCTTTCGATGACGCGGGTCCGGGGTCGGTTCCCCTGCACGCGGCCCCGCCGCGGCGAACAGAGCATGCGGATGATCGGCAGAGTGGCGCAGGTGATCGGACTGACTCTGCCGGCACTGGCGGTGGTGCTCGAACTCAACGGTGCCATCACCGCGCGGCCGATGCTCGTCATGCTGCTGTTTTCCGTCGCCTGCTTCTGGCTGGGGCGAATCGTCGAGGGCTATTCGCAGCCATGATGCATCCGCTGTTTCTCACCCCGCTGTATCGGCGGTACATCTGGGGAGGGCGTCGCTTCGCTGCAACGCTCGGCCGCGATCTGCCGCCGGGAGACGACTACGCCGAATCATGGGAACTGGTCGATCGCGGTGCGGACCAGAGCGTCGTCAGCGCCGGCCCGCGGGCCGGCACGACGCTCGGCGCACTCGTCCGTGACCGCGGCCCGGAGCTGCTCGGACGGCACGCGCCGTGCCGGGCATTCCCGCTGCTCTTCAAGTTTCTCGACGCCTGCCACGACCTGTCCGTGCAGGTGCACCCGGACGACGCCCGCGCCGCCCGACTCGTGCCCCCTGACTTCGGCAAGACGGAGGCCTGGTACGTGATCGATGCCGCACCCGGCAGTCGGATCTATGCCGGCCTGAGGACTGGAATCGATCGCGAGTCGTTCGCCGCCGCCGTCCAGGCCGGCCGCTGCGGCGCCGTCCTGCATGCTTTCGAACCGCGGCCGGGGGACTGCATCTTCATTCCCGCCGGCACCGTGCATGCGATCGGCGCCGGACTGCTCGTGGCCGAAATTCAGCCATCGAGCGACGTGACCTATCGGCTCCACGACTGGG
>JBKDUV010000266.1:0-28350 GCA_046339335.1 Planctomycetia bacterium | reverse complement strand
TCGAGCAGACGATCGGCTGGCTGAAAGAATGCCGGCGGATTGGCACGAGGTTCGAGAAGCTCGCCATCAACTTCCTCGCGATGATGAAGCTCGCAATGATCCAACGCTGCCTCAAAATGGCGTTCTCAGACAGAACCTAGCAGTCGCCCGGTTCGGGAGCGTGGGCAGTCCGGTCTTGGCTCGCATCCGCGATGTGCTGATACAACTCGTACAGGCGGCACGTTGACGCAGGGTGGTCGGTGGCTCGTCCACCGTGTATCCCCGGCCGGTGGGCAGACTTTTTCCGCCGCCGCCTACGCCTCGTCCTCGAGGCCGTGCTCCTGGAGTTTCTTGCGCAGCGTGTTGCGGTTGATGCCCAGCCGGGCCGCGGCCTTGAGCTGCACGCCGCCGCAGGCGGCGAGCATCTGGGCGATCAACTCCCGCTCCACCCGGCTGACGACGCGATCGAAGAGGTTGTCGTCGTTGGGGCCGGCCGTCGTCATTCCCTGCTCGACGAGCTCGCGGGCCAGGCTGTCAAGATCGCCGCCACGGCCCGGGGTATGCGGCGCCGCGCGGTCGCCGCGCATCGCCGGCGGCAGCAGGTCGAGAGTCAGTTCATCGCCGGGGGCCATCACCACGCACCGTTCGACCACGTTCTGGAGTTCGCGGACGTTGCCCGGCCAGTGGTACTTGACGAGCGCCTCGGCCGCGTCTTTCTGGATGTGGACGACATAGCGGTCGTTCTGGTCGTTGTACTGCTCGAGGAAGTGGCTGACGAGCAGGGGGATGTCGTCCCGCCGGGCGCGGAGCGGGGGCAGCTGGATCGGCACCACGTTGAGCCGGTAGTAGAGGTCCTCGCGAAAGTTCTCCCGGGCGACCTCGTCGAGCAGGTCGCGGTTGCTCGCGGCGATGACCCGCGTGTCCACCCGGATCGTCTCCGTGTCCCCGACCCGCTCGAACTCCCGCTCCTGGAGGACGCGCAGGAGTTTGACCTGGAGCTTCGGAGTCGTGGAGTTGATCTCATCGAGGAAGATCGTGCCGGTGTGGGCCGCCTCGAAGCGGCCGGTGCGGTTGGCGACCGCCCCGGTGAACGAGCCGCGGACGTGGCCGAAGAGTTCGCTCTCCAGGAGGCTCTCGGAGAGGGCGCCGCAGTTGACGCGAACGAACGGCCCGCTGCCGCGCGGCGAGAGCTCGTGAATCGCCTTGGCGATCAGTTCCTTGCCCGTGCCCGTCTCGCCGAGGAGGAGCACCGAGGCGTTCGTGGCCGCCACCCGGCGGGTGGTCGCGTAGACGTCGAGCATCGCCCGGCTGCCGCCGATCAGGCCGCGGAGCGGCGAGGCCTGGGTCTGGTCAGCGTTCGGATCGGGCTGGCGCAGCATCGGCGGGAGACGGTTCGAGGGGCCGGCGGGGCGAATCGATCACCTCGAGGACCGCCGCCGCCGCCGCACGGGCCTCCTCGTCCAGGGCCCGATTGTACCGTGCCTGGACCGCGCGCATCTCCCGCGAATCGAGGAGCACGCCGAACCGCGCCACGCTGGCCTTGAACGCGGCCTGGGCCACGCTGCGTTGGGCGGCAGGCAGCTCGACCCGCTCCGCCTCGCGCTCGAGCGCCGCCTGGGCCTCGGCGCGGCCGATCGTTGCCAGCAGCGAGGCCGCCGCCGTCTGCAGCGAAGGCTCGAGCAGGCCGCGGCGGGCGATCGGCACGGCGGCGGAGACGTCCCAGCCGTTCCGACCGAGACGTCCGACGATCGCCAGCGCCTCGCGGGCCCGGGCCAGGCGTGCGGCAGCCCGGCCGGCTCGCAGGGCGGGATCGACCGCCGTCGGCCCGGCGACGGAGGCGAGCGCCGCCGGGAATCGCGGCGCTGCCGTCTGCCGGCCCGTGTCCGCATCGATTGTCGGGATGAAGAAACTGTCAAGGCGATCGACGAGCGCCACCCCGGTGACGCTCTGGAACTTCTTCATGAGATCGCGGACGAAGCAGCCGCCGGCGTCGTCGTCGAGGACGTCGATCGCGACGAGTACGGGCGGGGCCGCCGTCGCACCGGCCCGCAGAAACTGCGCCGTCTCCAGCGCCGAGGGCCGCATCGTCCGGGCGGCGAGGATCACGAGCACGACGTCGGGCGACTCACGGACCGCCAGCACCGCGTCGCGGCCGGAGGAGACGATCAGCGGCTCGTAGTCGAATCGCGAAACGGCGGCGGCGAGTTCCTGGGCTTCGTCGCGGACAGGGTGCGCCACCACGACGCGGTCCTGGCCGCGAGCGCTCGCCGCGCGCAGCAGCGTCTCCGTCACGCGGCTCGACCCGCGGTAGGCGTGCGGGCCGGCCCGGACCGCGAGGGCGCGGGCGGCGGCGACCTGCAGGGCGGCGTCGGGAACGTCGAGGGCGCGGACGAGCGCGGAACGAACTCCGGGGGGCAGCGGCGCGGTCGCCTGCGTCCCCGCGTCGTCGGCGGCCGGCAGCTGCGCGAGCACGGTCGCGGCGGCGGCGGCCGCCTCGTGCATCCCCCGCTCGCGGCCGAGATCGACGAGATCGGCCACGGTCGCGTCGGCGAAGCCGTCCGGACCGGTGACTGCGTCGCGCAGCCTGGCAGGCTCGATTCGCTCGAGCGCCGTGGCCGGGTCGCCGGCGAGGACGAGCGTCTCCTCCAGCCGGGCGAGGATCGCGAGCCGGACCGCCTGCGGGTTCGGTGCGCCCAGTGCCATCATGTCGCGAGCGAGATGCATCGCCTCCTGGGCGCGGGCGGCGCGGAGCGGCATGCGGATCCGCACCAGGCGTCCCGCCTGGCCGTCCCAGACGTGGCGGTCGACGAAGCCCGCGACCGGTCCGCCGAACGCGGCAGCGGCGGAGCGGCACGCGGCGAGCGGTGCCCCCGGGAGCCGCTCGGCCCGCCGCAGACCGGCGGGGGTGAGGGTCTGGTCGAGACGGAGGGCCAGGTGTGATGCCGCGGTCGCGGCGGTCGGCACGGCCGCGGCGCCCGGCGCGGCACCGCGACTACGGCTGCGGTCGGCGAGCACCCGCGTCGCGGCGGCCCTGATCGGGGCCGGCGTGTCGGATACGAGCGCTGGTGCGAGCAGGAAGGAATCGATGTCCGCGGCATTTATGGCATCGAGGGCTTCGATGATCCCGCGCCAGTGCGGCAGATCGCCCGTGCCCAGCCAGTCGAGGAGCGGCTGACGGGCGTCCTGTCCGAGGTCGCGGACGAGGCTCCTGGCGAGGTCGCGGGCCGGCGCCTGCCCGGGCTCGTCCGTCTGCAGGATTTCGACGAGCGCGGGGAGCGCGTCCTCGCGGGCCGCGGCCAGCTGCTTCGCCGCCGCCGTGCGTTCGGCGGCCGAGTCGGCCGCAAGCCCCGCGGCTGCCCGCGCGATCCGGGCCGGATCGCGGCGCCGCAGCGTGGCAGCGTCGCGCATCGCGACCAGCGCCTTGCCGATCATCGGGTCGCGGTCGCCGATGGTTCGCTCCAGCATCGCGAGGTCGGCCGCGGGAAACGCTTCGCCGAGGTCGGCGAGCAGTTCGGTGCGGCCATCGCCGGCGTCGCCGATCGCCTGCAGCAACCGGCGGAAGGAAGCGACCGCCACGTCGGGCACTTCCACCGCTGCGGCACGGATCGCGGCCTCGAGCAGTCGCGGCGGCGTGTCGCGGGGTGCCGACGCGAGTGAATCGATCACCGCCTGCTGAAACTCGTCGACCGCAGCCCGCGCCGGTGCCACGATGCAGCAGGCGACGAGCAGGGCGGCCGACGCCAGCACCGACAGACATGTGACCGCACCGCGGTCCCCGAGCCCCGCAGCCATGACGCTCCCCCCGCCGCCCACACCGGGCGGCTTACCGTTCCGCGCGGGCCGCCAGCCGGCCCTGCCACCCAGAAATCTGGTCGGCAACCGAAGCCGGGGCCGTGGAGCCGAAACTCGCCATCCGCTCAACTGCCCGGCAGGCCCCCAGGGCGCCGCGCAGACCGGCGTTCCAGCCGGCATATTCGCTGGAAAACTCCTCGTCGGAAAGTTCTGCCAGGGAGACGCCGCGGGTCAGCGCCAGGCGGACCATCCGGCCGACGATCTCGTGGCCGGTCCGCTGGGGCACGCCGGCCGCGATCAAGGCCTCCATCAGGCTGGTGGCGTCGAGGTGGCCCCGTTCGAGGTCGGCCGCGATGCGCTCCCGGTCGAAGCGGGTCGCGGCCACGAGCGGCGCGGCGACGCCGAGCACCGCCTCGAGCGTGTCGATCGAATCGAAGATCGCCTCCTTGTCCTCCTGGAGGTCACGGTTGTAGGCCGTGGGCAGGCCCTTGAGGAGCACGAGCAACGCCTGGGCGTTGCCGATCGCGCGTGCCGACTTGCCGCGGACCAGCTCCAGCACGTCCGGATTGATCTTCTGCGGCATGATCGAGCTGCCGGTGCAGAACCCCTCCGGCAGCCGCAGGAAGCCGAACTCCACGGTGCTGTAGAGAATCCACTCCTCCGCCCACTGCGAGAGATGGACCATGGTGAGCGCGATCGTGAACGCCAGCTCGCAGACGAAGTCGCGGTCGCTGGCGGCATCCAGACTGTTCGGGGCCAACGCGTCGAAGCCGAGCGCCGCGCGGACGTGCTCGCGGTCGATCGGCAGGCTCGTGCCGGCGATCGCGCCGGAGCCGAGGGGGAGAACGTTCGTCCGGCGCCGGCAGTCGGCGAGCCGGTCGCGGTCGCGGGAGAACTTCTCCACCCAGGCGAGAAGTTGGTGCGCGGCGAGCACGGGCTGCGCCCGACGCATGTGGGTGTAGCCGGGGATGACGAGCCCCTGCTCGCGTTCGGCGATGCCGAGGAACGCCCGCTGCAGGTCCTCGAGGCCGCTGTCGAGCCGGTCGATCGCCCGCCGGCAATAGAGCCGCAGGTCGGTGGCCACCTGGTCGTTGCGGCTCCGGGCGGTGTGCAGCTTGCGGCCGGCGTCGCCGAGCCGGGCCGTGAGCGCGGCCTCGACATGCAGGTGGATGTCTTCCTTGGCGACCGTGAACTCGAACCTGCCGGCCGCGATCTCGGCCCGGATCTCCTCGAGCACGTGGGCGATCGAGTCGGCCTCCTGGACCGTCATCAATCCGCAGGATGCGAGCATCCTGGCGTGGGCGATGGAGCCTTCGATGTCGTCGCCGGCGAGCCGGCGATCGAAGGAGACGCTCTCGGAAAACGCCTCGACCCGCCGGTCGGTCGGCTCGGCGAACACGCCGCCCCAGGCCTTGGCGGCAGATGTGGCGGGATTCGCGGGGTCGGTCGGGGACGGCACGGCGCGTTCCTCGGGGTTGGGAAGACGTCAAATCCTACTTTGAGCCTCCGTGGGAATGAAACTCCGGGCGTTCTGCGGCGGTGATCGACAACCGGCCGTGGTTCCCGCCGCCGGCTGGTCACTTCGCCGTGGCGGATTCCAGCCGTTCGAAGGTGAAGCCCCTGGCCTCGGCCTGCGCGGTCAGGGACTCGCGGAGCGCGGCATCGAGGCTCGCGTCCGCCTTGTCGGCCCGCCTCGCCCGCTCGGCCTCGATGAACCGGCGCTGTTCCTTGGCCAACTCCTGGATTTCGGCCTGGATCTTCCTGCGTCGCTCGCCGAGCCGCTCGAGGTGATCGCGACGCTCGGCCGGCGTCATCGTTCGCATCTCCTCCGGCAGGTCGGCCGCCGGCACGTCCGCCAGGACAAAGTCGGTGTTCCGAGAGGCATCGACGAGATCCCAACGGGCATTCGTGTACAGTCCCGAACTCTTGGCCACGGCCCGCTGGGCGGCGGCCGCCGGCGCGACGTGGGCGGCGTTCGCGTCCTGTGCCACCTGGTTGGCGGCGCCCTCCCGGCCAGCGGCGCCATACGGAACGTAGGTCTCGTTGAGCAACCTGCCGAGTTCCGTCAGCCTCCCGTCGACGGGCGTCGCCACGGCGAACGTTCGGTCCTGATCGATCGCCGCATAGGTACCGTCTGCGGCTTGGGCGACCTCGGCCCACCCGGTCTGCAGGCCGTGGGCCCGGTCACCGCAGAAGATCGTGTTCACGACGATGCCCGCACCGATCGCCTGCCGCGCGGCATCGACATGGCGGATCTGCGGATCCTGGGTCGCGGCCTCGTTGCCGGCCACGACGATGATCTTCAGGGCGTTCCGGTCGGCGGACCACTCCAGATCCTCGGTGGCACATGTCACGACGCGGGCGACATATTCGTTGCCCCCGTTCGTGCCCAGGGCCATGAGTTCCTTGTACACCGTGTCGAGGTCGTCGGTCAGGCCGAGCACCCGGCGGACCCAGCCAGTCTCCGCCGCGAGCCCGACATTGCCGTACTCGTAGAGGGCGACCCGGAAGATCGGCTGCGGTTCGGCCGCGGCCAGCGTGTTGACCATGTCCCACAGCTGCGTGCGGGCGGCGTTGATCAGTCCATTCATGCTGCTCGAGGTGTCGAGGCAGATTGCGAGATCGACGTGGCCGACGCGGGCCGGGACCGTGGCGGCGGCGGGCGGCGATGCGGCCGGCTCCCGGCCCGGCACCGTCGCCGAAGCAAGGAGCAGGAGTCCGACGAGTCCGCGGAGCAGCAGGCTGTGGCGGCACATGGCTCGATCCTTTCGTGCAGGGGTTTCGATGTCCTCCGCAAAGGATGCCATGGCTCCCGGGAACATTCCGTAACGGGCGTGTCACACCTGGGCAGCCGGGCGATCGCTACACTCTGAGGCATGGTGCAACCCGCGGACTTCCTCGCCCCCGATGGACGGCTCGCGGCCCGGCTCGCCGGCTGGGAATCGCGGCCGCAGCAACTGGAGATGGCCGAACTCGTCGCGCAGGCGATCCGGGAACGGCGGCACGCGATCATCGAGGCGGGCACCGGCGTGGGGAAGAGCCTCGCGTACCTCGTGCCGGCGGTGCTTGCGGCGACCGCCGACCAGGTCGAGACGGCGGTGGTCGGCGCCGGCCGCCCCGCGGACGACGAGTCAGAGGACGAGACGAACGCCGCCGGTCCGCGGCCGCGCCGGGTCGTGATCGCGACCCACACGATCGCGCTCCAGGAGCAGCTCCTCACCAAGGACATTCCTCTCGTCGCCGCGGTCATGCCGCGCGAGTTCTCCGCCGTTCTCGTCAAGGGCCGGGGCAACTACGTCAGCCTGCGCCGGCTCGAACTCGCCGTCGAGCGGTCTGGGAGCCTGTTTCCCGACGACGCGGAGCGGGCCGAACTCCTCGAACTCGTCGCCTGGTCGCGGCGGACCGGCGACGGCTCGCTCGCCGATCTGCCAGTCCTCCCGCGCGACTCGATCTGGGACGAGATCGCCAGCGACTCGGGCAACTGCATGGGGCGGGCCTGCCCCAGCCACCAACGCTGTTTTTACTACGCCGCCCGCCGCCGGATGGCCCACGCCCAGGTGCTGGTCGTGAACCATGCCCTGTTCTTCGCCGACCTCGCCCTGCGAAGAAGCGGCGCGAGCCTCCTGCCCGCCCACGACATCGTGATCTTCGACGAGGCGCACATGGCCGAGTCGGCCGCCAGCGACCATCTCGGGCTGACCGTCTCCAGCGGCGGCATCGAACGGGTGCTCGCGAAACTCCACAGCGAGCGGACCAGCCGCGGCCTGCTCGAGCACTACCGGCTCGCCGACCTGCTGGCCCTGGTCCGAACCTGCCGGAACGCGGCCGAGGATTTCTTCATGAGCGTGTTGGAGTCGGTCGCGATCCGCGGCGAGCCGCCCTGGCGGGTGAATGCGCCGCGGCTCGTGCCCGACACGCTCGGCAGGCCGCTCGGGGAATTGTCGCGCCGACTGCGGGGGGCCGCCGAGGGACTCGCCACCGACGCCGAGCGGCACGACCTGACGGCGATCGCCGACCCCCTCGTCGGCCAGGCGGCCGCGGTCGATACCTGGTTGCGGCAAAAGGAGGCGGGGCATGTCTGGTGGGTCGAGGCCCGGCGGTCGCGGCGCGGCCGCGAGCGGGTCACGCTGGCCAGCGCCCCGATCGACGTCGGCCAGACGCTGCGCCGCGAGCTCTTCGACCGCGTCGGCACGGTGATCCTCGCCAGCGCCACGATCGCCGTGCCGGGCGTCGGCGCGGCCGGCGACGGATCGGATGTCAATGACGCCACGGACAGGCCTGCTGCCGCCGACCCGTTCGCCTACCTGCGCGGCCGGCTCGGTGTGGGCCGCGAGGCGCTGGGCCGGCAGCTCGGCAGCCCCTTCGACTACGCCCGCCAGGCGCGGCTGATCCTCGTCGACAGGCTGCCCGATCCGGCGAGCCGCGAGGCCTACGATGCGGCGGTCATCGCCATGATCCGGCGGTACGTAGCCCGAAGCGAGGGTCGGGCGCTGGTGCTGTTCACGAGCCACGCCGCGCTCGCCAAGGCGGCGGCGGATATCGCCGGCTGGTGCGTGCGGCGCAACTACCGGCTCGTGAGCCAGGGCGACGGACTGCCACGGTCGCGGATGATCGAGGAGTTTCGCACGGGGCCGGCGAGCGTGATGCTGGGCACGGATGGCTTCTGGCAGGGGATCGACCTGCCGGGCGACCAGCTCGTCAACGTGATCATCACCCGGCTGCCGTTCGCCGTCCCCGACAGGCCGCTCGTGGCGGCGCGGATCGAGGCCATCAAGACGGCCGGCGGCAACGCCTTTGCCGAGTACCAGCTTCCCGAGGCGGCGCTCAAGCTCAAGCAGGGTTTCGGCCGGCTGATCCGCACCGCGAGCGACACGGGCACGGTGGTGATCCTCGACCCGCGGATGATCACCAAGCCCTACGGCCGCACGCTGCTCGCCGGCCTGCCACCGGCGCGGGGCGAGGTCGAGCCATTCAAGGACGCATCCGGCTGATGCGGCCCGCGTCCACCGCGCGCCGGTGGACCTGGGCCGGCGCCGCCGCAGCCGCCGCTCACCCCACGAGGGCCAGCTCCGCCCACGTCGTCGGGTCGCTGTCCCAGGGATATTCCGGTGGCGCGTAGCAGGGGAGCCGGCCGAGCCGCCTGTCGACGAGGGCGGCGAAGAAGCCGAGCCTGGGCACCTCGGCCGGATCCCAGCCGGGCAGCGCGGCGGCGCCGATGAAGGCGTCGATCCGCCAGCCGTCGGCCGTCGCCGCCGACTCGATGCGGATCGCGTCCTCGGAGAGCGGCGCCGGCAGTTCGCTCGTCCGCGGAATCACCGCGGCCACAGCCACCGGTCGGTCGGCTCGCAGGCCTCCCCCCGGGGGCAGGAGCGCGAGCCGGCGGCCGAAGCGGCCGGCGCGATGGCTGTCGCCGGTGGGCCGGGTCGCGATCCAGAGGTGCAGGCCGTCGCTGTCTTCGGCGCGGGTCGGGTGGCACCAGCGCGTGGTGCCCAAGCCGCGGGCGATGCCGCGCACGCCAAGCCCGGCCTCGTTCCAGGCGAGGAACAGATCGAGCAGGTCCGGCACGCCGGCCAGGCGGGCCAGTGGCGGCAGCCGGCAGGCGTCGTCGAAAACGGAGTCGGACGGCGGCCAAAGCCGATCCCGGTGCGGACAGGAAAGCCGCAGTGTGAACAGGGCGGCCGGATTGACGAGCGGACACATCGGGAATGGCGGGCCGAAGCGTGGGAAAAACGTGGTCTCTCGTTCGTGATCTATAGTAAAGGATAGCAGGCTGGCGGAAACGCCCCCGAGTACGACTGATGCGCGTCCTTCATCTGGCCAGCGAGGCCACTCCCTTTGCCAAGACCGGCGGCCTGGCCGATGTCGCCGGCGCCCTGCCCGAAGCCCTTGCCGGCCTCGGCTGCGACGTCACGCTCGTCCTGCCGGCCTACCGGGAGGTGTTTACCCGGCAGCTGCCGGTCGAGCCGACGGGAATCGAGTTCGACGTCCCCATCGGCACGCGGTCGAGCCGGGCAACGATCCTGCGAAGCCGGCTGCCGGGGCGGCGGGCCGAGACCCTGCTCGTGGCCAACGACGGTTATTTCGACCGCCCCGGCCTGTATGGCGGTCCGGATGATTATCCCGACAATGCCGAGCGGTTCATCTTCTTCTGCCGGGCCGCGCTCGAACTGGTCGCGCGGCAGGAGCGGCCCGTCGACCTGATCCACTGCCACGACTGGCAGACGGGTCTGGCACCCGCGTACCAAAAGCTGCTGTATGGTGGCGCAGCGGCGCTGGCCAACGCCCGCACGTTGATGACGATCCACAACATGGCCTACCAGGGCGTGTTCTGGCACTGGGACATGCTGCTCACGGGCCTGCACTGGCGGTACTTCAACTGGCGGCAGATGGAGTACTACAACCAGCTCAGCCTGCTGAAGACGGGGATCGTGTTCGCCGATGCCGTGTCGACGGTGAGCCCGAACTACGCCCGCGAGATCGAGCAGGTGCCCGGCGGCTGCGGACTGGAGGGAGTGCTGGCCGCCCGGCACGGCGTGCTCGCCGGAATCGTCAACGGCATCGACACGCTCGTCTGGAACCCTGCCGCCGACCCGCACCTGCCGCAGCCCTACGGCGCGCACGACCACGACGCGGGGAAATACGCCGCCCGAGTGGCCCTCGCAGCCCGGCTCGGCCATGCCGCCCCCGCCGCCCGGCCGCTGGTGGCCTTCGTGGGCCGCCTCGCGGAGCAGAAGGGGATCGCGCTCGTGCTGGAAATGCTCGCCCGGATGGCCGGCAGCGGCCGGGCGCAGTTCCTGATCCTCGGCACCGGCAACAACGGCTACGAGGACGCGCTGCGCCGCATGGCCGACGCGTATCCGGGAACCGTCGACGTGCTGCTCGCCTTCGACGAGGGGCTGGCGCACCTCGTGCAGGCCGCCGCCGACATCATGCTCGTGCCGAGCCTCTACGAGCCCTGCGGCCTGACGCAGCTCTACGCCCTGCGATATGGCACCATCCCCGTCGTCCGGGCCACGGGGGGGCTCGTCGACACGGTCGTCGACACGAACCCCGACACGCTCCGCGCCCGCACGGCGAGCGGGTTCGTGTTCGAGCACTTCGACGCCGGGGCTCTCGAGCATGCGGTCACGCGGGCACTCGACACGCATGCGGACCGACAGCTGTGGGATGAGCTCGTGCGACGCGGGATGCGGCAGGACTGGTCGTGGGAGGCAAGTGCCCGGGAGTATCTCAAGCTGTACGAGCGGACCTGCGCCGCCCCGCCGGCCGCGTGCGGGTGAGCGGACCTGCGGTGCTCGACGCGTCCGCCGAACAGGGTCCGTCGTTGCGCCGCCGCCGTGGATTCTCCAGGTTGCCACGGGTGTCTCGGGCGCGCGGTCGAGGCCGGCGGCGTTGCGTCTTTTTTTCGATCCTCGCGGGGCAGGCCGCCGATAGAGACAGCATGCAATCACGACGCCTCTCGATCGGACTTGCAGTGCTCTGCGTGGCGGCAGGCCTCGTGCCGCTGGGCACGGTCGCGGCCGAGCATGGCTGCCGGACGTGCGGCGGTGCGGCCGCTGCCTGGGCCGGCACCGGCTGCGGGCCCAGGTACCACGGCGCCGTCCACGAGGAGCCGAACACGTCCGATCCCTGCGACGCTTGCAATCGCTGGCGCGGCTGCAACGGCGTCAGGCAGATGCCCGACATGCTCGCGCCCTGGCAGCTGCCTCCCGGCCGCGGCTTCCAGAGCCCGGAACGACTGGGTTGGCGCACGGCGCCTTGCATGACGTGCGGCGTTCGGACCGCGGGCCGCTGACGGCCGTGGCAGTCGCGGCGTCGTCAGCGTGTGGCCGACTCCTGCCGGACGACCTCGTAGGCCAGCACCGCGGCAGTCGCGGAGAGGTTGAGGCTGTCGGCACTGCCGTGCATCGGCAGACGGATCGACTCCAGGGTGATCGTTCCCGCCGCGGCCGCCGCCTCCCAGGCGGACGACAGTCCATGGGCTTCGGAGCCGAGCAGGATCGCGGTCGATCCCGCGAGAGATGTGTGATGCCACAGTCGGGCGCCGCCCGGGGTCGCCGCGACGACACGGCGGCCCGCTGCGCGGCACCAGTCGATCGCGTCGGCCGTGGAGGCCGTGGCCAGCGGCACGGTGAACACCGTGCCGAGGCTCGCGCGGATGACGGCCGGATTGCCAGGATCGGTCCGACCGTCGCAGACAACGACGCCGGCCAGCCCCGCCGCATCGGCGGTGCGCAGGATCGCGCCGAGATTGCCCGGCTTCTCCACGGCTTCGATCAGGAGGACGGGCCGCGGCGCGAATACTCTCCCGCGCAGTCCCGGGCAGGTGAATCGCACGACGCCGACGATCCCTTCGTTGCGGTCGCCGAAGGCGATGCGGGTGAACGGCCGCGGAGCGAGAGCCACGATCCGCGTGCCGCGGGCGGCGAGGTCTCGCGTCCAGGGGCCGACGACGTCTGCCAGCACGTCGAGCGTGGGCAGTGCGTCGCCGAACACCCGCGCATCGACGAACAGGTCGGTCACCATCAGGCCGCCGGCGACCGCGCGGGAGAGTTCGCGCCGGCCGTCGACGATCGTCAGATCGCCGGCGCTGCGGCCGGCCGCGGTCCGCAGGTCGGCGACCGGTCGCAGCCTGGGGTTCGCGGGACTGGTGATCGTCTCGATCGCGTTCATGACGGGCTCCGCGGCGGGCCGCCGGCTTGACCGCGGGCATAACCGCCGAGGTCGAGTTCACGGCCGGTGTCGTCACGACAGGTGAGTCGGCCGCTCTCCACGGGCGGCGCGGGCCGGTCGGCTGCGGCGAATGCCGCGGCGAGCGTGTCGCGGAGGCGGGCGTGGCTCCAGCCCGGAGAGTGGCAGGTGAGCAGGATCGGTCCCGCCGTGGTCCCCGTGTCCAGCAGCCGCACGCTGGCGTTCACCAGCGGCACGAGATGGGCGTCGATCGCAAACGGCTGGCCACGCGGGCCATG
The DNA here is from genome assembly GCA_046339335.1 of Planctomycetia bacterium. Taxonomy (GTDB): domain Bacteria; phylum Planctomycetota; class Planctomycetia; order Pirellulales; family UBA1268; genus QWPN01. The sequence goes on along the minus strand of JBKDUV010000266.1, from coordinate 15,610 downwards.
GCCCCAGGATGGCGGATCGAGAACGACACCCGCATAGGTGGAGCCGCGACGGGCCTCGCGAGCGACGAACGTCGCGGCATCCTCGCAGATCCAGCGGATCGGCCGGTCGGCGAGTGCGGATGCCGCTGCGTTTCGGCGGGCCAGCGCGACCGCCTGCCGCGACGCATCGACGTGCACGACCTCGGCCCCCGCCGCGGCCATGGCCAGCGTGGCTGCCCCGGAGTGGCCGAAAAGGGAGAGCAGTCGCATGCCCGGCGCCGCCATCCGGGCCAGCCAGCGCCATTGCTCCACCTGCTCGAGAAACACGCCCACCTGTCCGGAGGCGGCAGGACGGACTTCGAGCACGAGAGTCCGTCGTTCGAGAGGCACGCGGACATGCCACGGGGCCGGAATCGGCGCACAAAAATTCCAACCGCCGCGGTCCGCGGCGCCGGTCGGGGGCTGGCGGGCAGCGGATGCGTCGCAGAACCTGGCCGCAGCCCGCCGCCAAAGGTCCGGGCTTGTCCGCGGCTCGACCGTCTGGGGGAGCGGCCGATCGACGAGCAGCCCGCCGAGTCGTTCGAGCCGCCGTCCATGACCACTGGAATCGAGGCCGAAATCGACGAGGGCGGGGTCGCGAAACCTTTCGGGGGCTGGGCCGTTCATATCCCCGCAGGATACCGACGGGGGCGCCAGAACGCCCCGCCCGGCTGTTTTTTCCGCACGCTTCCCGGGTTGATTCGCAGCGGTCTCGATTTCACGAGGAGGTTTTTCATGCGTCGTGCCAGCCTGGCCCTGATGGTCGTGGGGGGAATTTTGCTCGTGTCGTTGGTAGTCGGAGGATGGCATCGGGCCATTGCCGGGGGACGGGAAGGCGGCCTTGAACTCGACACGGATTCGTTTCCGGGGCAGGTGACGGTGGCCGCTACAGCGGCCGGCGCGGAGGGGGCAGAGGACGGACCAACGTTCGCGGTCGCTGACGAGGACCGTGAGGATGAGCGGGACGGCGACCGTGGGGAACGTCGCCGTTCCCGCCATCACCAAGGTCCACACGAAGGCCGGCATCGGCCGCATGACATGCACGGCCACCGTGGCCCCCCCGGCCCGCCCCCGGGGTTCCATCACGCGATGCGCCGTTTCGACGACATCATCGAGCGGTTGGCAAAGATCGAGTCCAAACTCGGTATCGAAGACCCCGCTCCCGCGCGTCGCGAGCGGCGGGCCCGGCCCGAGCAGCGGGATGGCGAGCCTGCGGGAGCGGAACCTGGTCGTCAGCCGGGCCCCCGGTCCCCCCGTTCGGCCACGGAGACGGGGCGGTCGCGGGAGGAGCGGGTCGCCGAGATGCGGCAGCGGATGGAAGATGCCCGGCGGCGGTTCCGCGAGATGGAAGAGCGGGTCAAGAAGCTGGAGGCCGAGATCGAGCGGATGAAGGGGGGCAATGGCGGGAATTGACCGCAGCAGGCGGGACCGAAGTGCGTTTGCGAGCCGCGGCGACGAAGCGTAGACTTTTCCGGAGGTCTACCTCCCCGTCTTCCTGTCCCCCGGGAGCCCCGGAATGTCCTCCCCACTGGCGCCCCCCCCGCGGGACAGAGCCTCGCCCGGACCGTCGCGCGGCACTCGGTCGGCATGGTCGGTCTTCTGGCTCGTGGCCGCGGCGGTTGGCATCGGTGGCCAGGGACCGGTTCGGGCCGATGGACTCGTCGAGATCGACAGCGACCAGTTGGTGATCGAGGAGTCGGGCGACCGGGTAGTGATCGAGGAACTCGGCGGTGGTCGCGGCATCATGCGGGCGCGCGGCCGGTGGATGTTCGGCGTGCCCCCGGATGCCGAGCAGCGCCTCGATTTCGACTTGCCCGGCGAGGCGGACGGGCCGATGCCCGACGATCCCGAGAAGGCGGCCGCCTGGCAGCAGCGGCAGCAGATTCTTCAGCATGCGGCCCAGATGGCACAGTTTTTTCAGCCTGTGCTCCATGCCGAGCTCGAACTGGTCCGCAGTGCGTGCGGCGACGACGCGCTCCCGGCCGAAACCCGCAAACTCCTGCTGCGGGCGGGCCGCGATGCCGTCAAGGAGTCTGCCGTGGCGTTCGCCAAGGCGCAGATGAACGGCAACGGCGAGCAACTCGATGCCTGGAAGACCATCCGGGACGCGATCGCGCGGGCGGTCAAGGCCCACGTTCCCGCAGAGCCGCAGGCGGCGTACCAGCGGCAGGTCGCTCTCCGTGCCGCCCGCCACGAACGCGCCGGGCGAAATCGGATCGTTTCCATGCTGCACAGTCAGCTGGAGTTGACGCCTGATCAGCAGGCCCGGATCGCGGACGATCTGGAGATGAACTGGGATGCGGGCTGGCCGTGGATGTCGGATTTCCGGGGCGTTCAATTCAACGGATACCGGCCGGCCCCCGATTACGCCGACGCCTGCATCGCCCCGCATCTCGATGAACGGCAGCGGGCGGCTTGGAACAAGTGGTGCAAAGAAGCAGGAGTCAAGGCGCACGGCATCGAAAACTGGGTTTCTTCGCTGCGGCGGAACTTCAACGGCCAGGGTCTCGAGGCCGACGCATGGTGGAGCAAATGAAGAGTTGCCGGCCGCTCCCGGCCCTTCGCTCGACCGCCGCATGGGCGGCGCTCGGCATGGTGCTGGCCGGTGGGGCGGCTGTCCGGGCCGTCGACGACGAGGTCGTCGAATCGATCGACAAGGAAGAGGGGGACTCGGGACCGAATCTTCTCACCCTGGGCGAGCAGTTCGACCAGAACATCGCCGTCAATCAGCCAGGCTGGGGCAATTTCGAAGTGGGAGACGTCCGGGAACCCGGTGCAGCCGAGCCAGACATGGTGGCTGCAGCCGGCAGAATGGCCGACCGGCGGCTGGGGTCCATCTCCCGAACCTGTGAACTAAGGCCGGCTCAGGTGCGGGCCTTGCGACTGGCGATGGAGTCGGACATCCGCCGCATGTCCGAGGCGGTCGGTCGTGAGCGGGCGAAGTACGAGGGTCGCGTCGTCGACCTCAATCAGGAGGCCGGGCAGCAGTTGTGGAACGCGGTGCAACAGGATGCGGCACGGGTCCGTGAGCGGATAAAGGGTCTGTTCGAATCTGGCTCCCTGTTTCGCAAGGCGATCGCGTCGGTCCTCGACGACACGCAGGCCGCCAGGCTCGCTGGCAGCCGCGACCGACAGCAGGCCACGGTCTGGAAGTCGCTGGTGATCACCGCCATGCTGGAACTCGACGATGGGCTGGGGCTCGACCAGACCCAATCCGACACGATCGAGCGGTTGCTCCTGGAAAGAACGCCTCCGTTGAATGTGGAGAACTTCAGCCTGGAGAACGGACAGGAACACATGCAGCAGACTGTCTTCTGCGCGATGCTGGCCGAGGCCGACCAGAAGCGACTGAAGGCGGCCGTCTCCGTCCGGCAATGGCGGGTTTTGTCCCAGTACGTGAATCAAGGCCGCGCCATGCGGCAGCACCTCGAGAACGAGGGGTTCCTCGAGAAGATCGACAAGCCGCCGCGCTGACAGGGCCGCTGTCCGTTCAGGGAGCGGACCGCTGTTCGCTCAGAAGCGGACCGTGGCAGAGCGGCCGCCGGGCAAGGATCACGCCGGTGCCGGAGGCAGGTCGAACTCCCGCCAGGCCGTCGCCGCGTTCCGCTTCACGGCGCCGACCATCTGCTTCCAGTGGGGGGCGAGGAACGGGGGCGCAGCCAGTCCCCGCGCCGCGTACGCACCGGTTGCCTCGGGGATGTTCAGCCGCGCGGAGACGACTCCCTCGTGGAGGTTGTCGGCCAGTGCGAGGACGCGGTCGTCCGGGGACACGATCTTGGAGTCCCCCGCCGACCAGAGGCCCTTTCCCTGGCGGCCGACCGAGTTGGCGAAGACGTAGTAGGCGGCGTTTTCGAACGCCCGGGTGGCGATACCGTCGCGGCCTCCGCGCTTGCGTCTGGAGACGGCCAGCGTGTCGAGCCCGGCATTGGGATGAAAGATGATCCGCGCCCCGGCCATCACCCCGAGCCGGGGCAGTTCCGGATAGCGCCGCTCGTGGCAGATGATCGCCGTGGCCGGCACGCCGTCGATCTCGAACAGCGCGACCGCGTCGCCCGGCACGAAGCAGCGGCGGTCGAGTTCCGTGAGATGGCACTTGGCGTAGCAGGAGACGGCGGCGCCGCGGCGGTCGAAGACGACGAGCGCGTTGCAGAGCTGCCGGCCGCGGAACACGGGCGAGCCGACCAGGACGTTGACGCGCAGTCGGGCGGCGGTCGCCGCCACGGTCGCGAGTGCCGCGCGGACCTGTGCCGGGGTGAGGCTCGGGAAGTCGTAGGCATAACCCGTCGTCGCGCATTCCGGGAGGAGCACCGCGTCGGCGCCGCCGGCTGCCGCGCGCGCGACCAGTCGATCGATCGAGGCGAGATTCCCGGCAATCGTCGGCGCGAACCGCATTTGCACGGCCGCGACCCGCAGTTCACTCCGTCCGGCCGTCTTGCGTCGCGCCGTTTGCATCGCCGCAGCCTCGTCCGTCACGGTGTCCAGGTTCCCTCGTCATCCCAGATTATCCGCTCGCCGGCGGCCCGGTAGAGGTTTCCCCGCCCGCTCATGTCGCCCGACCGGAGGAGACGATACAAGCCGCAGGGTCGCGACCGCGTTCGCGGCCCGTCTCCCGGATACGGAAGCATGTCGCAGCCACCGGTCGCAGCACTTGCGCCACCTTCAGGAGTCGTCGACTGGCTCGGCGGCCAGGTGGCGAACCTCGGCGGCTTCACCATGGCCTGGATCGCCGGCGTCGGCGACGTGGTGCTGTTCGCCCTCCGCACGCTCGGCTGGATCGTGGCCCGGCGTCAGCGGCGGGACGTGCTCCTGCCGTCGTTCTACGGCATCGGCGTCCTGTCGCTGCCGGTCGTGGCCCTCACCGGACTGTTCATCGGCATGGTGCTCGCCGTGCAGAGTTTCGCGCAGTTCAAGGCACTCGGCCTGGAAACCCGGCTGGGCTCGGTCATCAACCTGTCATTGGTCCGCGAACTGGGGCCGGTGCTGGCCGCGACGATGCTCGCCGGCCGCGTCGGCAGTGCGATGGCGGCCGAACTGGGCACGATGCGGGTCACCGAGCAGATCGACGCCCTGGAGAGCATGGGCGCCAATCCGATCTACTACCTCGTGGTGCCGCGGTTCCTCGGTTGCCTCGTACTCATCCCCTCGCTCACCGTGATGGCCGACTTCATGGGCGTGCTCGGCGGCTACCTCTACTCGCACGTGCTGCTCGGGATCGACTACCACCACTATTGGGAGAATTCCCGTGAATACGTCGATGCCTTCGACTTCCTCATGGGGATCTTCAAGAGCCTGTTCTTCGGCGCCGCGATCGCGCTGGTGAGCTGCCATCACGGCTTCCACTGTGCCCATGGGGCCGAAGGGGTCGGGCGGGCCGCGACGAACGCCTTCGTCCATTCGTTCGTGCTCATCCTCCTCCTTGACCTGTTCCTCGGCATCGGTCTCAACAACGTCCACGACTTCTTCCGGCCGGACGGGCCGCGCCGCCTGCTCTGAAGTCACGCCCCCGCACGTAACCGCCATGAACGCCGTCGTCAGATCCGCCGACCCGCCGCCCGCTGCCGGCGCACCCTCGGCGCTCGCGGTCGTGGATCTCGGCGTGCGGTTCGGCAGCCAGCAGGTGCTCCGCGGGATTTCGCTGGACATCCCCGCCGGCCAGGCGCTGGTGGTGCTCGGCGAGAGCGGCTGCGGCAAGACCGTGCTCCTCAAGACGCTGATCGGCCTCGTCCGTCCGACCGCCGGCGACGTGCTCTTCGGAGGGGCGTCGCTCGGCCGGATGAACGATCGGCAGCTCGCCATGCTGCGGACCCGGTACGGTTTCGTCTTCCAGGGGGCGGCGCTCTTCGACAGCCACTCCATCGCCGACAACATCGCCTTTCCGCTCCGCGAGCACACGCGGCTTCCGGCCGCCGAGATCACCGCCATCGTGAGGTCGCTGGTCGACGAGGTCGGGCTGCCGCGGTCGGTGCTCGGGAAGAAACCGGTCGAGCTCTCGGGAGGCATGCGCAAGCGGGCCGGCCTGGCCCGGGCCTTGGCGCTCGACCCGCAGGTCGTGCTCTACGACGAGCCGACGACCGGCCTCGACCCGATCATGACCGACGTGATCAACGAACTGATTCTCAGGGTGCGGGCCCGGCCGCAGGCGACGAGCGTGGTGGTGACGCACGACATGCAGACGGCCCGCAAGGTTGCCGACCGGATCATCATGCTCTACCCGGCATTCCGTCTCCGCCCCGACGAGCCGCAGATCATCTTCAGCGGCACGCCCGCCGACCTCGACCGCTGCCCGGACCCACGGGTCCGACAGTTCGTCGAGGGGCGGGCCGGGAGCCGGCTCACGGAGTTGCAGGAGGAGCAGGGGATCGTGGCGGCGACGGCGGCCGCAGCCGCGGAGGAGGAGGCATGAGCGAGCGGGTCGTGGAATTTCGCGTCGGTGTCATGGTGCTGGCGACCGCCATCATCGCCGGCATTCTCGTGGTCTTGTTCGGCGATCTTCCGTCGCTCGTGCAGGCGACCTATCCGCTGAAGATGAGCTTCGAGGATGCCCGGGGCATCGCCACCGGCACGCCGGTGCGCAAGAACGGCATTCTCGTGGGCCGCGTGGCGAGCGTGACGCTCGATGCGGCGGGGGGAGCGAACGTGGTCGCCGACATCGACGCTCACATCAGCATCTACCGAGACGAGCAGCCGCGGATCGCGAGCACGCTCCTCGGCGACGCGGAGATCCAGCTCGTTCCCGGCACCACCCGGCCGCCGCGGCAGCCGCTGACGCCGGACGAGGTGCTCGTCGGCGCCGCCTCGCGGGATCCGTTCGAGGTGTTCGCCACCCTGGAGCCGAAGATGGGGCGGGCGCTCGACTCGCTCACCGAGGCCAGCGCGGCCGTGACCAAGCTTTCGGCGAACGTCGACAAGATGCTCCTCGGCGACGACGACCGCTTTGAGAAGCTTGTCCGCAAGACCGAGTCGGCGCTCGACGCCTTCAGCGTCGCCATGGCGAACATCAACGACGTCATGGGGGACCCGCAGGCCCGCGCGAAACTCAAGCAGACGCTCGACGGCCTCCCGAACGTGATCGCCGACCTGCGGACGACGGTGCAGGGGATCGGCACCACGATCGACACGGCCGACCGTAACCTGCGGAACCTGGAGGGGCTGACGCGGCCGCTGGGCGAACGCGGCGAGGGGATGGTGGCCTCGATCGACAAGACCATCGGCCGGCTCGACGAGGTGATCGGCCAAGCGGTCGCGTTCACCCGGGCGCTCAACGAGTCGCAGGGAACGCTCGGCAAGCTGGTTCGCGACCCGCAGGTCTACGACGACCTGGCGCAGGCGGCGGACAACGTCAACCGGCTGACGCGGGAACTGCGGCCGATCGTCAACGACGTCCGCGTGTTCACCGACAAGATCGCCCGCCATCCGGAGCAGCTCGGCGTGAAGGGGGCGATCGACCGCCGTCCGGGCCTGAAGTGAGCGTCGTCGCGACTGGTCCGCGGCCCGATCGTGGCCTCATTTTCGCGGGCCGGGAGCGGTGAGAGGCCGAGACCGGCGGCGGGTCGTGCGGCCTGACGGCGGCTTCCGCGGCCGATGGTTTCGATCAGCGGACGGCGATGGGGTTGCCGGGCGATCCCGTGGCGCCCTTCAGCCGCAACGGGCTGAACACGAAGCAGAACTCCGTCGCACCGGCCGCCGCCAGCTCTTCGAGGTCGAGATTCTCCAGCTGGAACACCCCGTGCTTGATGAGGTTCCACTGATGGACCGGAAAGGCGGTCTGCGGATCCTCGTGGGGCACCGCTTCGATGGCCCAGGTGTCGGCACCGATCATGGACACCTTGCGATCGGTCAGGAATCGGGCCGCAGCCAGCCCCAGCCCCGGCTCGCCCTCGGCGTAGGCCGCGTTGTCCTTCATCCACAGCTTTCCATGTCCAGTGCGGACCAGAACCACGTCGCCTGGGCGAATCTCGAGCCCCGCCTTCGTCAGACAAGCGGCAAGTTCATCGGCGGAGATGACGTATCCCGCGGGCAGACGATCGACGCCGCGCAGCCCGCACACGTCCAGCAGCAGTCCGCGGGTGAAGAACGCCCCCACCTGCTCGATGCCCAGTTTTTTCAGCCCATAGGTGTCGCCGAAGTCGCTCAGTTTGTTGCCGTTGTAGAAGACGTCCTCGCCGTCGATCCGGGCGCCGATGTGCCCGAGGCCGTCGAACTGGGTTCCCACCTGGCCGATCTCGCCGCTGACCAACTCGTCGTTGTGGACGAGCTGGTTCGATCCCGAGGGTCGGCCCGTCGGCAGTCCGGGAATCGTCAGGCTGAAGTGGCGCTTGCCGGGCATGGGCATGCCTTGCTCGTACAGCCGGCCGAGCTGGAACACCCGTCCCTTCGACACCAGCCGGGCGGCCTGCACGACGGTGTCGGGCGTGATGCGATTGATCGCCCCGCGCTGGTCGTCCGGGCCGAATTCCGAAGGCCAGAAACGCTCCCCCAGCGGGTGCCGCGCCGTCGGCGCGGGCCGTGACTCGCCCTGCATGGAAGACGCGCTGCCGACGAGCAGGGCGCCGAGAAAAAATCCGGTCGGAATCATCCACCAGCCGGCGGCTTGCGTGCGCGTCACGACGCGTGTCCTCCACGAGAAACGGTTTCCGTCGTCCCCCGGCGGGGCGACGTCATCAGGGTGATCGGCATGGCCTGGCAGTCGCGATACTCATACCCCGACGGGCAGCGTCGCGTCGGTATCGATGATCCGCAGGTACTCGGCGATGAACTCCCCATACCGGGCCTTGATCTCGCTGGCGAGGTGCCGGTAGCCCGCGATCCGCCCGCGGCAGGTCTTCTCGCCGCAGCGGCACGGTCCACCGAGGTGTGCCACCTCGTACTCGAAGGTGTCGTAGTCGACCGTGATCTCCTCGCCGGCGGGGATCGGCCGCAACGCGCGGAACTCGATCTGCTTGACACCGGAGCGGATCACGACGCCGCAGTTCGGCTCGCAGGAGTGGTTGACGAGCACCGCCACCCCGTCGGGAATGATGTGTGTCGCGACGTCGACCTGGATGGTGTGCTGTGACCGCTGTCCAGCCTGCTCGCCCCACGTCTTGATGATCGAATCGCCCGCCGCAATGTCGCGCACGGCACAGACTCCGAGGCCGAGCTTGCCGACGCGGACCTCGACAGGCTCGCCGGGCTGGGGCGCCCGTTCACCGAGACCGTGGGCCGCCGGGCCGGCGAGTTCGTCGAACGACATCTCGCGGAGCCTGTTTCCATACCGCTCCGCCAGCCAAGGGAGCGTCTGCTCGACGGTGTCGGGCTGAAGGAGGATCAGATCCCCCTGCGCGGCCGCGTCGAGCACGAGGCCGGCCGCTTCGGCCCAAGTTCCCCCCGCCTCGATCGTCACCGGCCGGTCGGCCGGCATCCCCTCGGCGATGCCCTGGGAGATGAGCCGCGTGATTTCGCCCGGCTGCCGGCCGCGTATGTAGGCATCCTCGTAGACCACCACACGATCGAAGGTCTGCGCCAGGAGGCGACCTTGGGTGATCAGGTCTTCGTCGCGCCGGTCGCCGGCGGCCGAGTAGACGGCGATCCGCCGGGCCGAGGGCAGCTTCTGCATGGTCAGGCAGATCTGTTCGAGCGACGGCACGTTGTGACCGTAGTCGACCACGATCGACGCCCCCTCGAGCTCGAGAAGGTTGAACCTTCCCGGCGAACCGGTCGCGCCGCGCGAAAAACTCTCCAGTCCGAGGCGGACCAGTTCAAGCGGCACGCCCATGCGCCAGGCCGCGGCGGCGCTGGCGAGCACGTTCTCCACCTGAAACGACACCAGGCCGCGGTGCACCAGCGGCACGCGGTCAAGGTGGGCCAGGCGGGTCTCACGCGGGCCGTCGCAGAGCACGATCCAGCCGTCGCGCAATGTCGCCGCCAGCCCGCCCTGGGCCAGGTGCTCGACGATCACCGGATTGGCCGGGTCGAGCCCGAAGTACACGACCTGCCCCTTGCACCACTTCTTCATGGCGACCACGAGCGGATCGGCCGCATTCAGCACCGCCGCCCCGCCGGGCCGCACGGCGGCCACGATCGCACCCTTGACCCAGGCGATCTGTTCGGGCGTGTCGATCTCCCCGATGCCGAGGTGGTCGCCCGACGCGATGTTGGTGACCACCGCGACGTCGCAGGAGTCGAAGCCGCAGCCCTCGCGCAGGATGCCCCCCCGAGCGGTCTCGAGCACGGCGGCGGTGACCGCGGGATGGGCGAGCACCCGTCGGGCGCTCCTCGGCCCGCTGCAGTCGCCCGTGTCGATCACCCGTCCGCCGATCGTGACGCACTCGGTGCAGGTCATGCCCACGGTGCCACCGCCGATCCCGCAGAGATGGGAGATGAGCCGCACGACGGTCGTCTTGCCGTTGGTGCCGGTGACCGCGGCGGTTGGAATCCGGCCGTTGTCACCCGGCGGGAAGAGCATGTCGACGATCGCGGCGCCGACGTTCCGCGGCGCGCCCGCCGTCGGCTCGAGGTGCATCCGCAGTCCGGGCGAAGCGTTGACTTCGATGACGACGCCGCGCTGCTGCTCGAGCGGCTGGCTGATGTCGGCGCTGACGAGGTCGATGCCCGCCACGTCGAGACCGACGACCTGCGCCGCCTCGATCGCCCGGGCGGCGACCTCGGGATGGACGAGGTCGGTGACGTCCTCCGACGTGCCGCCGGTGCTCAGGTTCGCGCTCTGCCTGAGGACCACGACCCGCCCCGCCTCGACGACATCGTCGACGGCGAGCCCTTGTTCGGCCAGCACCGCCCGGGCCACATCGTCAAGCAGCATGGGGCTGAGAACACCCGCATGGTCGCCGCAGCGCCGCGGGTCTTCGTTCACCGCGTCGACAAGTTGACGCACGGTGGCCGTTCCGTTGCCAGTGATGATCGGCGGGTGTCGCCGGGCGGCGGCGACCATCTTGCCGCCGACCACCAGCACCCGGTAATCGGCCCCGGCCACGAACCGCTCCACGACCACGTCTCGTTCGCCGGCATGGGCGACGTGCCAGGCGCGTTCGACCTCCGCCCGACTGCTGAGATTGACAGACACTCCCTTCCCCTGGTTGCCATAACGGGGCTTTACCACCACCGGCAGGCCAATCTCCTCGGCCGCGGCCCAGGCGGCCTCCGGTGAATCGGCGGGCTGGCCCTCGGGCACCGGGATCCCCGCCTGGGCAAGGAGCGACCTGGTAAGGTCCTTGTCCTGGGCGATCGTCTCGGCGATCGCGCCGGTGCGGTCGGTCTCGGCGGCCAGGATGCGACGCTGCTTCGCTCCATGGCCGAGGCGGACGAGCGATCCGGCCGTGAGGCGACTGGAGGGGATGCCGCGGGCTGCTGCGGCCTCGACGATCGACCGTGTGCTCGGCCCGAGTTGCTCGTCGAGGAGCAGTTTCCGCAGCCTCTTGACCTCGCCCGTGACGTCGAACGTCGTGCCGTCGATCGCCGCCAGCAGGAGCCGTCGCGCCGTCTGCATGCACTCGATCGCGAATGCCTCTTCCTTGTACTCGACCACCACCTTGTAGACGCCGGTGGTGTTGGTCTCCCGGGCCCGGCCGTAGCCCACCGGCGAGCCGGCAAGCGTCTGCAGTTCGAGCGTCACGTGCTCGAGGATGTGTCCCATCCACGTGCCGCGCCGGAGCCGCTCGAAGAACCCGCCGCGTTCACCGATCGAGCAGCGATGCTCGATCATCGTCGGCAGCCAGGACATGAGCCGGTCGTTGAAGCCGGGCAGCGTGTCGGAGGGACATTCCTCGAGCCGGCCGATGTCGACCCAGGCTTCGAGGCAGGGAAAACTGGCCCACTGATTGGGGCCGCGCAGGACCTTGAGCGACTTGATCTCCATGGGAGGGCGCGATGCTCTTCGTTAGGCCGAACGCAGACGCGTGCGTGGGCCTGGTCGTGTGCGCCTCTTCCAGCCGCGGGACGTTCCGACGGTGTGATCTGGAAAGAAGGTCGCACGGGTCACAACGGGGCTGCGCGGGCGCGTCGCCTGCACAGTCCTGCCTGCCGGGGCAGGCATCCGTACGAACCCGACGTGATGGGTGTGCTTCAGGGCGGCTGGCTGTCCGGAGCCGCGGGAGAGATGCCGCCGCAAAAAACCGGAGTCAGCGGCGGCAAGGCCTTCGGATCGCGAAGGTCGGTTGACAAAGAGGTGGGAACGATTCCGACGAACAATCGACCGGCCGAGGTGGCCATGGGAGGGATGAATTCCTAAACCGCCAGGCCGGTTTGCACCGCCGCACGCCACACGGACGCGCGTTCGCTTGCGGTTCCCGTTCCTCGCGGCACCTTGAACCCGACACCGGTTCCGCTCGTCTTGGGAACGAGCGGAACCGTTTCGGACGCAGAGTTCATGACGATTGATCGTCACGCACTTCGCAGTCCGATGAAAAGAGTTTACGCTTCCCGCGAACGGGTGCGAAACTTTTTTCAACGCAGATACCCGACTGCACGTGGCATGCCGGATGAGCCGCCGTTCGAAGATTTCCTCAGCCGAGGCGGCATGGGCCCATTTCCGCCAGTACGAGTGCAGCCGTGTCACGGAAGAAACTACAATTCCCGCCCGGTTCAGAGGGGTGAAAGTTGGAAGCGGCAGGAAAAATTTGCACATCGCGGGAGCGGCGGACAACAGCCTGGGAATCAGCCCCGATTGCTCTGCCGCAGCTCTTGGAAATTCAAGAGCACGTCCTTCCTCGGCAAAAAGTTCTCGGTAATTTAGGTATGTTCGGCAAGGGAAGCAAGTTTCGGCGGGCGCGAGCCATCGGCTTGTTTTCCGCGGAAAAATCGGATTTGCCGACGTTTTTTGGCACGTTTCCCCCTGGCGGTCGGCTCGCCGGCCCGGATGCACGCCGCTGATGGAATCCCAGTCGACCGGTCCGGAACGTCGCCCAGGCTCCGCTGCGGAGGAGGTCGGCGGCATGCCGTGGGGAAACCGCGTGCCTCTCGAGGCGGGCGAAACGCTCCTCGCCAGCTGCCGCTTCGACCTCGATGCGGACCTTCGGTTTACGGATGGATTCATCGCCCTCACGAACCGGCGGCTGATCGCCGACCGCCCCGCATCCGCCGACGAGCTCGCTCCGGCCGTGGCCGGTCCGCGATCGTGGCCGATCGATGACAAGACACAACTCGACGTGCACGTCCGCGGTGCCGTCGGACGCATCGAACTGTCGCATCGCGATCGGATCGTCGCCCGCTGGCTGTTCACGCTCGCCCGCGCGAAGAGCGTGCATGGCCTCGAGGACGCCTTCGACAGCCTGCGTTCGGGAGGCAGCCGCGGCCACGCGGAGCCCGGTCAGCCGGCGGCCACGAACGAAGAGGCGACACCGGGGGCGGGAGACGAGGCGGGGCCTGTGACGGCGCCGACTGGTCGGGGCGGAGATGCGGACGGCTTCGCCGGCGGCGCTGCCGACGGCTCATGGCGGGCGCTCGCCCGCGTGCTCACCTTCGCCAGACCCTACGCCGGAATGGCGTTGCTCGGTGCCCTGCTGTCGCTGGCCAGCACGGCCGCTGCACTCGTGCCGCCGTACCTGACGATGCCCCTCGTGGACGACGTGCTGATCCCGCGGCAGAACGGGGCGGCAGTGCCATTCGCGCACGTCTGGTGGTACCTGGGAGGCCTGCTCGCGGCAGCGGTCGCGGCCTGGCTGCTCTCGTGGGCGCAGATGTGGACGCTCGCCTGGGTGAGCGAGCGGATCGCCGCCGGCCTGCGGACCCGCACTTACGCCCACATGCAGTCGCTGTCGCTCGACTTCTTCCAGGGGAAGCGGACGGGCGACCTGATGTCGCGGGTGGGGAGCGACACCGACAAGATCAACATCTTCCTGTCGGTGAACCTCATCGAGTTCGCGTCGAACGTCATGCTCCTCGCCCTGACGGCGATGGTGCTGGCCTGGCTGAGCCCGCTGCTCGCCCTGCTGACGCTCGTCCCGTTTCCATTCGTGGTCTGGCTCGTGTATGCCGTCCGTGAGCGGCTGCGGCGCGGCTTCGGCCGGGCGAGCGTGGCCTGGGGCGACATGACGAGCGTGCTCGCCGACACGATTCCAGGGATTCGCGTCGTCAAGGCCTTCGCCCAGGAGTCGCGGGAGATCGAACGGTTCCACGCGGCGAACGACAAAGTGCTCGAGGCCAACGACCGGGTCAACGTGGTGTGGGCGTTCTTCGGCCCGCTGGTCAGCCTGTTCAGCGAGATCGGCCTGCTCGTCGTCTGGGTGGCGGGAGCGTGGCTCGTGTTCGACGGGGGCGTCACCGTCGGCAAGTTGACGGCGTTCCTCGCCTACATCGCCCGGTTCTACGGCCGCGTCGAGTCGATGATCCGCATGGTGCCTGCCACGCAGCGGGCGGCGGCCAGCGCCCAGCGGATCTTCGAGATCCTCGACTGCCGGCCGACCGTAGCCGAGGCGGCCCGGCCGGTGCGGCCGGGCCGGGTCAAGGGGCGGATCGAGATCGCGGGCGTGCACTTCCGCTACGGCGCCCGCGAGGTGCTCCACGGCATCGATCTGGTGATCGAGCCGGGGGAGATGATCGGCCTCGTCGGAACGAGCGGTTCGGGGAAATCGACGCTCGCCAACCTCGTCTGCCGCTTCTACGACCCATCCAGCGGCACGATCAAGGTCGACGGCGTCGACCTGCGCGAGCTGGCGATCGCCGACTACCACCGCAACCTCGGCTGCGTCCTCCAGGAGCCGTTCCTGTTCTTCGGCACGATCGCCGAGAACATCGCCTACGGCCGTCCGGACGCCGCGCGGGAGAGCATCGTCGAGGCGGCCCGGGCCGCGGGCGCCCACGACTTCATCCTCGCTCAGCCGCTGGCCTACGATTCGCGTCTCGGCGAGCGTGGCGGCGGCCTGTCGGGCGGCGAGCGGCAGCGGCTCTCGATCGCCCGCGCGCTGCTCGTCGATCCGCGAATCCTCGTGCTCGACGAGGCCACGTCGTCGGTCGATGCGGAGACGGAAGCGATCATCCAGGCGGCCATCGACCGGCTCGTGACCGGGCGGACGACGATCGCCATCGCCCACCGGCTGTCGACCCTGCGCCGTGCCAACCGGCTCGTCGTCCTCGACGCCGGGCGGATCGTGGAGACGGGGACGCATGACGAACTATTGGCAGCCGACGGGGCCTACGCCCGTCTCTACCACGCCCAGATGAAGGCCGCCGAGGAGGCGGCCGTGCCCTGACGGGCAGGAACAGGAACGATGCGAGACAGCGAGGTCATCACGGCAACGGCGCAGGAGGGCTGGATCCTGGAGCGGCATCCCCACGGCCGCCTGGTTTTCGTCTCCGCCGCCGGCCAGCGGCACGACGCAGTGGACCTGCTCCGTGCCTTTCCGATCACCGATCCCACGGGTCCCGTGGCCGTCGTGGCTGGCGACGGCGCGGAACTGGCGTGGATTGCCGCGCTGTCGGCCGTGCCGCCCGCGCTGCGGTCGATGCTCGAGGCGGAACTTGCCGAGCGCGAGTTCCTCCCCGTGATCGAGCGGATCGAGGCCGTCTCGGATGGCGAGCCGGCGGAGTGGACCGTGGTCACCGACAGGGGTCGGCAGCGGTTCAAGGTGGCGGCCGCCGACGACATCTCGAGCGACGCGTC
>JBKDUV010000265.1:0-3807 GCA_046339335.1 Planctomycetia bacterium | reverse complement strand
CAGCCGCGCTCCCGGGAGAACTCGACCAACAAGCGCCGCGCCCGGGCGACCTCGGGCCGCGTCGCCGCCGCGGCGAGCCGCTCGATCTCCTCGAGGCGGTCGCCGAGCACGACGTCGTGCAGCGTCTCGGCGAGGACCCTGCCGCGCTCCGCCGACCAGCCGGCGAACAGCGTCTCGACCAGCGGCTTCAGGCCGGCGGCGGTGAGACCGAGCGCCCCTTCCCCCGCGAGCGTGGCCGCCGTCCCCACGACCACGTCGCCGACGTGGTGGACGAGCGTGGTCAGACCACCGGCCGTGGCGGCCGCCGCCGGCACCACCGCGGCCCCCGCCAGACCGAGCCCCACGGTGATTGCCGGCCGCGCCAGCGCACCGACGTTGAGCGCCGTGAGGATCCAGCCGACGATCGCCGGGTTGTCGCGGGCGAAGCGATCGAGCTCCGTGCGGACGAAATTCCGGTACGCGTCCGACACCAGCGGCAGCGCCGCGTGCCGGCGTTCGAGGTCCGCGTACCACAGTCCGCGGTCCGCCGACGCCAACCGGGAGTCGAACATCTCCCCGAGCCGCCGATCACTGCGGCAGGCCGCCTCCAGCCGGCCGACGAAGTCGCCGAGCGCCCGCTTGAGGGCGGCAAGCTCCTGGGCGGAGAAATCCTCGCGCCGTTCCCGCTCGCTCCTGGCGAGGCCGACCCGCCGCGCGACCCAGGCGAGCCCCCGGCCGGCGAAGCGATAGGCACCGCTCACGGCCAGATCGACCGCGGAGCGGCGCGGTTCCAGCCAGCTCCAGATCTCGTTCCAGACGATCTCGCGCGGGGCGGCCGGCATCTCCATCCGCACCCGCCCCTCCTCCTCGAGCAGCCGCTGCGCGTCGCGCCAGCCGCGGGCCGCCTCTTCGAACGCGTCGAGCCATGCTCCGGCTCCCGTAGCGGGATCGACCACCACGCCGACCGCACCCCGCATCGCCGCCAGCTTGATGCGGTCGAAATCGCAGTCGGCGAGCCGCGCGGACAGGGGTGTGATCGAGCCGTCGGGCGTCAGTTCGGGCAGCGGATGAAACTCGATCCTGCCCGCCTCGGCCGCCGCGAAGTCGTGAGGCGCGGCGTAGACGGCGAGCGGCGCGACGCCGGTTTCGGCGGTGAATGTCGCCAGCCAGCCGACGATCCGTTCCCGCTGCTCCGGCCAGGAGACCATGTTGAAGACCACGATCACGGTCTTGGCCGCCGCGGCGGCGGCCGCGAAGAAATCGCGGACGGTGGCGTCGCTGTATTTCTGCTGCGTGAGCACGGCGACGAGCACGTCGCAGGCGTTCCGCACCAGTTCCGCCCGCTGCCAGTTGTCGCGCAGCGTGCCGTCGATGTCGGGCGTGTCGAGGAGCACGAGCCGGGCCGGCTGGCTACCACCCGGATCCTCACGCCACACGAGCCGGTCGGCGTCGTCCGCGGCGAGGGCATCCTGGCCGCTCGTCCACGGGACGGGCGTGAAGCCGGGAAACAGCCCCGCCAGGTCGATCCGCGCGGCGAGCCCGCGGGGCAGGCAGGCGACCGGGTGCCGGGTCCGCGCCGCCTCCGGCACCGAACTGCTCACTACCGCACCGACGAGGGCGTTGGCGATCAGGCTCTTGCCGGTGTTCGTGCCGCCGCAGACTGCCGCCACGAGGATCGGTTCCCGTGCCACCTGCGGCCGGAGTTTTCCGAACAGCGCACCGTGCCACTCGGCCGCTTCGGGCTCCGGAGCCCCGACGGCCCGGGCCGCCGGCTCGAGGGCCTCGACGAGCGCAGCGAGTTCGGTGACGTCGTCCGCCCACGCGGCATACGGCCGACCGGCCCCGACCGTCGTGGCAAGCTCGTGCACCAGCCGTCTCCGAGTGTCCTTGGATTGCCGCCACCGGCCCGGCTCCCTACACTTCGTAAGTAGGGAAAGCGGCCTGCGTCGCGAGGCTTCAGTCTGTCCTCCGCAGGAAGTCCCCGCAAATCCCCTTTCCCCGGCCTCCTCCGATGCTCGAACGACGTCCCGTTTTCCCCGGTGTGATCGAGATGAACCACCAGGCGGGCTGGCGGATCGGGTGCAACGTCTACCTCGTCCACGACGACCGCACCTGGTGCCTGATCGATATCGGCTACGAGGAGAGCGTCGACGAGATCATCGAAATGATCCGGCAGATGGATTTTCCCCTCTCCCAGTGCCGCGGCCTGATCGCCAGCCATGCCGACGTCGATCACATCCAGGGTCTGGCGAAGGCCAAGACGATCCTCAAGGCTCCGGTCTACGCCCATGCCAAGGCGGTCGAAGCTCTCGAGTCGGGAGACCGGGTCCGCACGTTCGCAGAGATCGCCGCCCAGAACGTCCACATGGAGATGCCTCCGGTGAAGGTCGATCTGGTTGTGAAGGAGGGCGACCAGATCCCGGTGGGCTCCCGGCAGTTGCACGTCTGGCATACGCCCGGACACACCGACAGCCAACTCGCCCTCCGTCTCGACGACCTGCTCTTTTCCGGTGACAACATCTACCGGGACGGGTCCGTCGGCGCGATCGACGCGCATCACGGCAGCGACATCCCGTCATTCGTGTCGTCGTTGGAACGGATCGCAGCCAGCGACGTCTCCTGGCTGCTCCCGAGCCACGGCCCGATCTTCCGCAAGGACGACCAGTTGCTGGCCCGAACGATCAGCCGCGTGCGCGGCTACCTCACGCTGGCCGACTTCGGCACCTGCGCGCACCACTGGCCGCTCATCGAAGAGTGGGATCGGGAACTGGCAGAGGGCCGGCTGCCGGCTGGCAAGCCGCAGCACGCCTGAATGGATTCGCGGGGGGCCGGAGTGCCTTCGGGCGGCGGCCTGGTAAACCCTGCCGATCTTTCCCATGGTTTCCATGCCGGCGACTTTTCCGTGAAGAACGGTCGTGCCCGGGGCCGATACTTTCCTCGGGGTTCGGTTTTTCCGGGGGGACATTCCGATGCGATATCGCCTGTTCGCCGCCGTGTGCACGGCCGCGGTTCTCTGTCTGGCCGGCGTCGCGGAGGCCCAGCCTCCGGCAGCCGGCGCCCAGGCCTACGGCTACCAGTGGGGCGCCACCTACAACAGCCACGACTGGAACCGGCTCTACCCCTATCCGTACGTCTGGTATCCGCACAACTTCTACGCCGACGGCTACATGCAGTCGGCGAACGACCTCTACCATCGCTATCCGCAGGAAATGCGGGTGCCGGTCTACAACCGGGCGTGGCAGAACTACTATCCGAAGTCCCGTCGCTATCACCACGGGCATCACTTCCAGCTCGATGTTTTCTGACTTGAGCGCCTGTCGGGCCATCCATGGCCCCGACAGGCTTGCGCTTGGCGGGGCGAAGCCATGGTTCGCCGCGCCAACCCGCCCGGCATCCCGCCGGGCGTGGTTGCCGCGCGCAGGAACGCCGCGCGGCCGGAGGCCGCTGCGTGCGGGGGATTCTCGCCCAACAGGCCGCCTGGACGGCGGTCTTCCAAGTGCGAGCGAAGGCTCGCAAAAGTGGCGACGGCCACGATGGCGGCGACAACGACAAAACCGCCGCGCCAACCCGCCCGGCATCCCGCCGGGCGTGGTTGCCGCGCGCAGGCACGCCGCGCGGCCGGAGGCCGCTGCGTGCGCGGGATTCTCGCCCAACTGGCCCCGACAGGCGCTGGCGAAACCGGTGAGTCGGGCGGAGGCACGCGCAGGAGTCGGGGTGCTTTGCCTGAACCATACGACGAACCAGGCCGCAAGAGTCCATGCCGGCAAAGTCCCCCAGCGACGAGCATGACTCCGTCCGGCTTCACACCCACCGCGGGGGTCGCTTGCC
>JBKDUV010000264.1:0-2623 GCA_046339335.1 Planctomycetia bacterium | reverse complement strand
CGCCGACACCATGCTCCGCAACCCGCTCGAGGTGCAGACCGCCCCGCAGGCCACGCCGGCCGAGACGGTGGCGCAGTCGGTGTTTCACGTCGCGAAAAGCGGCAAGAAGGCGGCGCTCGTGTCGCTGCTCCGCGAGGCGCCGATGGACCGGGTGATCGTCTTCACGCGGACCAAGCACGGCGCCGACAAGCTGCAGCGGGATCTCGCCAAGGCGGGCATCGACGCGGCGGCGATCCACGGCAACAAGTCGCAGAACCAGCGTGAGCGGGCGCTGGCCGCGTTCAAGGCCCCGCGGCCGCCGATCCTCATCGCCACCGACATCGCCGCCCGGGGGATCGACGTCGACGACGTCTCGCACGTCGTCAACTTCGAGCTGCCGCACGAGCCCGAGACCTACGTCCACCGCATCGGCCGCACCGGCCGGGCGGGCCGCACGGGGGAGGCCGTGAGCTTCTGCGACCCGGAGGAGCGGCTGCGGCTGCGGGCCATCGAGCGGCTCCTGCAGCGGGCGATCACGCCTCGAAACGCGCCGCCGCCCGGATCGGACGACGATGCCGGTGATGCCGCGGCCGATGCCGAGCGGTCGTCGCGTGGTCGCGGTCGTGGTGGACGTCAGGCGGGCCACCAGTCCGGCCGCCAGCACGCGCACCACAGCGGCCACCAAGGACGGCAGCAGGGCGGAAATGGCGGACGAACCCGGCGCGGACGGTCGCGTGGCGCGACGGCCACGGCCAGCCGCCCCGTCGCGGCGCAGGCAGTTGCAGCGCCCGTGCCGGCCGCCCGCCCCTCGCCTGGCGCCGGAGGTGCCGTCGGCAACGGTCGCGTCAAGCGCCGCTACCGCCGCGGGCTGTAGGCGGACCGTGGTGCGAGGCGGCGGCACTCGGACCGTCGGCCCATGCCCGCCTCGACTTGCGGCACGGGGCGGGTGTTACCGGCGGGCATCGAGTGTGCGCACCGCCTTGTAGGCGAGAATCCGCTCGTCGGCGGTCACCAGCGTCAATGCGTTGATCCGTGCCGTCGCCACGAGCATGCGGTCGGCCGGGTCCTTGTGGAACCTACCCGGCAGTTTGTACGCCTCGATCGCGATACGATGATCGATATCGACGCTCCGGGCCTCCAGGGAATCCATCGCCGTCCGCACCCAGCGGTCCAGGCTGCCCTTCAGTTCCAGCAAGCCGCCCGCCACGAGGCGGGCGATCTCCAGTGACGAGACCGCGGACACGCACAGATCGTCACCGGTCGTCTCGAGCAGAGTTCGAGTCTTGGTGCCGATGGCATCCGGCTGCTCCTGCGTCCAGATCCAGACGTGCGTGTCGAGCAGCAGGCTCACGAGCCGGCTTCCCAGTCGGCCGAGAAGTCGGCATGGACGATGTCGCCCTTGATCCGCATCCGTCCACGTTGCTTGCCGAGCCGACGCCGTGGAACCGGTTCACGGACCGGTTCGATGCGGGCCAGCGGCCGCCCGCGTCGCGTCACGATGATCGGTTCGGCGGTCCGCTGCGCCTCCCGGAGGAGGGCGATGCACTGGGCCTTGAACGTCGATAGGATGACGGTCTTCATGGACGCAATCATACCAGTTCATGTGACCAGGTCAACAAAATACCTCGCGAGCCGCAGCCGTTCTGCCACAACGCGCTGGCCTTGAGCCGGTTCCGGGTGGGCGGCTACCGTCTCGCCCGATCGGATCGGATTCGACCTCGGAGGCCCTGCGATGACTCGGCGGCTGGCTGACCTGCGGATGCCTGTCCTGAGCGTGGTGCCCGTCCGCGTCATGCAGCTGTGCATGCTCTGCATGGCCGCCGGGATCGGCGTGGCGGCTGAGCCGCTGCCGGGGGCGGCGAGCGGCACGGTCGAGGGGCATCCGGCACTCGCCCGGGCGCCGCGGCACACGCGAACCGCGAAGGGCCGCGCCGGTGACGCGGTCAACGTGGCCTTCGTCGGCAGCGAGGAGGAACTGCACCGCGTGCTCGGCTCGGCCGGCTGGTACGCCGCCGATCCGATCACGCTGCAAACCTCGCTGCGGATCGCCGCCGACGTCGTCCTCCGCAAGCCCTACCCGCACGCGCCGGTCAGCGACCTCTATCTCTGGGGCCGCAAGGAGGACGCGGCCTTCGAGCAGCCGGTCGGTGACAGCCCGAAGCAGCGGCACCATGTCCGCTTCTGGCGATCGCGGGAGGTGGACGCCGCGTCACGGCCGCTGTGGCTGGGGGCGGCCACGTTCGACGAGCGGGTCGAGCTCAGCCGCACGGCGGGCATCACCCACAAGATCGCCCCCGACATCGACACCGAGCGAAACAAGCTCGTCCACGACGTCATCCGCAGCGGCCACCTCGACGGCTACTACTGGGTGGACCGGTTTCACGAGGCGGCTGAGGGGAAGAACGGCGGCGGCGACCGCTACGTCACCGACCGCCGGCTCGTGATCGGCGTCATCGGCCTGCGCCGCTAGCCGGCGGCGGGGCGGCGGACTCGTCGATCGCCGTCACGGAGAAGTCGCCGTAGATCGCGATCGCCCGGCCGGCCTTCTCCGCTTTCCACCAGGCGACGATCTGCGTCGCATCCCCCGCCTTCAGGCCCGTGCCGAGGTAGTGGACCTTGATTTCCTGCTTTTCGAGATCGTCGA
>JBKDUV010000263.1:0-12200 GCA_046339335.1 Planctomycetia bacterium | reverse complement strand
GCAGCGAACGTCGTGCGAGACGGTACGGGGTAACCCCGAGCCGGATTGGGCGAGTTCGGGCATGACAGGCTGAAGCCTGTCCTACGGCAAGCGGGATGCTTGCCCCACAAGACGGCAACCGCCGTGCCGAACAGGATTGCCTTCCAGGCCTTCGCTCACTCGATGGTGGTTGCGCTTTCGGCATCCATGCCTTCTCTTGCCACCAACGCCGGCTCACGCGGCACGGGCAACCCCTCCACGCCCAATCACGCGCCATACAGCACCTTGCGGCGGGCGGAGCCCGCCGCGGGAGCCGGGCTAGGCCCGGCGACCGTAAGCCGGCGCCGACGCCGGGACGGCGGCGCCGGCGCGACAACAGATCGCCCCGAGCAAGTCGAGCAGGGCACCGGGATCGCCCAGGATGCGCTCGTCGAGCGGCATCACCGCAGTCTTCCCGTCCACGGTGCGGAGCGGCCGACCACGCGCCGCCGCCCGCTCCGCGACCCGCTCCATGCCACGGCGGTCGTGGTGCCCGAAGAGAATCATGCCGGGATGACGCTTGATCGCGTCGATGCCCAGGCCCGTCGCCGCGACCCGCAGCGCGGCGAAGGTCAGAAGCCGTCGGGCCTCAGCCGGCGGCGGACCGAAGCGGTCGGTGAGTTCACCGGCCAACTCCTCCACGTGCTCCGCGGTCGCTGCCCGCGACAGCCGCCGGTAGATGTCGATCTTCGCCCGGAAGTCCGGGACGTAGTCCCGCGGGAGCCAGGCCTCGCCGGGGAGATCGAGGGTCACCGCCGGCGGCTCCGCCGGCGGCAGCGACTTGAGGCCGCGGACCGCCTGCTCGAGCAGCCGACAGTAGAGCTCGTAGCCGACCGTGGCGATGTGGCCGCTTTGCTGGGTGCCGAGCAGGTTGCCCGCCCCGCGGATCTCCAGATCGCGCATCGCCAGCGAGAAGCCGGCGCCCATGCTGGAAAATTCCTGGATCGCCCGAAGCCGCTTGGCCGCGGTGCTCGTCAGCCGGGCGGCCTCGTCCACCAGGAGATAACACCAGGCCCGATGGTGCGACCGGCCGACGCGGCCCCGGAGTTGGTGCAGGTCGGCGAGCCCGTAGGTGTCGGCCTCGTCGATGAAGATCGTGTTCGCCCGCGGAATGTCGAGACCGCTCTCGATGATCGTCGTGGCAAGGAGAATGTCGGTCTCGCCGCGGACGAAGGCGAGCATCGCCTCCTCCAGTTCCGTCTCCCCGAGCCGACCGTGCACGATGCCGATCGTCGCTTCGGGGACGATCGCCCCCAGCCGCTGGGCCACCTTGTGGATGTCGTGGATCCGGTTGTGGACGAAGAACACCTGGCCGTCGCGGGCCCGTTCCCGCTCGATCGCACCCCGGATCAGGGCCGTGTCCCAGCGGGCGGCCCGGGTCTCGACCGCGATCCGCGTCGCCGGAGGCGTGGTCAGGTTGGAGATGTCGCGGATGCCGAGCATCGCCATGTGGAGCGTCCGCGGGATCGGCGTCGCCGTCATCGTCAGCACGTCCACGCTCGCCCGCAACGCCTTGAGCCGTTCCTTCACGTCGACGCCGAACCGCTGCTCCTCGTCCACGATCACGAGCCCGAGGTTGGCGAAGTGGATGTCGGCCTGGGCGAGCCGGTGGGTGCCGATGACGATGTCCACCGACTTGCGGGCCAGCCCCTCGAGCGTCTCGCGCTCCTCGGCCGCCGACGCGAGCCGGGAGAGGCAGCGGATCGTGAAGGGAAACTCCGCAAACCGGGCGGCGAACGTCCGCCGGTGCTGCTCGGCGAGCACGGTCGTCGGCACCAGCACCGCGACTTGTGCCCCGGCCTCCACCGCCTTGAAGGCGGCCCGCATCGCGAGTTCGGTCTTGCCGAAGCCGACGTCGCCGCACAGCAGCCGGTCCATCGGCCGCGGCCGCTCCATGTCGGCCCGGATCGCCTCCATGGCGGTGAGCTGGTCGGGCGTCTCCGCGAAGGGAAAGGCCTCCTCGAACTGCCGCTGCCAGGGCGAGTCGGCGGGGAAGGCGATTCCCGGCCGGCTCTCGCGGGTGGCCTGGAGCCGGATCATGTCGGCGGCCATGTCGGCCACCGCCTCCTGCACGGCCCGCTTCTGCTTCTCCCAGAGCGTGCCCCCGATCTTGGCGAGCTTGGGGGCGAGCTTGCCGCCGCCGACGTACTTCTGCACCAGTTCGATGCACGAGGCGGGGACGTAGATCCGCGTGCTCTCGGCGAACTCGATCTCCAGGAATTCCTCCGTCCGCCCCTGCTTCTCCAGGAGCTGGAGGCCGCGGTAGCGGCCGATCCCATGCGCGACGTGGACGACGTAGTCCCCCTCGTGCAGGTCGAGGAACGTGTCGATCGCACGGGAGAGTCGCTGCCGCACCGGCCGGGCGACGCCGTCGTCGCGGTTGAAGAGCTCCGCGCTCGACACGATCACGATCTTCTCCGGCACGAGCCGGAAGCCTCCCGAGAGTCGGCCACGGGCGAAGGCCAGCCGCCCGGCGCGGGCCGGTGCCGACGCGGCAAGCAGTTCGCCGAGCCGCGTCTCCTCCGCCTCCGACGGGCAGACGATCCACACCTCGTGGTCGCGGCCGACCGTCTCCAGCTCGTCCTTGACCCGGTCGAGGACGCCGGTGAACCGCTCGACGCTCTCGATCGACAGCGTGGCCGTGGCCTCCATGCTCGTCGCTGCGATCGCCGACAGCGTCACCGACGGCAGCCGGCAGAGCCGTGCGAAGACCTCCTCCGGTTCGAGGATCACGGCGCCCCCGTCAGGCAGCCGCCGGTCGCCGAGCCGCTGCTGCATCCGCTTCGCCTCCGCGGCCAGTTCTCCCGGCTCGACGAGGGCGATCTGCGAGCCCGCGGGCAGGAGATCGGCGAGCTGGCTCCGCCGGCCGCCGGGGCCGGCCGCCAGGGCGGTGACGTCGATCGTGTCCAGGGCGGCGACGCTGCGCTGCGAGACCAGGTCGAACGACCGCAGCCCCTCGACCTCGTCGCCGAACAGTTCCATCCGCACGGGCCGGTCCCAGTCGGCCGCGAACAGGTCGACGATGCCGCCGCGGCGGGCGAACTGGCCGGGGCCCTCGATGGCATCGACGGCGATCCAGCCGCGGGCACCGAGCCAGTCGGCGAGTTCCTCCGGGTCGAGTCGGCCCCCGACCGTAAGCCGGCGTGTGCCGGCCTCGATCTCGCGCGGGTCGGGCAGCGGCACGAGCAGCGCCTGAATGCTCGTCACCACCACCCTGGGTCGCTCGTCCGCCGTACGGGTCAGCCGCTTGACGACCGCGAGCCGGGCGGCCGCGGCTGGATCCTCGGCGTCGCGTTCGTCCTCCCCCGGGTTCTCGGCGGCCGGCAGCAGGGCCGCGGGCACGGACGCGAACAGCGCCAAGTCGTCGACGAAGGCTTCCGCCTCGACCGCGTGGGGCAGGACGACGACCAGCGTGCCCGTTGCGGCGGCGCCGGTCGGCGATTCGCCGCGCACCGCCCTGAGCAGCGCGGCCAGCGCGAGCGCAGACGCCGATCCCCAGGTTCCGCCGATCGTCCCCCCGTGTCCCGCGCGGAGACTGGCAACGACGTCTGCGAACCCGCGGTGTGACTCGAGAGTTTCCGCCAGCCCGAGCAGACGCCCGGGGCGGCCGATTTTTTTGCTGGTTGCCACGGGGCTTCGCCCGACTCCGCGACCCGAGAAGTATAGCCGCGGGCCGCGATGCCGACGGTCGGGCGCGACTCGGTGGCGAACGCGACCGGCGCGGGACCGCTACTTGCCGCCCTTGAGGGCTTTGGGCAAGGCGGCCGGCTTGAGGCGCCACTGGGCGTAGGGGAGGCTCGTCGGCATGCCCGTCGCCGCCGGGCCCACTTCCAGGCTCACGCACTTCGTAAGGTCGATCGTGACGTCGCCGAGCACGCCGTTCCGGCCGGTCAGCGTGTCGCCGGCGACCCGGTCGGCGACGCAGGTCAACCGCCGTTCCCCCTCGGGGCCCCCCATGACCGCCCGCACGACGACGTCTTCCGGCTTCCGTTCGGCCACAATGGCGGCGACCGCGGCCGCCTCCGCTCCATCACCGGCGACGGCCAGCCAGATGAGCCGCGTCACGTCCGCACGTCGCAACTCCTTCACCGTGCCCGCGACCTCGAACCTTGCGGTCGCGTCGTCGAGCGACAGAAGCTTGCCGCGCATGTAGTCGCCTCCCGCCAGTCGCAAAAGGTGCGTGGGCGGGTCGGCCTGCTGCATCCGCGGCAGCAGCAAGAGCCGGTCGGCCTTGGTCTTCGAGATTGGCAGGCGTGCCGCGGCGACCAGTTCGATGGCCTGTATCGCAGCATGTGGCACGACCAGTTCGCCCGTTCCGTCCTTCTTGAAGCGGACTCCCGCCCCGTCGATCGAGAGCACCGTTCCCAGGACGGCGTCTCCAGTCTTGAGGAAGAGCAGGGAACGGCCGCCGGGAAACGGCGGCGGCGGACCGCTCGTCAGCGGCAGCGGCGAGCCGGGGAGGCCCATCCCGAACAAGCGATTCCGCTTCGCCATTATTTCCCGCTGGCCTGGCTTGTCCGCGGAGACCGCAGATGCGAATGCAGCGGCCTTGGCCGACGTGTCGCCGTAGTGGACGCGCAGCGGCAGCGTCGATCCGGCCAGGGGAGTCGCCCCCATGGCGGTGCGCGGTTGCCAGGCGATGCCCGCACCGGCGGCGGCAGGAGCGAGACAGCCCGACATGCGGACGCCATCCCCTTCCAGCATCCCGGCCCGACCGGGGAGTTTGGCGGGGGCGGGCGTGGCAAGGCTCTCGATCACGGCGATCTGAGCGAGGTCGCAGACGAGCGGTTCGGCGACACCCGACAGTTCGAACCGAATCGCCGGCGGCGCGATCTCGAGAACGCGGCCCGGCAGCAGCGTGCCGCCATGAAATCCCACCATCACCCCGTCCGCGGGCCACGCCGGCCGCTCGGCGGGATTCAAGGCGATGTCGGTCACTTCCTGCACGGGCACCCGGCGACGCTGCCCCCCGTCGCTGACGAGCAACACCCCGGCGGCCTTGTCGAACGATTCAGGCACTGCGTCGGTGCTGCC
Source organism: Planctomycetia bacterium (assembly GCA_046339335.1). Taxonomy (GTDB): domain Bacteria; phylum Planctomycetota; class Planctomycetia; order Pirellulales; family UBA1268; genus QWPN01. The sequence goes on along the minus strand of JBKDUV010000263.1, from coordinate 7,148 downwards.
CAGGCCGGACCGCTCGACGAGCAGCGGCTCCGGCTCGGTCCACGGCCTGACCCGCATCTGCTCGATCCGCAGGCGGCCGCTCCGAAGCCGAATGACGAACCCCCTGTCCACGCCCCGTTTTTCCGGCGGCAGCGACTGGTCGACTGCTGCGGCCCCACCGGCCTTCTCGTCCTGCCCCACGGTCACGGCCAGGCGACCGGTCTCCTGATCGACGAATGCCCGCAGCCAGAGGCGGCCGGCGCCGGCGGGCAGCGTGGCGGCGATCGCCATCCGCGCGGCCCGCTTGCCCTCGCGGACGACGAGCAGCTCGCCGGTCGGTACGCACTCGACCCGGTACGACTCCTCGGCCTTTCCCTTGGTGCTCTCGGCTCCCTTCTCGATCGCCGCCATGCGTTCCGGACCGGCAGCCAGCGCGATGTCGAACTCCGGCCGCTCATCCCAGACCAGGGACATTTCGAAGCAGGCCCGCGCGGGGGCGGCGACGTCGCGGCACAGGCCGCCCGGACCGGCTTGCCCCGCCAGCCGCCCTCCCTCCTCGCGCCACAGGGTGAGGTCGCCTTTCCAGTCGGCCAGCGTTCCCGGCACGAACACCCGCATCGTCGACTGATCGCGGGTAAGCCGCACGATCTCGTCGCGTCGCAGCCGCAGTGGCCCGGTGCCGACGCCGGGAATGGCCAGTGACACGTGCTCCGCATCGACGGCCTCGAGTTCGCCGATCGCCACTCCGCCGGTCCGGAGGTCCGCCCGCCAGGCCCCGGCCCGGATGGCAGGCGGCGGAGCCGGTGCCAGGCGGACCCGCGAAATGGCGCCCCAGGCGAACTCGAACGATGCGGGCACGGCGGGTGATTGCCAGGCGAAGGTCTGCAGCGGCTTCCCGGCGGCCGCAGCGGAAGGGCCGAACTGGCCGACCGCGAACTCCTCCCCCGGCAGTTCGAGCACTGCCTGAGACTGCGCCTGTCGGGGCGGCGCCCCGGCAACCGGACGGGCCGGCCCCGCCACGAGGACGACCGCGAGGACGACGAACATCCAGGCCAGCCCCTGCCGGCCGGTCGCCGCGATTGCAGCCCTCATCGCGGCGTTCCCTCCAGGAAGCCCATCTGCTCGATGCTCTGGCGATTCTGCTTCGCATGGAGGATCTGTCGCTGCAGGATCGTCCACTGGCGACCGTCCACGACCGACCGGAGCTGCTTTTCGTCCACCTGCGACAACGCCAGGGGAACGAGCCACGCGGCCTGGTTGACCGGCGCGGTCATGTGCGGATTGTGGGCGGAGCCGCGGGTCCGCAGCGGCGGGCGCTTGGCGATCAGCAGCGCCTCGAGGCCGTCGTGCTGTCGTTGATCGAAGCCGAGCATGTCGTCCCAGCGGTCGAGCTGCAGAGCCACCAAAACCCGCCACCGATGTGCCAGCCGGGCCTCGGACTCCGCCTCCAGCCGGGCGAACTGCTCTCCTTCGAGCACCGTGGCCTGCACCTTGTCGAAGAGGCCGGCCCCACTCTGGTCGAGTGTCTGGAGCAACTTTTGGCCGCGCTGCATGTCCTGATTGAATTGCTGCCACACCTTCTGGCCTTCCGGAGTGCCGATGTTCACCTTCACGCCGGCATACTTCTGCCGCAAGCGCTCGAGGTCGCCGGAGAGTTGGCGCAGGTCGGATTCAAGCGCCAGGTGCAGCAGCCGGCGTTGATCGGCGGTCGGGCTGCAGATCGTCTCGATTCGTGTCAGCCAGGGCGCGGTGAGCTTTCGCAGGGCGGCGACGATGGGTGAATCGCGACCCGAGCGATCGGGAGCGTCGGCGGGCTGCTGCATTCCGTGCCCCTGTCCCATGACAATTCTCACGTTGCCAGCGACTTGTCCCCTGATGATCACCCTGCCGCCGGGAATGAAAAAGTCCGGCCCCAAAACATTGCCGAGCAAGTTCGAGTCGAACTGCTGAGACAAGTCGACGACGTTGCCCTCGCCACGGTCGGCCTGGGGGCCGAATTCGGCCGCCATCAGGACGGCATCGTCGACGATTTGATCGTCCTCGCCGCGGCCCACGAGTGCGATCAGGGCCACGCACGTCGCGGTGCCGATGCCGATGCACCGAGGCCGCCGGAGCCCCGGCCGGTGCGGCGCGGTCGAGGGTACGGAAGTGCGGATCATGGTGACCACCAGGGGTCTGCCTGCTGCACGACGTTGTCGTGCCACAGTTGTGTGTTGCTCATCCCGTTGCCCGAGAGGTTGTGCTTCTGCCACCCGGCCTGCTCGCACCAGTTCTTCCAATCGGCCCGCTGCCGGTCGTCGAGGTGCGGCTCGATGGACTTTGCCGCGTAGTCAGGTGCCGGCGACTGATTGTTGACGAAGGGCTGTTCACGTGACGCCACGTTCCAGGCGGGCTGCCACTGTTTCTCCAGGTCGGCGGCGATCGCCCGCCGCTGCGGCTCGACGAGCAGCAGCCGTTGGTCGAGGTTGACGACGACCACGCCCTGGGCGGCCCGGGCGCGCCGCCGCTGGCGGTCGGCATGCTCTTTGTTGTAGGTCGCGAACGCATCCGCCGGCGCGACCTTCTCCATCGCCGCCACCACCCCGGCGCGGATTGACTCGGGAACATCGATCGGCTGATGCGGACGGGCGCCGAACTGCTGTTCGGCGAACTGCCGGGCCGTGGACTGCAATGCCTTGGTTCCGGCGGCGAGGATCGCCCGGCGGGCATCGGGGGGCAGGTCGCCACAGATGCGCCGGGCCCGGTCGAGTTCGGCCCAGAGCAACGGCCGCCACTGGTTTTCGTAATGCGCCGTCGTTTGGTCGACCTGCTGCTGCTGGCCGTTGAGAACCTGCCTGCGTTGTTTCTGTTTCTGCTCCAGTGCCTCTCTGGTCAGTTCGTCGTCGGCGGGACGAGCGGCCGGTTCCCGTGCGGCCGCAGGCCGCGGGACGGCCAGAACCATGGTGAGTGGCAGGGCGAGGGGCAGGGCAAAGACGAGCGCGAGACCCAAGGACAGGAAGCCCATGGCCTCCGCCCATCGTCCGCGTCGATCGCTGGAGGGTTCCAAACGCATGTCTTTCCGGTGCGCGACCTGACCGATCGAGACCCTAGAGTATGCCACAACCCACCGCGGCCGGGGCCCGGAGCCGATAAAAACCGTCTCCGGCACGGGTTTTCCATCCCGACCACGGGTGCTGTACTCTCTCCAAAGAACGGATTCGCGGGATTCGTCCCGGTGGATTCGCCGCGGGTGCAAAGGTTCGTTCGCCGCGTGAATGCGGATTCCCCCCCATGAATGCCCTCGTGCGCCGTGCCGCCGGCCTGTTCTGCACCGCGGTCCTGCCCCTGGCGATGTCGGCGGCGCCGGGGGAGGAACCTCCCACGTTCACGCGGATCGTCCTCACGGAGAAGTTTCATGCCGAGGGGGCGGCCTGGGGCGATATCGACCGGGACGGCCACGGGGATGCGGTCTACGGACCAAACTGGTACGCCGGGCCCGAGTTCAAGACGGCGCACCCGATCTATCCCGGCCGGGACTTCGACGCCAAGGGCTACTCAGACAACTTCGTGACGGCGGTCACCGACATCGATGCCGACGGCTGGCAGGACGTCTGGGTGGTGGGTTTTCCCGGCAAGCCCGGGCACTGGTTCCGAAATCCGGGCATGGACGGGATCGCCGTCGGCAGCCATTGGGAGAAGCACCTCGTCCATCCGACGGTCGACAACGAGTCGCCTGCCGTGCTCGACGTCAGCGGCGACGGGAAGCCGGAACTCGTCTTCCATACCGGCGGGATTCTCGGGTACGCGTCGCCGGGCGACACGCCGACAGACCGCTGGACGTTTCGTCCCTGCTCCGCAGGGAACGTCGGCGGACGATACACGCACGGGCTCGGCGTGGGGGACGTCAAGGGCGACGGCCGCAAGGACTTCCTCATGGCCGCCGGCTGGTGGGAGCAGCCGGCCGACCCTGCCGCCTTGTGGATGAAGCATCCTGTCGGGTTCGGCGGCGGCGGGGCGCAGATGCATGTCTACGACGTGGATGGCGACGGCGACAATGACGTGATCACGAGCATCTCCGCCCACGGCTACGGGCTGTCCTGGTTCGAACACGTCGGGAAGGAGGGCGGGATCGAGTTCATCGAGCACCCGATTCTCCCCCGCAAGCCGCAGGAAAGCCTCGACGGCGCGCAGTTCTCGCAGCTGCACGCGGTCGAGCTGGCCGACATCGACGGCGACGGCCTCGAGGACATCGTCACCGGCAAGCGGTACTGGGCGCACGGTCCCGAGGGGGATGCCGACCCGGGAGGAACCCCCGTGGTCTACTGGTTCAAACTGACCCGCAAGGCCGATGACGGGTCGCCCCCCGCCGCCCGGGTCCGCTATCGGGCCCAGCGGATCGACGACGCGTCGGGGGTGGGCACGCAGTTCAGCGTCGGCGACGTCAACGGCGACGGCCGGGCCGACATCGTGATCGGCAACAAGCGAGGCGGTTTCGTCTTCCTGCAGAACGGCCCACCGCGCCCGCCGCATCCGGACCGCTGACCGGCCGGGCAGGGGGCGTTTTTCAGCGGCGTTTTCATCGTGTATGGTTGGGGGGACCGCACCGGGGGACCGGTGCGGGCTCGCCCCCCCCCGAGGAGCCGCCATGGCCACCGTCTCGCGCCCGTCATCCGCCGCCGCCTTCGTCTCCGGGGCCGACGTGGTCGTCGAGTCGCTGATCCGCCACGGCGTCGAAGTGATCTTCGCCTATCCGGGCGGGGCGAGCATGCCGCTCCACCAGGCGCTGACCCGGGCCCAAGACCGGCTGCGGACGATCCTGCCCCGGCACGAACAGGGGGGTGCGTTCGCCGCGCAGGGCTACTCCCGGACGACCGGCCGGCCGGGGGTCTGCATGGGGACGAGCGGCCCCGGTGCGCTGAACCTCGTGACGGCGATCGCCGACGCCAAGCTCGACAGCATTCCGCTCGTCGTCCTCACCGGCCAGGTGGGGACGAGCGTCATCGGCACCGACGCGTTCCAGGAGACGCCGATGGTGGAGGTCTGCCGCGGCATCACCAAGCACCATTACCTCGTCACCGACGCCAACGACATCGCCCGCGTCATGCGCGAGGCGTTTCACATCGCCACGACCGGCCGCCCCGGCCCCGTGCTCGTCGACCTGCCCAAGAACATCCAGCTCGCGCAGGTCGTGCCCGACTACGACGCGCCGATGAACCTGCCCGGCTACCGGCCCGAGTCGCGGAAGCCGGCCGCCCCGGAGCAGATCGCCCAGGTGGCGGCCGCCATCCGCCGGGCCCAGCGGCCGGTGATCTACGCCGGCGGCGGCGTGATCGCGGCCGACGCGGCCGAGGAGCTGCGGACGCTGGCCCGGAAGACGGGCATCCCGGTCACGATGACCCTGATGGGCCTCGGCGCCTTCCCGGGCGACGATCCACTGTCGCTCGACATGCTCGGCATGCACGGCAGCGTCTACGCCAACTACGCCGTCGACCAGGCCGACCTGCTCATCGCCCTCGGCGTCCGCTTCGACGACCGGGTGACGGGCAAGGTGGAGGCGTTCGCTCAGCACGGGTTCATCGTCCACATCGACATCGACCCGTCGGAGATCAACAAGAACAAGCTGGTGCACGTGCCGATCGTGGCCGACGTCAAGGAGGCGCTCGCCCAGCTCAACCGCGTCGTCGAGCCGCCGGCGGCGAGCCTCGACGGCTGGCACGAGCAGATCGCCGAGTGGAAGCGGGAGGATCCGTTCGCCTACGACACGAAGTATCCGGGCATCCTCGCCCAGGAGGCGATCGCCGCGCTGTCCCGGCTCGCGGCAGATCGCGACACGGTCGTGAGCGTGGGCGTCGGCCAGCACCAGATGTGGGCGGCGCAGTTCTTCACCTTCCGCCAGCCGCGAACCTGGCTCTCCTCCAGCGGCCTGGGCACGATGGGCTTCGGGCTGCCCGCCGCCATGGGGGCGAAGGTCGCCCGGCCCGACGCCCTCGTCGTCGACATCGACGGCGATGGCAGCATCCTGATGAACATCCAGGAGTTCGCCACCTGTCTGTGCGAGAACATCCCGGTGAAGGTGCTGCTCCTCAACAACCAGCACCTCGGCATGGTGGTCCAGTGGGAGGACCGGTTCTTCAAGGGGAACCGGGCCCACACCTACCTCGGCCCGGTCGATCATCCGGAGGCCTGCGGCCAGGGGGACGGCATCTCGCCGGAAAACCGCTATCCCGACTTCGTGGCGATCGCCCGCGGGTTCGGCTGGCAGGCGGAAACGATCGCCGCCAAGGCCGACCTCGAGCCGGCGCTGCGTCGGCTGCTTGACGCCCCCGGGCCCGCGCTGCTCGACGTGCAGGTCCCCTACCAGGAACACGTCCTGCCGATGATCCCCTCCGGCATGACCGTCCGCGAACTGATCAAGAAGTGACGCTGCCGCGGTGGCAGCCCAGGCCGGTCACTTGAACGGATCGTTCGGATCGGGCTCCGGCTGAGGGGTGGGCTGTACCGGCTTGGGCTCCGGTTTCGGTTCAGGTTCCGGAGCCGGCTTCGCGGCGGCGAGGCGTTCCAGCGCCCTGCCGACCGCTTCGGCGTTTGCCGTCGCGGCCACATCGCTGGCCGCCTGACGCAGTTTCCGGGCCAGGTCCTTGGCGGCCGTCGGCTCGGGCATCAGCGTGGCGACGCCGCCGGTCGTGTCGTCGCTGAAGACCGCGTCGCCGAGCGTCGCCAGCCGCCAGGCGAGCCGCGCATGCGCCTGCCGTCTGACAGGCTCGTCTTTCTTCTCAGACGCGTCCGCCGCTGACCGTTGCTCCTCGATCGCCCGTGTCTCGGCCTGCAGCAGGCTGACCGCGAGCGACTCGACTTCGGCGACGACCTGGGCCGGGTCGATGTCCTTGGCCTTCGAAGCCCCGATCACGGCCCCGGCCCGGATGCGCAGATCGGCGGTCCGAGAGCGATCCTTGAATATCCTGGCTGCGGTGGCGACCCCGCCGGCCGGTGCGGCCGCTCCCAGCGAGCGCAGCATCGCCAGCCCATCGGTCTCCATCCAGGCGGCGGCGTCCGGGTCGAGTCCGGCCGGAGGTGCCAGGAGGGCCATGATCGCCGCAGCCGCCTTCTCGACGAAGCCGGCCTCCGCCTGCGGTCCGGCCTGGCGGGCGGCATCGGCGAGCTTCTCCAGCACGTTGGCCATCCCGCCCGGC
>JBKDUV010000262.1:0-7192 GCA_046339335.1 Planctomycetia bacterium | reverse complement strand
AACACGTCCCGATGCGCTTTCTCGATCTCGTCGAGAAGGACGACGGAGTAGGGCCGGCGCCGCACCGCCTCGGTGAGCACGCCCCCCTCCTCGTAGCCGACGTAGCCCGGCGGGGCGCCGATCAGGCGGGCGACGGTGTGCTTCTCCATGAACTCGCTCATGTCGATCCGCACCATCGCGTTCTCGTCGTCAAAGAGCACCTCGGCCAGCGCCTTGCAGAGCTCCGTCTTCCCGACACCCGTCGGCCCGAGAAAGATGAACGAGCCGATCGGCCGGTTCGGGTCCTGGAGGCCCGCCCGGCTGCGGCGAACGGCGTTGCTTACCGCCTCGACCGCCTCCTCCTGTCCCACCACCCGCTGGTGAAGCCGTTCCTCGAGCACGAGCAATTTCGCCCGCTCCGCCTCGACGAGCCGCGTCACCGGGATGCCGGTCCAGGCGCTCACCACCTCGGCGATCTCCTCGGGGCCCACCTCGCGACGCAGGAGCCGCTTCTGGCCGGCCTTGGCGACGTCCTTGCCCTCCTTCTCGGAGCCCTCCTGCTCGAGCCGCTGCTGCAGTCCCTTCCGTTTGACATCGAGCTCGTAGAGCGTCTGGTAGAGGTCTTCTCCCACGGGCTGCCCCGATGCCTGCCGGTCCTTGATCCGCACCGCCGCCTTCTCGAAGCCGAGCTGCACTTCCTCCAGCTGCCGGCGCAATTCCTGGGCGCTTCCCACGCCGCTCTTCTCCGCCTCCCACTGCTTCCTCAGGTCGGCCAGTTTCTTGCGGAGTTCGGTCGATTCCTCCTCGATGTCGGCCAGCCGCTCCTTGGCATGCTCTTCCGTCTCCTCGGCGAGCTGCCGGGCCGCGAGTTCCAATTGCACGAGCCGGCGCTGCACCTCGTCGATCTCGCTCGGCACGCTCTGCAGTTCCATGGCGATCCGGCTCGTCGCCTCGTCCATGAGGTCGATCGCCTTGTCGGGCAGAAAGCGGTCGGCGATGTAGCGGTTCGAGAGTTCGGCGGCTGCGACGAGGGCCGAGTCCTTGATCTTCACCCCCTTGTGATGGGCCTCGTACCGGGGCTTGAGTCCGCGGAGGATGGCGATCGTGTCCTCGACGCTCGGCTCGCCGACCATCACCGGCTGGAAGCGGCGCTCCAGGGCGGCGTCTTTTTCGATGTGCTTGCGATATTCGTCGAGCGTCGTGGCCCCGATGCACCGCAACTCACCCCGGGCGAGGGCCGGCTTGAGGAGGTTGGCCGCGTCGGAGCCTCCTTCCGCCGCGCCCGCCCCGATCACGGTGTGGAGCTCGTCGATGAACAGGATCACGTTCCCCTGGGCCGCCTCGACCTCGCGCAGGATCGCCTTCAACCTGTCCTCGAACTCGCCGCGGTACTTCGTGCCGGCAATCAGCGCCCCGAGGTCGAGGGCCACGACCCGCCGGCCGCGCAGGTTCTCCGGCACGTCCGACTGCACGATCCGCAGCGCCAGCCCCTCGGCAATCGCGGTCTTTCCCACCCCCGGCTCGCCGATGAGGACGGGGTTGTTCTTCGTCCGCCGCGACAGCACCTGGATCACGCGCCGGATCTCTGCGTCGCGGCCGATCACCGGATCGAGTTTCCCCTGGCTGGCCCGCTTGACGAGATCGATGCCGTACTTGTCGAGGGCCTGAAACTTCTCCTCGGGGTTTTGGTCGGTGACCCGCGACTGCCCACGGACCGATTGCAAGCCGGCCAGCAGTTCCTTTTCGCCGATGGCCGCCTGCTGCAGCAGGGTCCGGGCCTTCGACGGCACCTTCACCAGCGCCAGGAGCAGGTGATCCGTCGAGACGAACTCGTCCTTCATCTGGTGCGACTCGGTCGTCGCGGCATCGAAGACCTTGACCAGTTCCTGATCGGGCTGCGGCTGTGCGCCCCCAGACACCCGGGGCAGGGTGGCCAGTTCGGCATCCACGATCCGCTCGAGGTGGCCGCGGTCCGCACCTATCTTTTCCAGCAGCGGCCGGACGATCCCTTCCCGCTCGCCAACGAGGGCCCGGAGCAGGTGGACCGGGCAGGTCTGAGGATTGCCCCGATCGGCCGCGGTCTCAACCGCTCCCTGCACGGCCTCCTGCGCCTTGATGGTAAACTTGTCGAAGCGGAACGCCATCACTCCCCCTCTCGTGTTTCACGCAGTCACCGGTCGGCGCGGCGACGTCCGCACCCCGGGCGAAACCCGTCTCTGGAAGCGTCTGCCGCACGAACACCCCGTTCGCGCATGCTGTGCCACCGCCTGCCCTCGCCTGGCTCCCGTTTCCGACTTCTCAGCCCTTGACCTCGAACTCGGCGTCGATCGTGTCGTCGGGCCCCTTGCCGGCGCCGGCCGAAGCAGCCTGCTCCGGCGGCGCCTCCCCGCGGCCTCCCGGCGTCGACTCGTAGAGCACCTTCGAGAGGGCGTGCACCGCCTGCTCCAGAGCGCCATGGGCGGAATTGATCGCGTCAACGTCCTCGCCCTTCGCGGTCTCACGCGCCTTGGCGACGGCGGCCTCGAGCGGGGCCTTGTCCGACCCCGAGAGCTTGGCCTCGTTCTCCTTGATCAATTTCTCGGTCTGGAAGCAGAGCGCCTCGGCCTTGTTGCGAGCCTCGGCGAGCCGGTACTTCCGCTTGTCTTCCTCGGCGTGGCTCTCGGCGTCCCGCCGCATCCGCTCGATTTCAGACTCGTTGAGCCCGCTGGACTGCTCGATGCTCACCGTCTGCTCCTTATTGGAGCCGAGGTCCTTGGCGCTGACCTTGAGGATGCCGTTGGCGTCGATGTCGAACTTGACCTCGATCTGCGGCGTGCCGCGCGGCGCGGAGGGGATGCCCTCGAGGTTGAACTGCCCGAGCAGCCGGTTGTCGCGGGCCATCGGACGCTCTCCCTGGAACACGCTCACCGTCACCGCGGTCTGGTTGTCGGCCGCAGTGCTAAACACCTGCTTTCGCTCGGTCGGCACCGTCGTATTTCGCTCGACGAGTTTGGTGAAAATGCCCCCCTCGGTCTCGATGCCGAGCGACAGCGGCGTGACGTCGAGCAGGAGGACGTCCTGCACGTCACCGCCGAGTACGCCCCCCTGGATCGCGGCTCCGAGTGCCACCACCTCGTCGGGATTGACGCCTTTATGGGGCTCCTTGGCGAACAGTTTCTTGACGAGTTCCTGCACCTTCGGAATCCGGGTCGAGCCGCCGACGAGCACGACCTCATCGATGTCCTTGGGATCGAGCTTCGCGTCCTTGAGCGCCTGGATAACGGGCCCCCGGCAGCGTTCGATCAGTGGGTCGCACATCTGCTCGAACTGGGCCCGCGTGATCGTGATCTGCAGATGCTTCGGCCCCGACGCGTCGGCGGTGATGAAGGGAAGGTTGATGTCGGTGCTCTGCGCCGAACTCAGTTCCTTCTTCGCCTTTTCGCACGCCTCCTGGAGCCGCTGCAGGGCCATCGTGTCCTTGCGAAGGTCGATCCCCTGCTCCTTCTTGAACTGCTCCGCGACGTGATTGATCAGTGTCTGGTCGAAGTCATCGCCGCCGAGGTGCGTGTCACCGTTGGTGCTGATGACGCGGAACACGCCGTCGGCGACCTCCAGCACGGACACGTCGAACGTGCCGCCGCCGAGGTCGAAGACCACGATTTTTTCCTGGGCTTTCTTCTCGAGCCCGTAGGCCAGCGCGGCCGCGGTCGGCTCATTGATGATCCGCATCACCTCGAGGCCTGCGATCTGGCCGGCGTCCTTGGTGGCCTGCCGCTGGGCGTCATTGAAGTAGGCCGGGACGGTGATCACCGCCTTGTTGACCTTGTGACCGAGATAGGCCTCGGCCGCCTCCTTGAGGGCGCGCAGCACCTTCGCCGAAACTTCGGGCGGCGTGCACTCCTTGTCGCCAGCCTTGACTTTCACGTAATCCTCGGGCCCGCCCACGACCTCGTAGGGAACCATCTTCTCCTCGCCGGCAACCTCGTTGTGCCGGCGCCCCATGAAACGCTTGATGGAGTAGATCGTGCGTTTGGGGTTGGTGACCGCCTGGCGGCGGGCGATGTCACCGACGAGGGTCTCCCCCTTGTCGTTGAAGGCCACCACGCTCGGCGTGAGGCGGTTGCCCTCCTTGTTCGCGATCACCTTCGGCTCCTTGCCCTCCATCACCGCGACCACGGAGTTGGTGGTGCCGAGATCGATGCCGATGATCTTTTCGCCCTGCTTCGTCGCCATGGTTGCTGCTGTCCTCGTGCGGGTGTGTGCCGGCAGGAGCCGACGCCAGAAATGGCCGTGACTCCCGCCGCGGGGGAAGGATGCAAAGCCCGTGCCGGGGCCGCAGGAGGCTCCGTCTGGCCCCGTGTCCGGACGGGTTTACGCGGCAGTTCTTCGGAGTACAGTTGTCGTAGCGTGTCTCACTTCCGACACCGACCAATTCAGGACGGCTGCCATTTTGGCCGACTGCAGCCCCGATGGCCAAAACCCCACGCGAAAAGCAGCAGCCTGCCAATGACCAGCCCGGCGGACGCGCGCCGGGTCTGGCCGCCCTCCGCCAGCAGATCGACCGCATCGATCGTGAACTCGTCTCCCTGGCCAACCAGCGGGCCGAGGTGGCGCGGGAGATCGGCCATCTCAAGAAGTCTTCCGGCCAGGAGACGTACGATCCAGCCCGCGAAGAAATGGTCCTGGAGCGAGTCGTTTCCTGCAATCAGGGGCCACTCTCCAACGACAGCCTGAAGGCGATTTGGCGCGAACTCATCTCGGGCTCGCGGGCGATCGAGCAGCACCTCCGCGTCGCACACCTCGGGCCCGCCTGGACCTACAGCCATCTCGCCGCGGTTCACCGCTTCGGCAGCGCCGTCGATTTCGTTCCCGTCGCCAGCATTTCTGCCGCCTTCGAGGAGGTGCATGCGGGCCACTCCCACTACGGCGTGGTCCCGCTGGAAAACTCCACCGATGGACGGATCGCCGACACGCTCGACAACCTCGCCCGGCTGCCGGTCAAGATCTGCGCCGAGGTCCCGCTTCGCATCCATCACAATCTGCTCGCCGCCTGCGACCGGTCGGCGATCGAAGAGGTCTACAGCCGTCCCCAGGCTTTGTCGCAATGCCGCAACTGGCTGGCCCGGCATCTGCCCGCCGCCCGCCTCGTCGAGGTCACGAGCACCAGCGTGGCGGCGGAGACGGCGGCCCGAAAGCCCCATGCCGCCGCGATCGCCAGTCGGCAGGCGGGAGTGCACCACAATCTGGCTGTGCTCGCCGAGAACATCGAGGACGTGTCGGGCAACACGACCCGGTTCGCGGTCATCGGCCATGCCGACGCCGCTCGCACGGGGCGCGACAAGACGTCGATCATGTTCGAGATCGAGCACCGTCCGGGCGGCCTGGCCGACGCGCTCACGATCCCCAAGCGGCAACGCCTGAATCTCACCTGGATCGAGTCGTTTCCGTTGCCGGGCGAGGAGCGGGGCTATGTGTTCTTCGTCGAGTTCGAGGGGCACCGTGAAGACCTGCGCGTTCGGCGGGCGATCGCCGCCCTCGAAAAACGTTGCAAACGGGTCGTCATCCTCGGCTCCTACGCCGCCGCAGCCGCCGTCGGCTGACCGGCCGAGGAGCAGCCGCGCCCCTTGGCTTACCCCCGCCGGTCGACCGCGGGAGGCCGGGGGCGGCGACGGCCTCCTCCGCAGCCGTCCTGACAGGGCGCAGGCAACGGACGAGGATCGGCCCGCTTTTCCCAATCCTGGCATTGCCCGTATCATCTGCGTCCCCCACCCCACGAGGAGTCCGCATGTCGCGCAGGAAGATCGTCGCCGGCAACTGGAAGATGAACCTTGACCGCATGCAGTCCCGCGGCCTGGCCGCCGCCGTTGCGGCCAGGCGGTCCGAGGCCGGAACCGTGGAACTCGTCCTCTGCCCACCTGCCGTCTACATCGAGACGGTGGCAGCGGCGGTCGGCGGCGGTTCGACGGTCGGTGTCGGCGGCCAGACGATGCACGACAAGCCGAACGGGGCCTTCACCGGCGAGGTCGCACCGCCGATGCTCGTCGATCTCGGGTGCAGCCACGTGATCCTCGGTCACTCCGAACGCCGCACCCTGTTCGGCGAGACCGACGCCGCCGTGAACGCCAAGACCCGAGCCGCCCTCAACGCCGGACTGACGCCGATTGTCTGCGTGGGTGAGACGCTCGAGGAACGCGAGGCCGGCCGCACGGCGGCGGTCGTGACCACGCAGGTGGAGAGCTCCCTCGGCGGCATCCCGGCCGCGGACCTGGAAAAGGTCGTGATCGCCTACGAGCCGGTGTGGGCGATCGGCACGGGCAAGGTGGCCACTCCGCAGCAGGCCCAGGAAGTGCATGCACTGATCCGGGAGCTCGTCGCCGGACTCGCCTCGGCGCCGATCGCCGAGCGGGTGCGGATCCAGTACGGCGGGAGCGTGAAGCCGGACAATGTCGCCGATCTCGCCGCCCAGCCCGACATCGACGGTGCCCTGGTCGGAGGCGCGAGCTTGAAGGCGGATGATTTCATGGCGATCGCAGCTGCGTTCGGTCGCGCGGGCTGAGCGGCCATCGCCCCCCGGGGCGGTGGGACGAAGACCAGACGGACTGCCAGCCGGGGTAGGATGAAGGCCGCGGGTCGGGTATTCTCTCCGCTCTCGCCCACTGTTCGCCGACGCTCCCGGAGTCATCGACCGACCATGTCCACCCTGATCCGTTTCCTGCTCGGTTTCTCGCTCGTGCTCACGTCGCTGTTCCTGATCCTGCTGGTGCTCATCCAGCGCGGCCGCGGCGGTGGGCTCGCCGGAGCATTCGGCGGCATGGGGGGCCAGAGCGCCTTCGGTACGAAGGCTGGAGACATCTTTACGCGGATCACGGTCGGCGTGGCCGGATTCTGGATCGTGCTCTGCATCCTGACACTGAACCTGCTCGGCAAGCCGCAGTCGCTGCTCGCGACCGGACTTGGCAGCGCGGCCACGCCGCCGGCCCAGCCGGCCCAGGCCGGGCAACCGGCGGCCACGCCCCCCGCGCCGACGTCACCGGAGTCGACGCCTGTCGCGCCGCCAGCCGCGCCCGAGACGAAGCCCGCCGACGATGGGACCGCGACGAACGTGCCGGCAGCGGATGCCGAGCCGGCTGACGCGGCGACGCCGGCCGTCCCCGCCTCGCCAGCACCGGCGAAGTGATCGGATCCCGCTCATGGTGAGCATGACGGGATGCGGCGATGCGACGGTGAGCGACGG
>JBKDUV010000261.1:0-5714 GCA_046339335.1 Planctomycetia bacterium | reverse complement strand
CTCGCGGACCGATACGGTGTGAATGCCGCGACGATCGCGACCCAGGTGCCGGTCCTGACGGGGTGGCCGACGAGTCCGATCCTCACGGTCACGGCGACCGTTTCCGGGGGAACCGCCACGCACAACGGCCGGGTGCTCACGTTCGTACCCCAACAGGCAGGGGACGGGACAGCGCTGAGTTTCCGCATCATCGGAGTCGAAGGCAACAGGATGTTCCTCGCCAACGTCCCCTACCGGCCCGGCGTCGTGCTGCCGACGGGCACCTGCACCTGGCGGGTCAACGGTCGCGACTTCTCGGGGACGGCGGCTTTTTTCACCTGCCCTGACCATGGTGGCGAGTTCTTCGCCGCGGGCACGTGCCCCGAGACTGGCTGCACGAAGCCGCTGGAGCGGAGGGAAGTTTACCCCGCCAACGAGCCGTGGGACGGCTTCAATGCGGGCTCGGCCGCCAGTGGTGTTCTGCTCACCGACCCTTGGCTCGCGCGGCTCGAAGTCTCTGCCGGTGCGGTCACGGCCGTGCGGCAGGCGACGTATCAGACCGTCCCCACGGCGACCTCGCCGTCGGCGGCCCCGCCGCTCGAGTGCGACAACGACAACGACGGCGTCATGGATGGTGTATGGATCGCCGGCACGCCCAGTTTCCTGGCCCCCCGCCGCTCGCCCCGCGGCGGGGTCATCAGCCAGCGGGTTTCGTATCTCGTGCTCGACCTCGACGGGCGGTTGAATGTCAACGCGGTCGGCATGACGGCGCAGAGCGCTAACAGTACTCCTTCCGGTTCGCCGGCAGACGTGCCGCTCGGCATGGGCTACGGGCCGGCCGATATCGGTGCTTCCACCACTGGAACGCAGTTGTTCGCGCAACTCTTCGGTGCCGGTACGTGGTCGGGCATGCTCACCGGTGGCACGTCGACTCGCGGTGGCGCCACAGAATCGCAACGCCGCCCACCGCCGGGCATCGGCCGGTTCGATGGCCGCTATGGTCCGAACGGCGTGCCGGGGGCAACGGGAGACGACGGCGGTCTGCTCCAGGTCACGACCGCGACCGGCAGCGTCTATTCGACCGTCGTCGCCGGCACGAACGCGCTGGCCGACGTCAAGGGCCAGGCCCGACTCTTCATGTCGGGGAACGTCACCGGCACCATGAGCACACTGACGGGCACGCTCACCCTCGCGGTGCCGACCAACGACGCCGACACAGTGGACGACCCGTACGAGAGTCGTCTCGATCCGGCGCGATCGGTCAACGACGACCTGCCTTTCACGCTCGGCGAACTGGAGCGTGTGCTGCGGTCCAACGATCCCGATGCGGCATTTCTGGCACAGCGGCTGGCTGCCGCGCTGGGAACGACCGCCCAGGCCTCCCGGCTCCTGATCACGACCGACAGTTGGGATACGCCCGGACTAACAGGGCCTGCGGCAAACCGGGTGGAGTCGGCGCTCGGAACCCGTCCGCCGAGCTATCCCTGGGCATCCGAAAACGCCTGGTCGCCGGACGTAGCTGCCGGCCTGCGGTTCAACATCAACCGGCCCGTGCTCTCGGGCACGACTCCCCAGGCGATGACCCAACAGCAGGAATATTGCAAGGGCCTGTACACGCTGGTTCGGACGCTCGGGGAGTCGAATGCCCGCCGTGCCGCCCAATGGGCGGCGAACGTCCTCGATTTCCGCGACGAAGACTCGACGATGACCCGGTTCGTGTATGACACCAACCTGGACGATGGCTGGGCAGTGACGGGCGTCACGACTGGAACGGTCTGGGGCGTCGAGCGGCCGGAGTTGCTCATCGCCGACACTGCAGCCTGGCGGAACTCGCTGTCGGGTTCGGCGGCGATGTTTGCGAGCGTCGTGCGGGCGCCTTTCAACGCGCGGCGGGTGACGTCTGCCGGTACGACTCAAGCCGAACTGCCCGATCCGATCCTGCGTGTGTCGGGCACCGACCGGGTCAACGCCCGGGCGGTCGCCGGCACGTCGAGTGTCTGGCAGTTGCGGGTGCCGATCAGCGGAACCGATCGGGCGGTCGCCTTTCGGCCTGTCACGGGCAATGCCAGCCTGCCGCAGTTCATCCTCGTGAACGGCACCGTGACGGGAACCACGACGCAGATCGTCGGCGGCAGCGGTGGTGTTGGCGGTGCCAGTGGCCTTGCAGGCTCAGGCCGGGAGTCGATGGTCGTGATCGCCGGTGCCACAGCCGCCACCGTCGTTTCGAGTGCGTCACCGCCGCAGATGCTCGTCGATCAGGGAGGGACGTTCGCCCCGGCCACAACCGCCGTCAGCGGCACGCTCCGGCTGGAGCGGCTGGCGGACCCGAGCCGCGACAACGCCGACACCAATCCCTACATCGTCGTCGACATGGCGCCCTTCACCGTGAGCACCTCCGGCGACACGGCCGACGAGGGGATCACGCAACGCCACCGGCGGCCCGGTCCGCGGGATGCTGGCGGCGGGCACCCGCTCACCGCCTTCTGGCGGCAGTCGCCGACCTGGCAGATCGACGACAAACTCTTCCGACCGTATCACGAGACGGCGGGCATGGTCGCCTCGGGTAACACCGACCCCGTGCCCTGGTTCCATTGGCCCAACCGGCCGTTCGTCAGCCAGGCAGAACTTGCCCTCGTCCCCGCCGATGACGCTGACAGCCTGCTGGCCAACTATTCCTTCCCCACGACCTCGCTGGTCCACGGGAGCATCGGCCGATTGATTCTCGATGCCACGATCGTGCCGTCGCGGTTCGCCGGCGTATCGATCACGGCGACGGGCAATGGGCTCACGTCGCTTCAGCCCGTGGGGCTGGATTTGCTGGGGCAGGTCGGGCAGCTTTCGACCGGGCGTGAACCGGGAAAAATGAACGTCAACACGATGCCGAACGGCCCGCTGGCATCGAACGACGCGCTGTTCTGGCAGATGCTCGTCGGCGGCACACAGACCGTGCTCACGTCGGGCACGCTGACGACGAATCCGTTCACCGGCACCGCCCAGCCGCTCTGCGCCGCCCGGTCGACCGCGCAGTTGCTCTCGCTCTCCGGCACGGCAAATCAGCCCCTGGCGTTGGAGCAGGTGCCGACATCGGTAGCGTCCGGCTCGGTGCCCCCGCGGGGAAAGAACCCGTTCTTCGCGATCGCCACGGCCAACCGGCTGGCCAGTGCCGCAACCGTCCGTTCCAACGTCTTCGCCGTGTGGATCACGGTTGAGACGACCGACTCGTCGCCTGGGGCGCCACCCCCGGTGACCCGCCGGCTGTTCGCGATCATCGACCGGTCGGTCCCGGTCGGCTACTCCCAAGGCGAGGACCTCAATGTCCGCGACACGATCCGCCTGCTGCGGTACCTCGACTGATCGTGAGCCTGCCGGCCGTCGATCGGCCCGCTCCGGCTTCACGCTCGTCGAACTGCTTTGGGCGATGGCGCTCTCGCTCGTCGTGATGGCGGCTTTGGCCAGCCTGTTCGGACTTTTCGGCCGATCGCTCACGGACGCCCAGGCGGCCGCCGACCTTGCCGGCCGGCTCCGCTCCGCCGCCTGGCGACTGCGACAGGACCTCTCCGGCGTGACGGTCGATCTCATGCCCCCCGTGCGGCCGGAGTCGGAGTCTGGCTATTTCGAGTATTTCGAGGGCTGGCGGAAGGATGCCCACGCGTTTCCAGAAGAAACGGGACAGGCGCTCATTGCCGACGTCGATGACGTGCTCATGTTCACGACGCGCAGCGAGGGGCAGCCGTTCGTCGGGCGGTTTGGTGCTGGAACGATCGAATCGCCGGTCGCCGAGGTCGCCTGGTTCTGTCGACCGTCGACCGTGCAGCCCGTTGCCGGCATGACCATGTTTACGCTCTACCGGCGCCAGGAACTGGTCATGCCGTACGTCGGTCTGGCTCCATTCGACAGCGGAAATTCCGCTGCGACCTTCGATACGAACCTGAACGACCTCTCCGTGCGGCTGGAGGAGGGGCGTTTTATTCCCAACTCCCTCGGCGACCTGACGAAGCGGGAAAACCGTTTTCTGCGCGGCGGCATCACCACGTTTCCGCATGCCTGGGCCCGTGACGAAGTAGTCTGGAGTGGCACGTTCACGGGCACATATCAGCTTGCAGGGCCGGAAGCCCCTCTTGTCGCCACGCGAGCCGGAGAGGACGTCGTGCTTTCCAACGTCCTGTCGTTTGACGTCCGCGTCTTCGATCCGAATGTCCAATCTCCAGTCAACTCGGTCGTTCAGTTGATGTGCACATCCACAATGGGATCACAAACAGTAAATCTGAATCTTCTTAATCCCGGCACGACGACGCGAAGAGCAAGTATCGACCCAGTCATTGCCGAGCCAAGTCCCCGGTCCTATGGGGGGCTTATTGTGAAGGCAGGCGCCATAGTCCGGCGAAGCTCGGCATTCCCGACCGGGGCCAAGCTTGGCCGCGAGCTTTCTGAACAGTTTCAAATCACTGTAGACACCGCGGCAGCAACCACAGGCACGACGCTCTTAGAGATAGAGACCGGTTCATCGATCGTTGGTGACGGGCGGTATTTCGGAGCAACGAATGGAAACGGCTTCCGAGGCGGCTACGTGGACGTCGGCTGGGGCGGGTACTTCAGAGCCAAGGAGATGTGGTACCAACAAGGATTGTTTCGAAAAAGTCCAACAGATAAGCCGGTCGTTGACCGTGATCAAAGCCAGTTCATACCGCCCATTCCGCAAGCCGTTGGTGAGGCATTTCCGCCAGCGGGCGAAACGGCTTTCCGTACGGGTGGCGTGCGGGCGGCAAACCGGGCCGCAGGAACGCTTCTGGACACCGGCTCGTCCCGCACCTTCGACACCTGGAGCACCCACTACGAGGCGAACGGCATCGACGAAGACGGCGACGGGATCGTCGATGACGGCACGAACGGTCTCGACGACAACGGCGACGGCGTTCCCGACGATCCCGCGGAGGCGGAGACGAGTCCTCCGTATCCAACTCGGCTACGAGGAATCGAGGTGCGGCTTCGCTGCTACGATCCGGACAGCGGGCAAATCCGCCTGACCACGCTGCGGCACACCTTTCTTGCCAGGTAGGCGGGGATGTAGAATTCAGAGCGGGATCGTTCGACCCCAGGAGAATGAGTCATGAGCTCCACCTTCTTTACCACAGTCGTGACGGCGGATTCTCCGCGCCGCGGATTGCGAGGGTTCACGCTTGTCGAACTACTCGTCGTGATCGCGATCATCGCCACCCTGATCGCGCTCCTCATGCCCGCCGTGCAAGCGGCCAGAGAGATGGTGCGACGGGCCACGTGCAACAGCAATCTCTACACGCTCGCGTTGGGCGTTCAAGCATTTGACGGCGCGCAGGGATTTGTTCCGGGGTGGAGCAACAACGATCGTGGAGGGGCCGATCGAGTCCTTTGGCCGATATCCCTTCTGCCGTACATCGATCGAAACCTCAACTATCAGGCATACCAAAATGCAGGCTATCCAGCGATCGAAGCGCTGGAAATTTCCACTTTTTTGTGTCCAACTGCTTATCCAGCCGACATCAATTCGTCGCCTGCGCAGACTGCCTACGCTGGAAATAGCGGTCTGGGATTCGGGTTGAACCCTGCGGAAAAATGGGCTGGCGTGATGAGCCTCACGGGTAGCGTCGCCAACCGCCTGAGCATGTTCGATATCGCCGACGCCGATGGTCGCGGCTCTACTTTGCTGCTCACGGAGAAATGCGGCCCGGCAGTCGGACTGCAGGCAAGGTGGGCAACTC
>JBKDUV010000260.1:0-19874 GCA_046339335.1 Planctomycetia bacterium | reverse complement strand
ATACGAAGTACAGCCGTTTGGCCAACTTCATTCCCGACGATCTTCTTCATCTTGGCAGGACCGTCTCCGACGCTCTCAGAAAGACCCGGCGCCAGCAGCGGCTGCTCCGTTCCTTCTTCCGTCAGGCTGAACTCGACCTGCAGATCCTTGAAAGAACAATTCAAAGCTCAATAAGCAGGGCCGCACCGCGCTCTATCGCTCCATCTTCGATGTCGTCCACAACTTCCTCAGAGCTGAAGCCCTCGGCGAGGACGACACCATGATCGCCAACTACCTCCGACCCGACCTGCTCATCATCGACGACATGGGCATGAAGCAACTCCCCAAGCGCAGCGGCGAATGTCTCTTCGAGATCATCATGCGCCGACACCAGACCCGAAGCATCATCATGACCAGCAACCGCCCACTCGAAGACTGGGGCAAGCTCCTCGGCGACGTGCCCAGCGCATCGGCCATCCTCGACCGCTTCCTGCACCACGCCGAGATCATCACCTTCCAGGGCCGAAGCTACCGGCTCAGGAGCCGCCTCGACGACGAATCAGAGACCACCGCAGAACCAGCCGCCGGTCCAAAACCGGCCAGCGCGCCGACCGGGAATCGACGGCCCAAATCGCCCCCCGCCATGCCCGCTGCCACCGATCGAAGCCCCCAACCGGCTCGATGCCTGGCTGCTGTGGCTGCTGCCGCACGCCTTCGAGACGCAGCAGGAATTGATCCTCGACGGGCCTGTCGACAGGGAGCTGCTCCTGAATGCCGCGAGGCTTATGGAAATCTGGTCCGGCTGGCGGCCCGACCGCCGGCCGATCGCCGTGCGTGCGGCACTGGCCGACCCATCGGCGGCAAGCCGACGAGTCCCGGAACGCACGGGGCTCTTCTTCACCGGCGGCGTCGACTCCTTCTTCACGCTCTTCCATTACGACGAGACGGTGTCAGCCGATCCGGCAGCGGCGCGGCGGCCGGTCGACGACCTCATCTACGTCTGGGGCTTCGACATCCCGCTCATCCATCGGGAGGCGTGCGAGCGGAAGCAGGCGACGCGCGGCCGGATCGCCGCCCGCGTGGGTAAGCATCTCGTCAGCTTCGTGACGAACCTGCGCGAGACTGGCATCCGCCAGCCGGGGGGCCAACCCCAAAACCCCGCTCGCATGACCCGTCACGGATTGCCTGGGCAAAGCTGATGGCCAGCGTGGGTGAGGAGTTTCCACTCGAGTGCCCGAACTGCGGCGGCGACATCCGCCTGATCGCGTTCAGGCTGCTTTCCGGGTGCGAAACCATCCCTGGCCTTCGCACTCGTGGCAACCTCCGGTTGCTGCGGACTTCCTGTCCTCGAGCCGGGCCCGATCCGGAAGATTCTCACACACCTTGGCGAACCACTCGAGCCACCGCCAGTCTCACCGGCCCGGGGACCGCCCACCGACTGGGGCGAGCTTGTCCAGGCTGATGACGACCGCGAAGCGGTTCAAGTGTCACCTGACGAGCTACCCGTGATCGGCATCCACAGTCTCTGAGCGGTGCCGGACGCGAGGTTCAAACAAAAGCCCCCAGGCGGCCGAACTCGGTGGGACTCCGCCCCGATGGACGAAAAAAGCCACTGCAGGGGGAGGGCAGCCGTTCCGGGAGCCGGAAAACGCGGCACCATGCCTCGGCAGCTGCCCATCGGCTCGGACATGCCTGTGGACATGGTTGCGGAAGTGCCATTGACCGGACTATCCGTCCACCAACGATACTGGGTTCCGCCTCGCGCGAGGCGGTCGCAGGCCGCCGACGCCGGTCTGTCGGAAAAAGCTGCATGCACGAGACCTCCCCGCCCGATTCCACCCTGCCCCGCCTCGCCCGTCCGTGGGCCGGCCCGTGCGGCGGCGTGCCCCCGCTTGCTGACGCCGTGGCCGCCGACTTCGCGCCGGCCTTCGCGGCCGGATTGGCGGAACAGATCGCCGCCCTCGACCGGCTCGGGGCTGACCCCGAGCCGGCGACGTTCGCCAATACGAACCTTGCCTACGAACGGTCGGCGCGGACGCTCGAACGCGCGCTCGCCGTCTACGAAACCTACACCTCGGGCCGCAGCGACGACGCAGTGCAGGAAGTCGAACGGCAGGTCGCGCCGCAACTGGCGGCGCACGCCGACCGGATCGTCCAGGACGAACGGCTCTGCGCGCGGATCGCCGCCGTCTACGCCGGCCGTGACCAGTCGGGCCTCGGGCCCGAACAGCAGCGGCTCGCCTGGCTGCAGCATACCGACCTCGTGCGGGCCGGTGCCCGGCGCGACGCCGCGGCCAAGCGCGACCTGGCCGCGATCAATGCCGAACTCGCCACGTTGCACACGACCTTTTCACAGAACGTGCTTCGCGATGAGGCTGAAAAGAAAATCCATCTCACCGCGGCCGAAGACCTCGCCGGGCTGCCCGCGCCGCTCCGCGACGCGGCGCGTGAGGCGGCCGCGGCCGCCGGTCTGCCCGGTTGGGTGATCGGCAACACGCGGTCGGCCGTCGAGCCGTTCCTCGTGCATGCATCGCGCCGTGGCGTTCGGGAGCGGGTTTGGCGGATGTTCGTCGGCCGCGGCGACGGCGGCGGCCCGACCGACAACAATCCCGTCGCTGCGCGGATTCTCATGCTCCGCGCCCGCCGAGCGAGGCTGCTCGGCTACGCGACGCATGCCCACTGGCGGCTCGAGCATTCGATGGCCGGCACGCCGGAGCGGGCGATGGCGCTCATGGAGGCGGTGTGGAAACCGGCGCTGGCCCGCGTCCGCGAGGAAGTCGCCGCGATGCAGGCCGTCGCCGATCGGGAGAACGCCGGCATCCGGATCGCGGCCTGGGACTACCGCTACTACGCCGAGAAGGTGCGGCTGGCGACCTACGACCTCGATCAGGCCGAGATCCTGCCGCACCTGCAACTGGAAAATCTCCGTGACGGGATGTTCTTCACGGCGGAGCGGCTGTTTGGCCTCGTGTTCCGGCCGATCACGGACGGATCGGTGCCCGTCCATCACGCCGACGTCCACGTCTGGCGGGTGCTGCGGAAGGATGGTGGCCTCGTCGGACTCTGGTACTTCGACCCGTTCGCCCGGACGGGAAAACGGTCCGGGGCGTGGATGGGGAGTTTTCGGCCGCAGTACGGCCTCGACGGCGGTGCCGCGCCGCTCGTTTCCAACACCTGCAACTTCGCCCGCCCCGCTCCGGGGGAGCCGGTGCTCGTCAGCTGGGACGACGCGCGGACGCTGTTTCACGAGTTCGGTCATGCGCTCCATGGACTGCTCTCGGCCGTCGAGTATCCGTCGCTGTCGGGCACGAACGTGGCCCGCGACTACGTCGAGCTGCCGTCGCAGGTGCTCGAGCACTGGCTCTCGACGCCCGAGGTGCTGGAGCGGTTCGCCCTCCACGTCCGCACGGGCCGGCCGATCGCGGCGGACCTCGTCTCCCGGCTGCGACGTGCGGAGAAGTTCAACACGGGGTTTCAGACGGTCGAGTACCTGGCCAGCGCCATCGTCGACATGAAGCTGCACCTCGCCGGAGACGTCGTCATCGATCCCCGGGCCTTCGAACGCGAGACGCTCGCCGCGCTCGGCATGCCCTCGGAGATCGTCATGCGGCACCGGATCCCGCACTTCAACCACGTCTTCGCCGACGACGGCTACTCGGCGGGCTACTACAGCTACTTGTGGTCTGACACGCTCGCCGCCGACGCCTGGGAGGCTTTTCAAGAGTCTTCGGGAGGGCCGTGGGACGCGGACATGGCGGGCCGCTTCCAGCGGCACGTGCTGTCGGCGGGCAACACGGTCGATCCCGCCGTCGGCTACCGGGCATTCCGTGGCCGCGATCCGCAGATCGACGCCCTCCTCCGGCAACGCGGCTTCGCCTAATCTCAAAAAGGTGCCAGCCACCAAAACTGGGCAATTTGCTTCGAATGGGGCACTCGGGAGTCGCACCTCTTTCACGCCGGCTCAGCGGCCCGCTCCAGATCGCGAACCGCCTCCGAGAACACGATTGCCGGCACGGCGTCGAGCGAGAGTGGCCGCTTCGCCCGGGTCGTGAACCTGAGCGTCGTCAGTCGGGTCGCGCCGTCGAGGCCGGCTTCAATACCGACGCGGGCCTCGACGCCGAACGCGGGCAACCGACGCATCAGGACTCCAGGCTCGAAAATGTCCCGCCAGCCCGCGGCATGGAGGACGGCGGCGAGCCTCGCGCCGTCGCAGACGGCCTGCGGAAATGGGCGGAACTCCCCGGCCTCGTCGATCGCGGCGTGATCCGCGGCCAGATGCACCCGCCGTTCCACTTGCTCGAACGGCTGCTCGATCTCTTCGGCTTGCAGGCGGGCGATCCACGCCGGCAGGTCGCCGGAGATCGCGAGTTCCACCGGGTGCACGATGCGCAGCGAGGCGTCTGCCGCGAGCGGTGAGAACCGCCCGTTGACGCCGGTCAGTCCACGGCCGTCCGCGGTGCGCAGGCCGACGTGGTGGCCGTCGGCGACGAGCAGGGACGAGAGCACGCGCTTCACAAGCGGATGCCGGCCGAGCCACTCCCATTCGTCGGCCGCGTGCCACCTGCACCGCAGCATCGCCTCCTCGGTCATGCTGCAGGTGAGATCGAACAAGCCCTGCACGGCCTTGAACTGCCGTTGGTATGGTTTGTATCCGGGATGTTTCTTGAGCGGTGCGGGCGCGGTCTTCACGCCCTTGCCGCGTTTCGTGAACAGGCAGGCCGGCCGGCCGCGTTGGTCGATCACGATCCGCGCCTCGCACTCCTCCGCCGTCACACCGTCCGGCTCTTCATAGCCGGCCGCGGCGGCGAGCAGCCAGTCGAGTCGGGCCGCCGTGCCGAGTCCCGCCCTGCGGGCGAGCAGGCTCAACGCGCGATCGACTGTCTCGATCGCTTCCTGTTTGCGCCGCACCGTGCCGGCGACCTGCCGGAGATGGGCGAGGGCCTGCCGCCGCTCGATGAGGTCGGGCAATCGGCTCGCCCCGGGCAAGAGGCGCACGAACGCCAACGGCGTCGGGTCGATCGGCTTCTCGGCCGCCAGGGCCTCCGCGACGAGCTGTCCGCGATCGACCCGTCGATGAAGGATGGTGATGCATGTCCGTACCTGCTCGAGACGTTTTGGGGCCATGATCACGCGGGCGGCGCCGAGCAGCCGTGCGATCTGCCGGTCGTCGAGTCCGTCGGGCACCCGTTCGTACCAGCGTTCGACGGTCGGGGAGGCGGCGGTCGCCGCCGGCCCGGCGGCGGGTTCGGCCGCCACCGGCGGGTCGGCAGAGTCGGCCGCGGATGGCTCGTCGTCATCGTCGTTCCATTCCGTTGCGACCTGCTCCAGTTCCGTGAGCCATTCGTAGAGCCGCGGCAGTTCCGGCCAGCCGATCGCCCGGCCGACGATCCCGAGCCACTGCGGGGCGAGGAACGCCGCCTGAAGAAGATGGGCCTGCGTCACCTGCCGCCGCGCCAGCAGGTCGGCGATGCGGGCGACCGCCCGATCGTGATCGAGCGTCGGCTCGGGGTGGATCGACCGCACCAGTCTGGAAATCGTCTGGCGCCGGGGCGTGCGGTCGCCCGCGAGCCGTGCAAGCCCGATGGCGGCAGCCCCCTCCACCGCCCGCAGCCAGTGTTCGAAGCCCTCCAAATGGCCCACCGTGGCGGCGAGCGTCGTCCAGTCGGTCGGCGTGTCGTCGGCGCGGTTGGTCTCGGCGTCGACGAGGCACGCCGCCAGTCGGTTGCGGAAGGCGATGAATTCGTCGGCCCGCTGCGGCGACGTCGTCCGGAGCTGCTCGACGAACTCCCGGGGAAGCCGCGGGGATTCCCAGATGGCCGGGGGTTTGTCCAGCACGGCCCGGAGCATGTCGGCGAGCGTCGCGCCGCCGCCGGCATGGCTGCGCAGGTGAAACTGGTCATCCGTCCCGTCGTGCCAGCGCCAGGAACCGGTGTGCCGCCGGATGACGAACAGCCTGCGTGCGGTCTCGACGGGCTCCCGCTCCGCGTGCAGGGCGGCGGGGGAACGCAGCCAGGCCTCGACCGGGACGACCTGCCCAAACACGACGGCGCGACTCCGGTCCATAGATGCAAGCAGTTCCGCGGAAACAGCGGCGCACATCGTTTCGGCCACATCGAGCATCCAGTCATAGTCCCGCCACGTGCCACGGCGGTCCAGGACATGCTCGAACAGCGTGCACACCGTCCGCCTGTGCTTGGCCGCACCGATGGTGGCGAACTCCGCGACCACGTCCGGATCGTAGCCGCCGGTGGGCTCCAGCCGACCGAACAGCCCCTGCGGCACCTGCAGCGCGACGAGCGGACCGAAGTCGATCCCGATGGACTCGAGATGTGTCCGTTTGAAGTCGTCACCGAACACGCCGCGCCGGAGCGTGCCGAGGCGGACGAGGTCAAGGCCGTCCCCCTGCTCCGCAGGCGGTCCGTGTCCCGACCACCACTCGATCGCCCGCAGCCGCAGCCGATCGAGCCACGGGGTGAGATGTGGGCGAAACCACGGCAGTCGGTCGAGTGTCTGGTCGCGACTTTCGGCCGGGCGAAGGTCGTCGGGAATCCGCGACGCCAGGTTGAGGAGAACGTCCCCATGCTCCGCGAAGAAGTCGCCGACGACGGTGTCGAGGGTGGTGAACAGGGCCGCGCAGCCGGGCGAGAATCGGCGAATGGGCCGCGGCCCGGGCGTCCACCGCGGCGTGGCCACGAGCTCGGGAAACGCGGCGCCGAGCGGTCCGGGGAGCGCGGGGATTTCGATGCCGTTCCGCCTGGCGAGGTCGGCATCAATGGCCGCCAGCAGGACGGACTCGTCGTCCGACTCGACTGACTGCCGCGGGCGGCGGGCCGTGTCGCGGACAATTGCCCGCGCCAGGTTCAGGCACCGTTCGCCGCCGGAAGTTTCCAGGGCCTCGAGGACGATCTTCAGGCCGGCGCGGCGGACGCGCGGCCGGGTGTCTGAGCAGAGGCGTTCACAGACCGCAGTCATGCCTTCGGCGTCGAGGTTCCGCACGAGCCGACGCTGCTGCCACTCGACGCCCGCCTGTGATTCGGCCTGCGGTGCCAGCCAGCGGTGCCATTGGGCGGGCGTCAGTGCGGCCCGGGCGAGGAAGCAATGTGGGCGGGTGTCGGCCAACGACTGCCCCCGCGGGAGCGGCCGGGCGCGATCGATGAGCGGCTCGATCGCAGCGTTGTCCGGGGGACGGTAATCGGCGGGAAGGTACAGGTACTGGCGGAACGCCGGCCTGTCGATCATGTCGCCGAGCACCGTCACCGGTTCATCGGCCCAGGCATGCCTCATGGCCGCCTGGATGCGGACGAGGAGCGTGCCCGGGTGGGCACCGCTCAGGGCTTCAAGGCCCGGCTCTGCTTCGATCACCCACCGGGCAAGGTCGATGAGCCGCCGCAGCCGCTTCGGCCGGTCCGCGGGGGCGGCTTTCCGTTTGGCGTCTTCCAGGGGGCTGACGGCGAGGAGGGCGACACGCAGATCCGGATCGGACAGAGCCGTGTCGAGAAGGGGCAGGGCCGCGGGATGGGAAACACGGCCGGCGAGCAGGACCGCGCCGACCCTGGCGTCGATGTCGTCGCCGGCGAGGATCTGCGCGAGGATCGGCGCCCCATCATGCACGTCCTCGGCCAGCGCAACCCAGGCATGGAACAGCAGGCCCGGCGATTCGGCGGGGCACGGCAGGCCCAGCGACCGCGCGTCGATGGCGTCGAGGATCTGCTCGATGAAGCCGGCGACTGCGTCTGCCGGGCTGTCGGCGGCGGGCAGCCCGAACCAGCCGAGGATTTCCGTGCTCACCTCCGGCGACAGGGCATCGGGGTGGGCGAGCAGGCAGCGAAGCACCACTTCCACATGGTCGAGGCTCACCTCGGCGGCTCCGCGCACGATGAGCCGGTGATGATCGCGCCCCTGACCCGAGGCCAGGCATGCGAGGAGCGCGGCGTGCGCCTCGTCATTGCCGCTCCGCCACAAGGCCCTCGGCACGTGGCCGGCGAACATGCTGGCGGGATGGCGATCGTCGAGCGTTAGCCGCAGCGTGTCGAGCACGTTGTGGCCGGCGTCGCCCCCTTCGTCGATCACGCCGGCGAGGAGGCGCCCGACGTGCTCCGTCGTTTCGGCACCCTCGATGAGCACGAGGACCTCGAAGATCCTACGAATCAGCGGCTCGGCGAAGTACGGAGCCCAGACGGCGAGTCCCTCGGCGGTCGTGATCTCGGCGGGATAGTCGAGAACCACCCGCTGCGTCGTCCGCAGCCAGTCCATCTGCTTGCCCAGGTTCACCCTCGGATCGCGGGCTCGGCAGGGGAGCGGCGAACGGAAATCTGAGATGAAGCCGGCGCCGATCGACCGCCACGCTCGCACCGCGGCGGTGGCGAGCCCCGGCAGGAGCACTGAAAAGATGTCGGCGAGTTGGCGGTCGTCGCAGTCGGCGAGGTCGTCAGCGACCCCGGCCCACTCGTCGGCGGCCGTGCCGGCCCCCTGCGCGGCAAGAAACCGGCCCGCAATCGCATCAAGCGGAGCGGGCAACTCGGCGGCCCGAGCCTGCAACTCGGCGTTGCGACCGACAGGCAGGCGGAACGTCTCGAGGAGCCGATGACCGGAGTCAAAGTCGAGCATGGTAGCACGTGGAGGACGGTGCCACGATAACCGCGAAAGGTGCCAGCCACCAAAATTGGGCAATCTGCTAGGTTCTCCAGATTTGGTGGCTGGCACCTTTTTTTTTGGAGGAAGAGCCGTATGGGTGGCACGAGGTGGTGGTTCGTCGCCGTCGTCGCGATCGCGGTGTCGGCCCGGGCGGAGGCACCGTGGGGGCAGTGGCGCGGGCCGAACCGCGACGGCTTCGTGGCCGCGGACCATCGCTGGCCCGACGGCCTCGACGAGACGCGAATGGAAAAACGCTGGCGGGCCGACCTGGGGCCGAGTTACTCCGGGCCGGTGATCGCCGGCCGGGCCGTGATCGTCACCGAGACCTGCGACAAGAAGACGGAGCATGTCCGGGCCATCGACCGCGTGAGCGGGCAGGAGCTCTGGCGAGCGTCGTGGGAGGGATCTCTCAAGGTGCCGTTCTTCGCCGCCTCCAACGGTTCGTGGATCCGCTCCACTCCCTGCGTGGACGGCGACCGCGTCTACGTCGCCGGGATGCGGGATGTGCTCGTCTGCCTCGATGCCGCGACCGGCCGGGAGATCTGGCGGCTGGACTTCATGCAGGACTTGAAGAGCCCCCTGCCCTCATTCGGGTTCGTGTCGAGCCCGCTGATCCGTGGCGACCATGTCTTCGTCCAGGCCGGCGCGGGCTTCGTGAAGCTCGAAAAGAAGACGGGCAAGGTGGTGTGGCGGGTGCTGGAGGACGGCGGTGGCATGATGGGGAGTGCCTTTTCCTCCCCCTATCCGGTCGTGATCGGCGGCGTGCCGCAGATCCTCGTCCAGACCCGCGACGACCTCGCCGGCGTCGATCCCGAGGCGGGCACGGTGCTCTGGAAGACCAAGATCGAGGCGTTTCGGGGAATGAACATCGTCACGCCGACCGTGCACGACGGCAAGGTGTTCACGACGAGCTACGGCGGCGGCTCGTGGCTGTTCGCCGTCGATCCGGCCCGGGCCGAGAAGCCGGGCGAGCAGGTGTGGCGGACCATGATCCAGGGCTACATGTCGAGCCCGATCGTCATCGGCGGCCATGCCTACGTGCACCTGCGGAACCAGCGGTTCGCCTGCCTCGATCTCGCGACCGGCAAGGAGGCGTTGGTGACCAAGCCGTTCGGCCGCTACTGGAGCCTGGTCGCCCAGGGGGACCGGATCCTGGCCCTCGACGAGACCGGCGACCTGCGGCTGATCCGTGCGACGCCGGAGCAATACGACGTCGTGGGCACGGCGAAGGTGGCGACAGTCGAGAGTTGGGCCCACCTGGCGGTCGAGGGGGACGAGATCTACGTCCGCGACCTCGAGGGCCTGACGGCGTATCGCTGGAAGTGAGCGGCCGGGGTTCCAGAAAGCTGGCCCGACTCCTCGAACACGCGGTCGCCATGGCGGCATGACGACGAACTCAAGACATCGAGTGCATGCTTCCTGGCGGAATCAGGGTGGTCTCCGGAGGGGGTGCGCCCATGCCCTGAGAGCCGGCATCGAGTGAGCGACGGGCACGCTGCCCGCAGCGAACGTCCGGTGACGGGGTGTGGGCACCCCCGACCTACGCAACGGGCGACTTCTCATGCCTCCGAAAACTGCAAAAGTCGAGGCGCGGGGCCGCGTCGGCGGCCGTGTCGCCGGCCGAACCGTCCCCTACAATGGTCTGTATGAACAAGGCCTTCTGCCGTGAGCCCGACGGCGACACGCCCCCGCTCTGCCCGCTCTGCGGCCATGTCGGCACCGCCGTCGGCACGGCGACGCTCGCCGCGCACGTCCGCTCGGGCAGCGCCGACACGCTCGGCGAACCGGCTTACTTCTGCGGCACGCCCGCCTGTGCGGTCGCCTACTTCGACCTTCTTGAACGATCGGTCCCCGTCGCCGACGCTCACGGGCTGTTCTGGCCCAAGGATCCGGCCGCGCCGCTCTGCGGCTGCCACGGCCTGACCGTCGATGACGTCGACCGCGACCTCACCGAGGGCGTGCCGACGCGGGTCCGGGCGGTCGTCGCCCGGGCCGCGGCACCCGACGCGGCCTGTGCCATCGCCAGCGCCGACGGCCGGTCGTGCGTGGCCCGGGTGCAGGCCTGCTACATGCGGCGCCGCGCCGCCGCGGGCGGCTGAGCGATGCGGCTGTTGAGCTGGAACATCCACAAGGGAATCGGCGGCCGCGACCGACGCTACTCGCTCGGCCGGATCATCGACTGCATCGAGGCCGAGAATCCCGACATCATCTGCCTCCAGGAGGTGGACCGGCTCGTCCGGCGCAGCCGCTTCGACGACCAGCCCCGCCTGCTGGCCCGCGTCCTGCGGCAGCATGCGGTGTTCCAGGCCAACGTCGCCGTCGGTGACGGCAGTTACGGCAATCTCGTCCTCTCCCGCTGGCCGGTCTCGGGCCGCCATCGGCTCTCGCTTCGCCAGGGGGCGCGGAAGCCGCGGGGCGCCCAGCTGCTCGTCGTCGATTCACCCGAGGGGCCGCTGCACCTGGTCCACACCCACCTCGGCCTCGCCGAAAGCGAGCGGCACTGGCAGGTGGGGCGGCTCCTCGGCCACATGCTCTTCCGCTCCGCCGACCGCCACCCGACGCTGATCGTCGGCGACTTCAACGACTGGCGCGACTCCCTCGCGTCGGCGGCGCTGGCCGCCAATGGCTTCCGCCAGGTGACCAGCCCGCGCAGCCGGTTCCGCACGTTTCCCGCCTGGCTCGCGGTCGGCGCCCTCGACAAGGCTTTCGTCCGCGGCCCGATCGACGTCGGCCATGCCCGGGTCGTGCGGACGAGCCTCGCCAAGGCCGCCAGCGACCACCTGCCGCTGGTGATCGACTTTCACCTCGGCTGATCAGCGCCCGTGCCTGCCCCGACGCCGGGCGGCCCACCACTCCCAGGCCAGGGGCAGCACCGACACGAGCACGATGCCGACGACCACCAGTTCGAAGTTCTTGCGGACCGCCGGGATCGTCCCGAAGAAATAGCCCGCCAGCGCGCAGATCGCCACCCAGGCCACGCCCCCGACGACGTTGTAGAACAGGAACGTCGGGTAGTGCATCCTTCCCACGCCCGCCACGAAAGGGGCGAACGTGCGCACGATCGGCACGAAGCGGGCGAGGACGATCGTCTTCCCGCCATGCCTGGCGTAAAAGGCCTGCGTCCGCTCCAGGTGTTCGTGCTTGAGAAACCAGCGGTTGATCGTGAACGCCCGGGGCCCGATCCAGCGGCCGATCGCGTAGTTCACCGTGTCGCCGAGGATCGCGGCCACGATCAGGACCACGAGCAGCGTCGGCAGGCCGATGTGCTCCGGATAGAGGGCCGCCATGGTGCCGGCCGCGAACAGCAGCGAGTCACCAGGCAGGAAGGGCGTCACAACGAGGCCCGTCTCGCAGAAGATGATGGCAAAGAGCAGGAGGTAGGTCCACGGGCCCCAGGCGGTGACCAGCCGCTCGAGGTGTTCGTTGACGTGCAGGAACAGGTCGAGAACCGCCTTCAGGGCTTCCATGGCGGCGGGTCCTTCAAGGAGAGGTGAGCGCGGCGAGCGTCGCCCGGGCGGCGGCGACGGTGGCCTCGATGTCGTCGGTGGTGTGTACCGCGGAAAAGAACAGGGCCTCGTACTGGCTGCAGGGAAGATAGATGCCGCGGTCGATCATCCCCCAGAAGAAGGCGGCGTACCGCCGGGTGTCGCTGTGCGACGCGGTCTTCCACCCGGTCACCGGCACGGGCTCGGGGCCGACCTGAAAAAACGTCGTCATCATGCTTCCGACCCGCGCGGTCCACGCCGATATGCCGGCATCTGCCGCCGCCGCCCGTTCCTTCGCCGCCCGGTAGTCCCGCTCGAGCGCTGAAATCGTCCGGCCCGTCTGCGGCCGCCGGTGGCCGCGGCGCTCGAGGGCGTCGACGTCGAGCCTGTGGCCGAGGCCGGCAATCCGCCCTGCCCGCGGGTCGTCGGGGTAGCGGGCCAAAAATTCCTCGATCAGCGGCCGCGCATCGCGGAGATCGGCGGCCTCGTCGGCCTCCAGCGCCGCGATCCGGCGCTCGAGGTCGGAGGCCGACGGCGGCCGCATGGCGAGGAGCAACCCGATCGAGAGCATCGCCGCCCCGGCGAGCACTGCCGATGCCTGACGCCGTCGCGCGGTCGTGGCGTCGCGGTGCGCTTCGGCTGCCATCCGGGCATCGAGTTCGGCCACGGTGGTGAATCGCGTCCGGCTCGCGGCGGGGCCGGATGGCCCGCCTTCGGGCTGCGTGTTTTGCCGGGTGGGCCGCTGCTGCGGCGGCGCCTGTGCGGTCCGCGTGGGTGACGTGGACTGGTGCGGCGCGGCTTCGTCGGGCCCGGCCGCCGTGTCCTCCGCGATCGCCACCGGCATGTCCAGCGTGACGCCGAGCGCATCGGCCGCGGCCCCCGTGTCGTCAGCCAGGCCCGCGATGGCCGTCAGCATGCGCTGGGTGAGCAGGGCATTGGCCGGTCGCGCGGCAGGATCCTTGGCGAGCAGCCGGTCGATGAGGTCGTCGAGGGTCGGCGGAATGCCGGCAACCAGTGACGCGACCCGCGGCGCCGGCTCGCTGCGTTGCCGCGCGATGACACGGGATGCGTCCGCGCCGGTGAACGGCGGCCGGCCCGTGAGCATCGCGAACATCACAAGTCCCGCGGCATACAGGTCGGCCCGGTGATCGACAGCACCCCCGCAGGCCTGTTCCGGCGCCATGTATTCGGCCGTGCCCACGACAGTGCCGGCGCTCGTCTGCCCGGCATCGCCGAAGAGCCGGGCGATGCCGAAGTCGGCGAGTTTGACCGAGATTCCGTCGCGGGGCTCATCGAGCAGCAGCAGGTTGGCCGGCTTCAGGTCGCGGTGCACGACGCCGTGGTCGTGGGCGAACTTGAGTGCCCGGGCCACCTCCGCGGCCAGTGCCACGGTCTCGCGCCACGAAAAGCGGCGACCATCGCGGAGCGCCTGCTCGAGACTCCGCCCCGCGACCAGCTCCATCGCGAAGTATGGCCGCCCCTCTTCTTCGCCGAAGGCCAGCAGCTGCACGATGCCGGGATGCCGAAGCGCCTTGAGGGCGTTGATCTCCGACTCGAACCGGAGCCGCAACGCCTCGTTGCCACCGAGGTGGGCGGCGAGCGTCTTCACGGCCACCCGCCGGCCCGTCGTTGTGTCCGTGGCCTCGAACACCTCCCCCATGCCGCCCTGGCCGAGCCGGGAGAGGACGTCGTAGGGACCGAGTCGCGTCGGGAGCATGCGGCCGAGTGTATCCGATGCATCGCCGGCCGCCGCCAGGGTCACTCCGTCTCGGCAGCGGCCTGCCGGCCGAGCTCCTGATCGATGAGGATCAGGCCGTGTCCGTCACCACCGACGAGCATCAGCCGGTCGTGGACGTCGTCCGCCTCGGCCGTGTCGGCGATCTGCTCCGGGACGAACTGCGACAGGAAGCCGTGCGTGAGGTGATCCCGGTGTTTGTCGGCGATGCCGATCAGGTCGTCGATCCGCTGCAGGAGCTCGTGCTCCTGCGTGCGGACCTGGGCGAAGGCCTCGCTCGGGCTCTCCCCCGTGGCCCGCGGGGCCTCGATCGTGGCGAACTTCGCTTGGTGGTCGCGGTCGTTGAGATACTTCACGAAGAGGTTCATGTGGGTCAGTTCCCCCTGCCCCTCGCCGCGAAACCAGTTCGCCATGCCGGACAGGCCGCGGACGCTGGCCCACGACGCCATCGAGAAGTAGAGGAACGCGGCCGAGGCCTCGATGCGGACCTGCTCGTCGAGGGCGGCGGCGACCTCGACTTCCAGCGACTTGCGAAAACTCACGGGGATGGCTCCGAAGAAAGAAACCGGGCGAGGTTCGAACGAACCTTGACCGCCGAAGGATAGACGGTCAGGCCGCGGCCATGCAAATGACCATTGGCGAATCGCCGCCGTCAGCGGCCCGTTCCTGTAGCCAGCGCCGCACGTCTTCGGCGACCGCATCGCCGTACGCGATCGCCAGGAATTGGAGCCGACTTTTGTCCTCCATCGCGCCGGGATGGCGGCGTCGGATCGCCTCCTTCGATGAGCGGCGGCCGCGGTTCGTCAGCGCACAGCCTTTGCGAAGCCGCTCCTGCGACTTCAGGGCGCGGATGCACTGAAGTTGGACAGCCACCGCGTCGGCCGAAATATCACTCGGAACTGCGTCAAGCAGCGCGGATGTCGGTTGGGACAGTGGCGTCATGGCCGGGGAATCCCTGTCGGAAGTTCATGACCAATTCATGCGTCGAATCGTGGCCGGGGCCTCTCCAGTCGCCGCAGATTGCTGCCGCGGCCGGCGTTGCAGGACCCGGGTGACTTCTTCTACAGTCCCTGCCTTGAAATCCCCGACCAATCACCATCCAGATCAGGACGGTCGGCACCACGACGATTCGCTCGGAGGCTTGTGCATGGTTCGCGTCCGAAACTGTCGCTCGTGGACACGGTTGCTGCCGCTCGCCCTGTGCGGGCTCGTGATGCCGCTCGATGTCGCCCGCGGCGAATCCGTGGGCGATCTCGGCGGCGCCGACCGGCTCGTCGTCCGCGGGCTGGAAACGACGCTGGCCGCGAGTCTGCGGCAGGGCCTGCTCGACGACGACAGGCTCTACTGGCTGGGCATCCCGTCGGCCGATCGCGAGCCGTATCTCACCGCCCTCCGCACCCGCATCCCGCTCGCCCTCGAGGCGGCGGGGTTTCCCGCGCCGCGGGTGACGGTGGAGGTGGGGCCGGGGCCCGATGGGACGGCGTCGGTGCTCATCGACGTTGTCGCAGGGCCGCGTCTCATGGCTGGCCCGATCCGCGTGACCGGCATCCCCGACGACATGGCCGCGCGGCTCGTGAAGCATCTCCAGGAGCCGCAGCCTGACGGCGACGCCATGCCGGAGACGATCACGCTTCCCGACGGATCGAAAAAGGTGCTCTGGTTCAGCGCCCAGGGCGAGCCTACGAAGCTCGTCAGTCCGGCGTGGACGCCCGGCGACCCCGCGCCGTGCGGTGAGCGGCGCGCGAGCGACCTCTTGGGGTCCGTTGCCGGCTTCTTCCATCGCGAAGGCTATTTCGCGATCGCCGGGTGGAAGAATTTGTGGTAGGAAGGCTACCTCGATGCGATTCGCGAGCACGTGGATGTCGAGGTGCGTGCGGAAGGTGACGAGGCCGTGCTCGCGATCGACGTCAAGCGGCTGCCCGCGCGGACGACGCTCGTGGGCATCGAGGTCAACGACGGCCTGCGGACGACGCCCGCGGATCTCCTGGCCTATCTCGGCCTCACGGTCGGGCAGCCGGTGACTGGGGCCGACCGGCCGGCGTGGCTGGGCCGGCTGCGGCTCTCGGGCCGGTTCATCAAACAAGCCTGCCGGTTCGAGCCGCGGGATGGCGGCTGCGTGGCCCGGTTCGAGCTCGTCGAGTATCGGAAGGCCGCGCCGCTCGCTCGCGTCATGTCGCCCGAGCAGGAGGCGCTGCTGCGGGCCCGGGCCTGGCTGTTGGGCGAATGGCACGCCGGCCGGGAGATTCACTTCAAGGCCACGCTTCAGGGAGAGGACAAGGCCGACGGGCCATGGGGCCGATGCATCGAACTCATCACCGGGCCGGAGACCGGTAGCGTGGTGAAGGTGGAAGGTGGCGACTGGTCGTGCGCCGCGGCCTGTGGGCAGGGCATGACCGGGCTGTTCACCGACACGTCGCGATTCGAGGGCGCGCTGCCCGTCGGGCTGGCACCGCGGATGACAGTCAAGCTCGCCATCGACGAGAAAGACCAGAAGCCAACTTTCCGTTTTGGGTACGGCAACGGCTCGGCACTGGTCTCGTTCCAGATCGAGCCCATCTGCTGCAATGCTGTCGGCATGACCAGCCGCCGGGACGGCGACGAACTCGTCCTCGAAATCGACGATGCGGACTGCCACAGTGAAATTCGCCTCGACGCGGTTTCCGGCCGGCCGCGGCGGCTGGTCAGCATCAGTGAGTCGGGCCGTGGGGAGGTCCGCATCGAGACCGGCGACGGCCTCGTGGCGCAGGCGCTCGGCGACCTGCGAAGCCGGGCGGGCAAGAACCTCGCCGATGCGAATCGGCCCGTGTCGTCATTCGTGCGGTTTGCCCTTGCCAATCGCGGCCCGTTTCACGATGCGGTGCGGCTGGCGGCCGCCATGGCCATGGGCGATGAAATGAATGACGACGCGATCACGCAGGGGATTCAGTCGGTGCAGACGGCCGTTGATGACGACGGCTTCGCCGCACTCGATGCCGCTGTCGGGAAATCGCTCCGCGCGATGCGTGACGCAGAGGCAGCCGACGCGCCGGAGAGGCTCACCATTCCCGTGTCGCGGGAGGAGGAGTTGGTACACGTGCGGTCGCTCTTCGCAACGAGGACCGCGGCCATGACGACCGAGATCAATGGCGTGCCCGTCGCACCGCCCATCGATGACCACATCCGCCCGGCCCTGATGACGCAGCACGCGCCCGAGCCGTTGCTGGGACGGGAACTGGGCCGGGCGCTGGCCGCGGGAGCCGCGCCCATGCTGCGGAGCGTGGAGCGGATGGCGGGCCGCGACTCGGCCGCGGCGGCGGTCGCACGGGCGGCGGTGCTCGTGGTCTCGTTTGCCGATCATGCCGCCGCGGCGCGGGAACTCGCCCGGGTGCCGGCCACGTCGCTCTGGACGCCGGAACTGGAGGCCCTCTGCGCCGCGCTCGGGCCGCGGGGCCGCGAACTCGACCGCCGGGCCCGCGAGGCCCTTGCCTACCTCCACGGCATCGCGGGCGATACGGCCTGGAGCCTGACGGCGTATCGCCGGCTGCTTGCCGAGGTGGAGGAGCAGCACGGGCCGGATCACCCCGAGACGTCGAAATATGTGCACAACCTTGTCTGGCTGTTGAATCGATCCGGCGGGGAGAAGGAGGCCTATGCGCTCGCGCGGCGGCCGCGGGTGGCGATTGAAGGCAACTTCGGGACATCCCAGGGTGGCATGCACCTCCCCACGCCGGCACGGTTCAAGCAGCCTCAAAAAGACACGAAGGCCCACGACGACAAGACACGGGACAAGACCAGGCAGAAGACCGCTGATAACGCCCCGCAACCGGTCTCATCCGGGAGACCGGACGCCGAACGCTGGGGCGGCCTGAACCTCGACCTGCTGAAAACCATCCGCTGACGGCGATCCGATTGACATCGCTCGATCGGCCGGAAAGCTTACGCCTCTGCCGTCCGCGAGTGGGATTCCAACGGCACGAACTTCGGCTACGACCCCGCCCGCGGCCGGACGGCCGGCGAGTTTGGCCACAACGATTTTTATCCGGTCGCCCTCGCCGCGGCCCGCGAGGCCGGGCTCGACGGCGCCGCCACGCTGCGGGTCATGCTCCTCATCGACAAGATCCGCGGCCGGCTCGCCGAGGTGTTCGCCCTGCGGAAGTATTCGATCGACCACGTGCACCACGGCGCGGTCGCCTGCGCCGCGGCCTACACGGCCGCCCACGGCGGCACGGAAGACCAGATCGAGTCGGCGATCGGCATGGTGGTGGCCTATTACGTGCCGTTCCGCGCGATCCGGGCCGGGCACCAGCTCTCTCGGGCCTCGCGGGGTCGTAGAAGTGCACGTGCGTGTCGATGAGCGGCCCGCCAGTCGTGTGCACCGCCGCGTCGGCCGCGGCTTAGCAGCGCAGCTGGGTGGAATCCGGCGGGCGGTCCGGCCGGGTTCCTGTTCGCTCGACCATGCTCCTGGCCGGGTGGGAGCACCGGCAACGGCAGCGGCCTGAATCGCTCCGCGACCGAGGGCCTGCTGGCGGGGGGATGCATCCCGCGAGTAGTGTACGGGCGATCACTTACACTGCCCCCGCCCCGGTCCGCCCATGGTCGCTGCCCTCTGCGGGTTTTTCACGCGGCCCCGCCCCCGGCCTCATGCCGGCCCGGCACCACGCCGCCGCTACGAGCGTCGCCGCCCCGAAAAAACGCCGCTCCACAAGCTGGTCTCGGAGAACCTCGAGAGCTGGCTCGTCTGTCGAGAAGCCGCTGAGCGGTCCGTGCCGGCATACGTCGAGGAGGAACTCCGCGGCTATCTCCAGTGCGGCATCCTCTGCTTCGGATTCGGCCGTGCTCTCTGCATGGGCTGCGGCCAGGGGTTTGTGATTGCGTTCTCGTGCAAGGGCCGCGGGGTGTGCCCGTCCTGCAACGGTCGGCACATGGCGCAGACCGCCGCGCACCTTGTCGATCACGTGATTCCAACGGTGCCCGTGCGGCAGTGGGTGATCTCCGTGCCGAAGCGGCTGCGGGGATTTCTCGCTGACCGCCCCGAGGCCGTCAGGGCCCTCACGAAGATCTCTCTTGACGAGATCGGGTCTGCGAACGCCGCCCCGCCAGCCTTCCTGCCGGCCCGACCAATCAACCTGGCCGACCTGGCCGCGCTCACCGAGCGGGTGCGGCGCCGCGTGATCCGCTGGTTCAGACGCACGCGATTCCTCGACGCCGAGGCAGCTGCCGACATGCTCGGCTGGACCAACAGCAGGTTTTCCATCGACGCCAGTGTGCGGATCGCACTCATCGACCGTGATGTGCCGAGCTATTTTCACAGTCTCGAGCACCTGCTGCGATATTGTGCCCGGCCCCCCTTCGCACTCGAGCGGCTCTCCGTGACCCGCGACGCAAGCGGCCACGCAGCCAAAGTCCGCTACGTGCTGCCCAGGCACAAAGCCGCCAACTGGGTCGGCCCGGGCCGCTCGCGAAAGTCCACGCGTCCAGGGGCCAGCGGCGTCGTCGAGCTCACGCCGTTTGAGTTTCTCGACCGGCTCGCCGATCTCGTGCCGCCGCCGCGAAAGCACCGGCATCGGTATCACGGGGTGTTTGCGCCGAACCACCCGCTCAGGCCCGCCGTCACGGCGCTGGCGATCGGGAACGTCGGCAAGCGGCAAGAGGCCGAGGCTGGCCGGCATGCGAGCGACGGGCACGGCGCGGGAGGCTGCTGCGACCCGGCTCACACACATCAAAAGCCACGCTCACATGACACCGCGCGCATTGCCTGGGCGAAACTCCTGGCCCGGGTGGGGGAGGAGTTTCCGCTTGCGTGCCCCACCTGTGGCGGCGACATCCGGCTCATTGCCTTCATCACGGAGCCAGGGCCGATCCGGAAGATTCTCAAACACCTCGGCGAACCACTCGAGCCGCCTCCCGTCTCTCCCGCTCGGGGCCCGCCCACGGACTGGGGCGAGCTTGTCCAGGCTGATGACGACCGCGCAGCGGTTCAGGTGTCGCCCGACGAGCTGCCCGTGATCGACATCCGTAGCCTCTGAACGGTGCCGGAAGCGAGGCATCAAGGCCCCGGACGG
>JBKDUV010000259.1:0-14644 GCA_046339335.1 Planctomycetia bacterium | reverse complement strand
AGGCTTCCGTGCTGAGGCTCGTCTCGGCAGTCCTCAGCGAGATCAGCGACGACTGGGAAACTGAAAGGTCTTACCTGAACATGAAAGCCAGATGACCCGCCCGCTCATCCCGGCATTTACAGAAGAGGGGTTGCTTTATCTCAACTCGGAGTCGCTGGTGCGGTTCGAGACCAACGACTACTCCGTCCCCGTTCGCTACGCCCATCGGAAGGTTATCGTCATTGCCACGGTTGACGAGGTTCGCTTCGTCTACGAGGACCGTCTTCTTGCTCGGTACCCTAGGTGCTGGGATCGAGAGAAGACCTTTTTCGAGCCCGTGCACTACCTGGCGCTCCTCGAACGCAAGCCCGGCGGCTTCGATCATGCGAAGCCTCTGGAGCATTGGAACCTCCCTGATTGCTTTGCCCTGCTCCGCAGGAGGATGGATGCCGAAGACTCGAAGTCGGGAACGAGGTCGTACATCCGCGTGCTGAGGCTCCTGGAGCGATTCAGCCTGAAAGAGGTCACTGCGGGGGTCGAATACGCTCTCGGCATCGATCTCTCTGACGCCGACAGCATCCGTTCGGTCGTCGAGCACCGGGCCGATGGGCCGGTGCGGCTCTTCTCGCTCGATGGCAGGCCGCACCTGGCGTGCGTGCATGTGGAGACGACACCCGTGGCCGCCTACCAAGCCTTGCTCGAGGAGGTCGCGTCATGAGCAAGACCGAGACCAAGAGCACGGTGCTGCTCAAGCACCACCTCAAGGCCCTGAAGCTGCCCACGATGCTGGCCGAGGCCGAGAAGATCGCCCAGAGGTGCGCAGCTGACAATGCCGACCATCTCGCGTTCCTCCTGCAACTCGTGGAAATGGAGTTGATCGAGAGGGAGCGGAAGGCGGCAGAGCGGAGGCTCAAGGCCGCCAGGTTCCCCGCCAACAAGATGCTCGACGAGTTCGACTTTGCATCCCGGCCGAGCGTCAACAAGCCGCAGGTGCTCGAACTCGTGAAGGGCGAGTATCTGGACCGACGCGAGAACATCCTGCTCGTCGGGCCGTCCGGCACGGGAAAGACCCATCTGGCCACGGCCTTTGGAATGGCCGCATGCTCTCAGGGGAGGAGGGTGCGGTTCTTCCGGGTCACGGAACTCGTCACGCTGCTTCTCGAAGCCAAGGAGGAGCGGCATCTGCTTCGCATACGTCAGCAGCTGGCCAAGCTCGACCTCCTCGTGCTCGACGAGCTGGGCTATGTGCCAGCAAGCAAGGCGGGGGCAGAGTTGCTCTTCGACGTCATCGCCACGGCGTACGAACGCAACAGCCTGGTCGTGACAACGAACTTACCCTTCGAGAACTGGACCGAGGTGCTCGGCAGTGAACGGCTCACGGGAGCAGCGCTGGACAGGCTCACCCATCGCTGCCACATTCTGGAGACGAAGGGCGAGAGCTACCGTCTGCAGGACGCCAAACGGCGGCGACGGCGGCAGGACTAAACAGGCGACCAGACCAACCGCGACACCCCCACGGAATCAGGGGAGATCGAAACTACCCAGCGCCATCGTTTTC
This sequence comes from Planctomycetia bacterium, assembly GCA_046339335.1. GTDB lineage: Bacteria > Planctomycetota > Planctomycetia > Pirellulales > UBA1268 > QWPN01. The sequence continues at coordinate 13,107 of JBKDUV010000259.1, read as the reverse complement.
GACCGCCCCGCGCTGTCGTTTTCAACCGCCGTCAACAAACCTCACGGATCATCAGGAAGTCAGGCTCAAGGAGATCCTGCAGTACAACCTCAAGAGCGTCCGGGCTCATCTGCTCCGCGAGGACTTCCAGCGATTCTGGGAGTACACCAGCCCTGAGTGGGCGATGAAGTTCCTCGACGCCTGGTGCACACGCACCATGCGCAGCCGGATCATCCCGATGAAGAAGATCGCCCGGAGCCTGCGGCGTCATCGACATCTGATCCTCAACTGGTTCCGGGCGAGGGGCACCATCTCGTCGGGCGTTGTCGAGGGATTCAACGGCAAAGCAAAACTGACCACCAGAAAAGCGTTCGGCTTTCGGACGCCGCAGGGCATCGAAATCGCACTCTTTCATGTGCTCGGACGGTTACCCGAGCCTGCGTTCACCCACAGATTCTGCTGAGGAGGCCGCAAAGGAGGAAGAAAAACCCTTGCGAGCGACGATGATTGCCGTGACGGCACGTGGCCAGCGGGGCCGTTCACACCTGAAAAGCCGGGACTAGCCGGCTACAATGGGAGGGCCGAGATCAGCCTGCCGCGGAGCGGCTTACTTGAACCACGCAATGCAGCGGACTCGCGATAAAATCCGGTGGCGTGGTTCGTCAAAGGTCGCGAGCCGCTGATCGGGAACGTTCTCTCTACTCTGCCGCATCACCCGCACCTGACCCCTCCCCAGTTTTTGCACCAGTGCTCATGAGAGATTTGGAGAGGGGGTCAGTCCGCAGAAGATCGCACGACGACGACCGAAAAGAGCAAAGCCGCGACAACTCCCGGAGTTATCGCGGCTTTCTCGGAGAACACCCAAAACTGTACGGGTGTTCAAGTGGGCGATATAGGACTCGAACCTATGACCCCCAGCTTGTCGAGCTGGTGCTCTAACCAACTGAGCTAATCGCCCTGCGACTCTAAGTGTCGCGCCCGAATCGGCCCCCGTCAAGGAACCCGGCGCACCGCCGCCGTGGACGTGGTTCAGGCTTGTGCCGGCTGCGCGGCCGTCGCTACGCTGCCGTTGCGGTTGCACCCCGTAGCCGCTCCTCGAACCAGTGACTTTCGCCATGATCACCATTCGTTTTTCCGACGGCACGACAGGGGATTTTCCCCCGTTCACCCCCCTCGCCGACGTGCTTCGGCACATCGCGGCGGCCGGCCGCCCGATCGCTGCGGTCCTCGACGGCCGGACCGTGGGGCTCGATGCCCGACTCCCCGCGTCGGGCAGCGTGACGGTCGAGCCGCTCCGTGCCGGCGATCCCCGCGCCCTGCCCGTAATGCGCCACTCGGCGGCCCACGTCATGGCCCGGGCCGTGATGCGGCTCTTCGAGGGCGTCGAACTGGCCTTCGGACCCACCATCGGCGCGGGCTGTTATTACGATCTCCGGGCCGCCCGGCCGATCACCGACGAGGACCTGCCGGCGATCGAGGCGGAGATGCGCCGCATCGTCGAGGCCGACGAGGCGTTCGAGCGGGTCGAGGTGCCCCGGGCGGAGGCGATCGAGATCGTCCGTGGCCTCGAGCAGCCGCTCAAGGTCGAACACATCGAGACGGGCCTCGCCGATCATTCGAGCCTGTCGTTCTACCGGCAGGGTGAGTTCATCGATCTGTGCCGCGGCCCGCACGTCCCCAGCCCGGGCTGCATCCGGGCCTTCAAACTGACGAACATCGCCGGCGCCTACTGGAAAGGCGATGCGAACAACGCCCAGCTGCAGCGGCTCTACGGCACCGCATGGTTTTCCCAGGAGGATCTCGACGCCCACCTGGCGGCGTTGGAAGAGGCCCGGCACCGCGATCACCGCGTGCTGGGGAAGCAGCTCGACCTGTTCACGACCAGCCCCCTCGTCGGCTCCGGGCTCGTGCTCTGGATGCCGAAGGGGGCCACGCTGCGCAGCACGTTGGAGGCGTTCGTCCGCGACGAGCTCGCCGCCCGCGGCTACCAGCCGGTCTATACGCCGCACATCGGCAAGATCGACCTCTACAAGACCTCCGGCCACTACCCGTACTACGCTGACAGCCAGTTCAAGCCGATCGCCATGAGCGACGACGAACAGTACCTTCTCAAGCCGATGAACTGCCCGCACCACACGATGATCTACAAGGCCCGGCCCCACAGCTACAAGGACCTGCCGCTACGGCTCGCCGAGTTCGGCACCGTCTACCGGTACGAGCAGTCGGGCGAACTAGGGGGCATGACGCGGGTCCGCGGCTTCACGCAGGACGACGCCCACATCTTCTGCACGCCCGAGCAGGTGGAGCAGGAGGTGGAGGGCTGCATCGACTTCACGCTCAAGGTCCTTTCCAGCCTGGCGTTCGAGAACTTCCGCGTTCGGCTCGGGTTCCGCGACCCGGCGAGCGACAAATACGTCGGGCCCCCCGAGCGCTGGGCTGAGGCCGAGGCGGCGATCGAGCGGGTCGCCCGGCGCATGAAACTGCCGGGCTGCGAGCCGGAGCCGGGCGAGGCCGCCTTCTACGGGCCGAAGATCGACTTCGTGGTCAACGACTCGCTGGGCCGCGAATGGCAGCTGGGCACGGTGCAACTCGACTACAACCTGCCAAGCGCCGAACGATTCGACTGCGAGTACATCGGCGCCGACAACGCCAAGCACCGCCCGGTGATGATCCACCGCGCGCCGCTCGGCTCGTTGGAGCGGTTCGTGGGCGTTCTCATCGAGCACTTCGCCGGGGCGTTTCCGCTCTGGCTGGCGCCCGAACAGGTCCGTGTCATCCCGGTGAGCGAAAAAAGCGCGGCCTACGCGGGGCAGGTGAAGGCCCGGCTCGAGGCCGCCGGTCTGCGGACCGGCATCGATCTCGCGGCGGAGAAACTCGGCGCCAAGATTCGCACGGCGCAAGTGGAACTCATCCCGATGATGGTCGTGTGCGGGCCGCGGGACGAGGCGGCCGGTACGGTCAGCCTGCGTGACCGCGTGGAAGGCGACCTCGGCGCCATGAGCCTGGAGGCCGCCGTGGAGCGGCTTCGGGACGAGAACGCGCGCCGCGTCGTTCGCCACAAGCCGAAACCGCTAGCCCTGCCGGCTGGCGGCAGCGGCGCTGCCGGCGCCGACTATTGAACGCCATGCCGCGGTTCATCCTCCTCGAGCATGTCGGCGCCCCGGACGATCCGGCCGGCATCCATGTCGACCTGCTTCTCGAGGCGGACGGCGGACTGTGCCGCACCTGGCGGCTTGCCGCCCTGCCGCGGCCGGGTGCCGGACCGGTGGACGCCCGGCCGCTCGCGCCCCACCGCGTTGCCTGGCTCGACCACGAGGCGGGTGACGTGTCCGGCGGCCGCGGGTTCGCCCGGCGGATCGCCGCCGGCGTCTACGAACCCGCTGTCGCCGGCGTGACCGACGAACGGGAGGCGATCTCCGTGACGCTGCGTGGCGACCGGTTCACCGGTCGGCTCCACCTCGTCCGCGCCGGCGACCGCTGGTGCTGCCGGATCGTGCCGCCCGACCTGCGCGGGTGATGCCGCTATCATGGGTCGACCCCGGAGGATCCCCCATGAAGCCCCGCGAAGTGCTCGCGATGTGTCGCGAGAAGGAAGTCAAGGCAGTCGATCTACGGTTCACCGATTTTCTCGGCGCCTGGCAGCATTTCACGATCCCCGTCGGAAAACTCGAAGAGGATGTCTTCGAGGACGGGCTCGGTTTCGACGGCTCGAGCATTCGCGGCTGGCAGGCGATCAATGAGAGCGACATGCTGCTCGTGCCGGTGCCGGGCACCGCCTTCGTCGATCCGTTCGCCCAGCTCCCCACGCTGGCGATGATTTGCATGATCCAGGATCCGATCAGCCGCGAGGACTATTCCCGCGACCCGCGCAACATCGCCCGCAAGGCGGTCAACTATCTGAAGAGCACCGGCATCGCCGATACGTGCTTCATCGGTCCGGAGGCCGAGTTTTTCCTTTTCGACGACGTGCGGTTCGACCAGAACGCGCACGAGGGTTACTACCACCTCGATTCGCGGGAGGCGGAGTGGAACCGCGGCCGGGCCGAGGCACCGAACCTCGGCTACAAACTGCGGTACAAGGAGGGCTACTTCCCATGCCCGCCCGCCGACCAACTCATGGACCTGCGAAACGAGATGATGCAGACGATGATCCAGTGCGGAATCGACGTCGAGGCCCAGCACCACGAGGTGGCCACGGGCGGCCAGTGCGAAATCGACATGCGTTTCCAAGACTTGGTGAAGATGGCCGACCAGATGTGCCTCTACAAATACCTCGTGCGAAACGTCGCCCGCCGCCACGGCCGGACCGCGACCTTCATGCCCAAACCGCTCTATGGCGACAATGGCTCGGGGATGCACACGCACATCTCGCTCTGGAAGGATGGACACCCGCTGTTTGCCGGCAGCGGCTACGCCGGGCTGTCCGAGACGGCCCTGCATGCGATCGGCGGCATCCTCCGGCACGCGCCGGCGATCCTGGCGATCACGAACCCGACGACCAACAGTTACAAGCGGCTCGTGCCGGGCTACGAGGCACCGGTGAACCTCGCCTATTCGCAGCGGAATCGCTCCGCCAGCTGTCGGATCCCGATGTACTCGGCCAGCCCGAAGACGAAGCGGGTGGAGTTTCGCTGCCCCGACCCCACGTGCAATCCCTATCTTGCGTTCGCCGCGATCCTCATGGCGGCGATCGACGGGATCCAGAACAAGATTCATCCTGGCGATCCGCTCGACCGCGACATCTACGACATGCCACCCGAGGAACTGGCGAATGTTCCCAAGGCACCAGGGTCGCTGGCCGAGGCGCTCGACGCCCTGCAGCGGGACGGCGAGTTTCTCCTGCGTGGCGACGTGTTTACCGAGGACGTGATCCGCACGTGGGTGAAGTGGAAGCGCGAGAAGGAAATCGACGCGATGCGGCTGCGGCCGCATCCGTATGAGTGTTGTCTCTATTTTGATGCGTGAGAAGCCATCCCTGGCCTTGTCACGCAGAGCCCGGCGGTACGACGCCGAGGGTGACCGCGCCGGCCGCGCCGCCTCGTGCGACGGTTTGATGCGTGAGAAGCCGGCCGGGAGCCACCTTGACGCAAGGCGCGCGGCGGCACGACCATATGGCATGCCCCACGAGCTCCCGCGGGTCGTCATCGACCTGGAAAAACTCCGCCACATCAACTGCGGCCTCGGCAGGTTTTCGCTGCATCTCGGCGAGGAATTGCTCGCCATCGCCCCCGGCCGGTTCCAGCCCGTGTTCTTCCTGCCCCCCGGATGCGGACGCTACTTTCCCGGGGGCGGATTCGACCGGATCGACGTCAGCACCTGGCGCAAGGAACGGCTGCTCCGCCTCGTCCGTCCGCTCACGCAGCCATTCCTCGGCGCTCCCGCCGCCAGCCTCTGGCACGTCACGAACCAGACGTCCAAGTACATGCCGCTCGACCGCCGCATCCCGGTCGTGCTCACGATCCACGACCTGACCTTCCTCCACGAAGCCCCGCGGGCGGGGCGAGAACGGGAGATCGGCCGCAAGCTCGCCGCCATCCAGGCGAAGGTCGCGCGGTCGACGCTGATCGCGACCGATTCCGCGTACGTCGCCGACGACGTGCGACGCAACCTCGACGTCGGCGCGCGGCCGATCCGCGTCGTGCCGCTCGGCTTCTCCGCGCCCGGCACTGCGGCCGACCGCCCCCCGGCCTTTCTCCCGCCCGGCCCGTTTCTGCTCACGTTGGGGAACTGCCTGCCGCACAAAAATTTTCACGTCCTTCTGGACCTCGCAGCGCGGCTCCCGGAACTGCGGCTGGTGATTGCCGGCAAGAACGCCACACCGTACGGTGATCATCTCGTCCGCGAGGTGACGCGGCGCGGTCTCACCGGCAAGGTCCTGCTGCCGGGAGAAGTCTCCGACGGCGACCGTCAATGGCTCTACGGAAACTGTGAGGCATTTTTCTTTCCCTCGCTCTCCGAGGGCTTCGGGCTGCCGGTTCTGGAGGCGATGCATGCGGGTCGTCCCGTGATCGTCGCCCGGAATACGAGCCTGGCGGAAGTGGCCGGTGACCTGGGCTTCTACCTCGATTCGTTCGCAGGCGAGGCCCTCGAGGCCGCCTACCGGGCGGCCCGGAAGCAATTCGAAGCGGCGCCTGATTTCCAGGCCCGCCTGCGCCGGCATGCAGAGGGTTTCTCCTGGGCCGCGACCGCCGCCGGCTACGCCACAGCCTACGACGAGGCACTGGCAGTCCACGCGGCGTGCGGACGGGCTCCAGGCGGCTGAGGCTGGCTGGCTCCGGCAGGATCAATCGCCTATCCTGACCACGACCGCGATCGTGAACAGGAGGCACATGCCGATGACAGACGAACCCCGGGCCGCTGCACCGAAACCTTCCGCCGTCGAGCTGGCGAAGGCCGCCAGCGACTATCTGCGTGGCGATATAGCGACGGAACTCGCCGACGGGGCGGCCGGTTTCGGCAAGGCATCGATCCAGCTGCTGAAGAACCACGGCACCTACCAGCAGGACGACCGCGAGCAGCGCAAGGCCCGCGACGGGGCAAAGAGCCAGCGCGAGATATCGTTCATGATCCGGACCTGCGTGCCCGGCGGCAAGCTCACTGCCGATCAGCTCCTCGCGGCCATCGACCTCGGTGACGAGGTCGGCAACGGCACGATCCGCCTGACCACGCGGCAGTCGATCCAGCATCACGGCGTCGTCAAGGGAGACCTCAAGCCGTTCATGCAGAGGATCCATGCGATCCAGATGAGCACGCTCGCCGCCTGCGGCGACGTGGAGCGCAACATCATGTGCTGCCCGGCTCCGATCAAGAACGATCCGGTCCGGGAGGAGATGCAGGCCCAGCTCGACCTGCTCGCCCGGCACCTCGCCCCGCGGACCCGGGCCTACTACGAGATCTGGCTGACCGATCCTGACACCGGGGAGAAGACGCTCGTCGGAGGCACTGGCGCGGAGAAGGATGTGGAGCCGATCTACGGCCCCACCTACCTGCCGCGAAAGTTCAAGACGGCCTTCGCGATCCCCGAGGACAACTGCACCGACGTCTACGCCAACGACCTCGGCTTTCTCGTCGTCCACGAGCAGGGGAAGATCCTCGGCTACAACGTGCTTGCCGGCGGTGGCATGGGGGTGACGCCAAGCGCCGCCAAGACGTTCCCGGCGCTCGCCAAGCGGCTCGGGTTCGTGCCGCCGGCCGACGTGCTGGCAATCGCCGAAGCGGTGGTCAAGGTGCAGCGCGACTTCGGCAACCGCGCCGACCGGAAGACGGCCCGGCTCAAGTACACGATCCATGCCATGGGCCTGGAGGCGTTTCGTGCGAAGGTCGAAGAGTATTTCGGCAAGCCCCTCGCTCCCTGCCACGCGGCCGACGTCCACGGCTTCGACGACCACATCGGCTGGCATGAGCAGGGAGACGGCATGTACTTTTACGGCTTCAACGTGGAGAATGGCCGCGTTCACGACACGGGCGACTTCCGCCTCAAGTCTGCGATCCGGCGAATCCTCCGCGACATCCGCCCCGGCGTGCGGATCACGGCCCATCAGAGCCTGCTGTTCACCGACCTCGCCGTGACAGACCGGGAGCGGATCGCCCATCTCCTTCACGAGCACGGCGTGAAGACGTCGGAGGAGATCTCGACGCTGCGCCGCTGGAGCATGGCCTGCGTGGCGCTGCCGACCTGCGGCTTGGCGGTGGCCGAGAGCGAGCGGGTGCTGCCAGGGCTGATCGACGACCTGGAGCCGGAGGTCGCCCGGCTCGGCCTGGCGCAGGACGCCTTCACGCTGCGGATGACCGGCTGCCCGAACGCCTGTGCCCGCCCCTACAACTCCGACATCGGCATCGTGGGGCGGACGCTCGGCAAGTACACGATCTTCCTCGGCGGCCGGCTGCTCGGCGACCGGCTCAACACGCAGTACAAGGACGTCGTCCCGTTCGAGGATTTGTCGCGGGAGATCGGCGCCGTCCTCGCCTGCTACAAGGCGGAACGGCAGACAGGAGAGACGCTCGGCGACTTCTGCCACCGCAAGGGCGTCGACGGCGTTCGGACGTGGGCCGACGCCTGGCTGGCCGGAAGCCGCGGCCACGGCTGAAGGGGCCGCGGCCGTTTCACAAGCCGACACCCTTGGGAGCGGTTCGAGCGGCCCGCCACCCGAGGCCGTTGCGAGGCGTGGCGGCGCCGGTCGCCGCATCCGCACGACACGACGGATCTCCTGCGGTGTTGTAGCCGCCGCGAACGCCTGCCCCGACCGCATCCTGCTGAGGCCAGTCGGCGGGGAGCGTCGTTGTGCCGCCACCGTGCGTCCCGCGAAACCGACGCCCGGCCGCGTTGGCCACGGTCACCGTCTGCTCGCGGGGCACCCGCCAGCCGTTGATGTTGTGGACGCCCCAGAACGACGGGTGATCGAGCGAGTCACCGGTATTCCAGCCGGGTTCGGTCGGCCCGCGAGTCAACTTTTCGTATTCCAACTCACTCAAGGGCCGCAGGGCAGCCCAGGCGGCGAAGGCCGCGCCGTCTGGCCAGGATCCGGAGTACTGGTTCGACTGCCACCGGTTGAAGGTCTGCTTTTCGTCCTCGGACAGCCTCGCTGCAAACGCGGGATACAAACTCATCGCATGCCTCTTCGCGGCGTAAAACGCTCCGTAGCCGGTCGGGTACGCGGCCGGGATCTGCCCGCCATCCTCGGGTTCATTGCCGCGTGCCCAGAGCCGACCCGGCTGCCGGCCCGTCTGGATCGCTCCGGCAGCGGCGACCCGGTATGGCTTGTGGTGCTGCGAGCCATCGGTGTACTGGTAGAAGTGGAAGGTCTGCGTGCCCCCGTCGCCGAGCAGATAACTGCCTTCAGGAATGAACGCCATCTCGATGCCGAAGGCGAGCAGTGCGACGTCGTGGTCCGGGGGAACGCCCCGGGCCGACCGGAGATCCCATCGGGCGGTCACGCCTTGGGCTTCTACTGTGCCGAGCCCATACTCGGCACGACGGACGAGCATGCCCAGATAGCCATCGTCGCCGTCCGGCACGATCAGATCGACCCGCGTGCCTTCCGCCTGACCGTATCCGGTCGGATTGAGCGTCCGGTCGGCAGCCAGCCGCACATGCCGCCAGTCGTCGGCACCCTTCGGCCTGTACTTGAAGAACACCCACATTGCATCGTGGTTGCCTTCATGCCGCCAGGAGTCCTTCCAGGTGACGTCGAACGTCAGGGTCGCAGTCGCGGCCTGCCGCTCCGTGACGCGGACGTTCGTCACCGCCAGAGGGTCACGATCGGCGGCGACACCGTGCGGCATGGCCGCGGTCAGGGAGCAGGTTGTCAACACCGCGACGATGCCGGCCAGCCTGCCCATACCGCGCGGTGCGTCGCTCATGGAAGATCCCTTGTTCATGGAGTCAGTCACACGCACCGTCCCTCCCGCGGCGCTCATGGCCGCGGACCGAACTGCAGGAATTTTTTTCCGTCGCCGCCGCCGGCCTGAACCAGGCCGGGAGCGAGTTGAATCCAGTCCTTGCTGCCGGTGCCATCGTCGTCGTCGAAGACGAGAATGTTGAAGCCGAACCGATCGTCCGCCGTCAGGCCGAGGGCGGAGAACGGCAGCCGCAATTCGTAACGGGTCGCCCCCTTGGCCTCGTCGCGGACAACGGCGCAATCGAGCACCTCCAGCACGCGCGAGTCGTCCGGTTGCCACTGGTGCACCCGCGGGCTGCCGTCCGCAAACGCGATGCCCAGGGACCGCAGGCCGTCTTTCGTCGCGATCCCGATCTGCACCGCGTCACCAGCGGCGACTGCCGCCCCGCTGTGGCCATTGAAGTGGCGGTCGTCCGTGACCTCGACCGCGATGCAGAGGTCGTCGGCGGTGCGGGCGAGATGCACGCGGGCGCCCAGGTCGGCAGGACCGGCCCAGGAATCGGGCAGTCGCGGCGACGGATACCGTCGGCCGGCCCATTTGTCGATCAGCGGAAAGATGTCGCGAAATTCACCGAGCACGAGCAGGGGGTCCTTCCAGTCGTCGAACCGGCCGTCGATCACGGCCGGGGCATTCCGCCGGGGGAGTATCCAGGGGACGGCCGGGTCGAATCGCCCGACCACCGGCCGCAGCGCCTCGTCACCGGCGGGATCGGTTCGCACGCCGCGCCAGATCGCCAACGGGTGCGGCTTGCGGTCGGCCTGCGAATCGACCGGCAGCAGGCGTCCGGAAATGCGCTGATGGGGGGCTGTGGTGTTGCGCCGCGTGTGGAGGACGTCGCCGCGCAGGATCACGCCCCGCGCGTCCTGCGGCCAATCGGCGGGAAGGGCCGTCGTTCCGCGGCCGTGCGTGCCCCGGAACGCCCGTCCCTCGGCGGTCGCCGCGGAGACAGGTCGCTCGTACATTTGACCGACGTTGCAATCCTCGAGGCCCCAGAATGACTTCGCATCGACCAGCGCGGGAAGCGCGGGACCGCGGCAGGCCTTTTCGTACTCCAGTTCCGTCATCGGTCGCAGCCCGGCCCAGGCCGCGAACGCGGCCGAATCCTTCCAGGAGAGCCACGGGCAGCGGTGATCACGGTCGGGAGCCTGGGGGCGAAACCAGGTGTTCGGAAAACCACCAAGCGCCGTGTAGACGCGGTTTGGCGGGTCACCCGAGCGGCCGATCCACTTGCCATGGCCCTCGGGGTAATACCGGCTGGCCGCCTCCTCCTCGGTGAGCGTGGCGAGGAAGTCGGCATACTGACCCTGGGTGATGGCGAACTTCATGGCATAGAAGCCACGGTAGCCATTGGGGAACGGGGCCGGGATCTCGCCGCCGTCCTCCGGGGTGAGCCCGGTGGCCCACAGTCGGCCCGGCTGCCGTCCGGTCGGGATCGGTCCCGGTCCGGTGACCGTGAACGGCGGCGTGTCCGTCGTGTCCGTTTTTTCCCAGGCATAAAACCTGTTGAGTTCCGGTCCGGCGACGACGCCCACGTCGAACGGGCCCTCCGGCACATGAACCATTTCCAGTCCGAATCCGCGGACGCTGGTCGTGGCCAGCGGTTCAACGGCCTCCGTGACGACCGTGACACGTGTCGCCGAGACGTTGCCGACGCCGTCCCGGGCCCGGCGCAGGAAGACGCCGACGAATCCGTCCTCGCCGCCCGGCACGACGAACTCGAGCGGGGTCCCGCCGGCCGCCTGTCCGGAGCCGGTCGGGTTGACGACCTTGTCGGCCACCAGCCGCAGGGGACGCCAGGGAGCGGACGGCGCGTTACGGAACTTGAAGAACACCCATGCCGCGTCGTGCATCGTGCCGCCGCGCCAGGAATGATCCCAATGGATGTCGAAACTGAGGGTTGCAGTCTTGCCGTCGCGGGCCGCGACCGTCACGGGGCCGATCGAAAGGCCATCGGCGGCGGCCGCTGCCGCCCAGGCGGAAAGGAGCAGCGCGAAGAGAAGTTGCGCGGGCCGCGCGGCGGTCGAAAAACGGCGCTGGACGTTCGGAATTCCGCACATCGGCTCATCTCCGGGGTCTGAAACCGATCCGTTGCGCACCTCGTCCAGCCCATGGCGAACGTTCGGTATGGTATGTATACGGGCAATGTCACGCAAGTTTCACCGACTTCATGATCGCGTGGCATCGTCGAGGAGACTGTCGCATGGCAACGTGCAGCGCGGACCGCGGTGGACTCTGGCTGGTGCGGCAACTCGTTGCGTTCACGAGTGGCGCCTTGGCGGTACTGGCGGTCGCGGTACCGGCGTTGGGCGACGAGCATGCAGCGGCCCGGTTTCGCGGCACGGGTGCGGCGGATCCGATCCGCGTGACCAACGTGCGTCGGGGAGTCGGTCGCGAGGCGGGGCACACCACGATCACGTTCGACATCGCCTGGGATCATTCCTGGCGGGCCGGCTGGGAGGTCGAAGAAAAACAGCACGGCGGCACGGGACCATTGCGGCTGGAGAGTTGGGACGCGGCCTGGGTGCTCGTGAAGTATCAGCGGCCGGGCGCGGACGGGTATTCCCACGCCATGCTTTCCGCGCAAGCGGGGGATCACCGCGTGCCGGCCGGTGCGGCGTTGGACGTGGGGCGGACGGATGACGGCGGGCGGGGCCTGGGCGTGTTCGTGTACCGCGCCGCCCCGGGGCACGGCCCGACTGTGTTCAAGGACGTGACACTACGCTGGGAGAACGCCGCGGAAGCTCCGGCGGACGCCGACATCCGGGTGTTCGCCCTGCAGATGGTCTACGTGCCGCAGTGCCGTTTCTGGGCGGGTGACGGAACGACGAACGCCGTCGCCGCCCAGTTGTCCGCCGGTAACGGCACGCGGCCGTTTCCGATCGAGAGCGAGGCCGAACTGCCGCTGGGGGGCGAGGGAGACGACGGGATCGGCAGTCGCAACGGGTCCGGACTGCGGCCCGGCAACGAGGACGATTTCAGTGCCGACGTGCCGTTACGACTGCCCGCCAAGTTCCCCAAGGGCTACCGGGCGTTCTATTGCATGCGGAACGAAATCACGCAGCAGCAGTACTGCGATTTTCTCAACTCGCTGCCGTATGCGCGGCAGTGCGAACGGTCGCGTACGCAGGTGGATGGGCCGCCGGGCACGCAGGGAATCAAGCCCTCGCATCCGATGACTGTCGGCCGCAACGACACCACGATCAGCGTCTCCGGTTCGGCGGCCACGGCCGAGGCGGTGGTCGTCCCGCGAACGACGTTCGTGGCCAGCCGAACGGTGATCCGGCCCGCCAGGCCGGCCACGTACAAGACGTCGTCGCCCTTCGTGGCCTGCAATTTCATCTCCTGCCCTGACGGCTCGGCCTACGCGGCCTGGGCGGGCCTGCGGCCGATGACGGAGTTGGAGTTCGAAAAGGCCTGTCGTGGTCCGCTGCAGCCCGTCGCCGGCGAGTTCGCCTGGGGGACGGCGCAGGCCGTGGGGACGGGCGACGGTGGCGGGGCCTATGTGCTTCACGACCAGGGCGGGCCGGACGAGCGGGTCGTCTGGGAAGGCGCCGACGGCCTCGATGCACTTCGTGGCAACGTCGCCAACGGCGCGATCCGGGTCGACGGGAAGATGCAAGTCGCGGGGCCGCTGCGCGTGGGGATCTTCGCCACGCCGCAGAGCGACCGCGGCGCGGCGGGGGCGTCCTACTGGGGCATTCTCGATCTCAGTGGCAACGTGACCGAACG
>JBKDUV010000258.1:0-3723 GCA_046339335.1 Planctomycetia bacterium | reverse complement strand
GCCTCGCGGGCGAGATCCTGCCCGGTGGACGTGAGGTGCAGGTAGATCATGGTCGTCTGCAGGGAACTGTGGCCCAGGTACTGCTGGATGAGCCGCAGGTTGACTCCGGCTTCGAGCAGATGGGTGGCGTAGCTGTGGCGCGGCCGGCTCCAGAGGACAGGCTCCAGAGGACAGGGCGACGGCCGCGGCGGAATGTTACGCGCGGGGGGGCGGCGGCATGGAAAAATCGCCGCCGGGATCACCTCACAGCGGCGGTCAGGCCGGCGCCGGCGCGGGGGCGGGGCGGGGCCAGGACCAGCCGACCTGTGTCGCCAGGGCCTCGAGGAGGACCAAAAGCACCAAGAGCGGCAGCAGCCAGCGCCGCAGGCCGCGCCAGGCGGCCGGCCGCGGAGCCTTCCAGACATCGGACAGATCGACCCGCTCCACGCCTCCCGAGCGGCCGCTGACAGCGAGCAGTTCCTCGCGCCGTGCCCGGTCGAAGGACCATTCAGGATTCGCCGTGACGTTCAGCGGGCCCACCGCGAGCGCCGACTCGCCGAGCCGCACCGCACCGCGGACGTAATCGACGTCGGCCGCGTCGAGCCCGGCCGTGAAGTGACCCGGGGCGAGCCGCTCCCAGGAGAGCTTCGTCGCCGCCCCGCCCGGCCCGCGGGACACGGTCAGTTCCGGCGGGTCGGCCGCGACCCGCTCGGCCCACGAGTCGTCATAGACGAGGTCGAGGCGGACCCGCGTCCCCTCGACGCGGGCCTGCATGCCGACGCCGGGGGGCAGCGGCGGCCCGGCCAGCCAGCGGGCCAGGCTCTGCACGAAGCCGCCGTAGCCGTCCCAGTCCCGCGTCAGCTGCGAGAAATCTCCCCCCAGCGGAAACGCCACCGTCGCCACCCGCCCCGTGCCGCGTCGCCAGAAGGCGACCAGCGGTGCGGCGTAGTCGTCGGCCGACACGGCGGCCTGCGCGGCGCCGGGCTTGATGTAGGTGAGGTTGTAGCCATCCACCTGCGGCAGCCAGTCCATCGGGGCGGCGGCGATCTCCGCCCAGCCGGGCGTGCCCTTGAGCCCGACGGGTTCTTCGATGAACGCCGACCGGGCGATCGTCGCCGTCTCCATCTCGAAGAGCGCGGGGAGTTCCTTGGCGTCGGCGTTGAAAAAAATCCGTCCGCCGCCACGCTTGGCGATGTCCTTGAGAAACTCGGCGTCGACATCGGTTTCCGCCCCGAGGCCGATGACGCTGACCGTGCACTTGGCCTTCACCATTTCATCGAGCAGCTCCTTGTAGTCGCCCGGCTCCTCGGCGTCGGCCGCGTCGGCGAAGAGGATCACGTGCCGCTGGCCGACCTGTCCCCGCTTGAGCCTGGCCCAGGCCTCGGCGAGGCCGGTGTAGCAGAAGATGCCGCCGCCGGTGCTCTGCACGCTGCGGGCCGCGGCCACGAGCTTGGCCCGGTTCGGGCCCACGGCCAGCGGGGTTTCGGAGAGCGGATGGGCGGCGCTGTCCACCGGGATCAGGATCACCATGTCGTTGTCGCCGAGAAGCTCGATCGCCCGCGCCGCCCCCTCGTCGGCGAGGGCCATCTTCGTCTGCGTCGTGCCCGGGGCCGTCATCGACATGCTCCCCGAGCGGTCCATGACGATCGCCATCGCCACGGCGAGCTTGCGGTGCTCCTGCTTGAGTTCCATGGTCACCGGGAGCAGCGGGCCGACCGCCGAGCCGAACCAGCCGCCGGCGGCGAAGGAAAACTTGCCGCCGATCATCGCCAGCCCGCCCCCCTGGGCCGTGACGAAGAACTCCAGCCCCTTCACGAACCCCGCATCGAGCTTGTAGGCGGGGACGTTGTCGAGGATCACCCCCTTCGCGCCCGACAGGAGGCCGACGTGCGCCGCGGCCAGGTCGGAGACGACCTCCACGTCGAGCCCCTGGTCGCGGAGGGCGGCGGCGAGCGGCGGATCGGTGTAGGCGGTGACGAGGACGATCCGGCCGCCCCCCTGGACCTCGACCCACTGCTCGGCCGTGTTGTTGCCCTTGAGCGCGTCGCCGGCGGGGTCGATCCGCACCGTGTAGCGGTGCGCGCCGGCGGCGGCGAGCCGGTCGGTGAACCGGATGCGGCCCACGCCCTCGCGGATTTCGACCTTCTGCGTGCCGATCGGCCTGCCGTCGCGGAGGATCTCCAGCGGCACGGTGTCGTCTCGTCCGCCCGTGACCACGACCTCGGCCAGCAGTCCCTCGCGGGCCTGCACGCGGCGCGGCGCCCGGAACGCGGCGATGGCGAAGTCATCGACGTCCCGCTGCGGCGGCAGCCGGACGTCGAGCGCCACCCCCTTGGCGAGCAGTTTGTCGGCGATCCGGTCGAGCGGCTCGGTCGAGTAGCCGTCGGTGATGGCGAGGATCCGGGCCGCGCGGTCGGCCGGCATCAGGCCAAGGGCGTGGACTACGGCCGAGGAAAGCCGCGTGGCCGACCGCCGGCCGGCGTACTCGGTGGCCGCCGGGCCGCTGCGGACCAGCGCCCCGCGGGGCTGCGACTCGTCGGCGAAATCGACGTACATGATCCGGTCGTCGATGCCCCGCGACTTGTCGAGGATCGTCTCCATCTCGGCGAGCCGCGGGGCGAGGTCGTCCCAGCCCGATTCCGACTGGTCCACGAGCACCCACAGGTCGAGGCCGTCTCCCTGGAGCCGCATCCGCGGCTCGGCCAGCAGGATCACGGCGAGGAGCAGGCAGGCCGCCCGCAGCGGCCGCTCCAGCCGCAGGCCGCGCCAATACCAGCCCGCCAGCGCCAGTGCGGGAACGAGCAAAAACCAGTGCGGGGAGACGAACTGCAGTCCGGCGAATCCCATCGTCGTGTGCCTCCGGCGTCAGGATGTGCTTCGAGTGTATTCGAGGAGCGGAGCGGGCCGATCAGCGGCGCCCCGCCAGCCCCAGGCCACGAGCAGGGCGCCGATCGCGAGGCCCAGCCAGAGCGGCGCCCAGGGATCCTCGACCGACTGTTTGAACGCCTGCTCCATGCGGACGGCCTCGAGCGTGTCCATGGCGGCCGCGGTGCGAAAGTCGCACTCGCGCGAGTCGGCGAACTGCGCGGCGCCCCGCACGACGGTGGCGGCGACGGGGGGCGTGCCCCCGACCGCGGTCACCCGGAAAAAACCGGGCTCCTCGGGGGCACGGCCCCGGAACGGGGCCGTGGTGGCCGGGCCGCCG
This sequence comes from Planctomycetia bacterium, assembly GCA_046339335.1. Classification (GTDB taxonomy): domain Bacteria; phylum Planctomycetota; class Planctomycetia; order Pirellulales; family UBA1268; genus QWPN01. Next base: position 539 of record JBKDUV010000258.1, on the reverse strand, counting down.
TCGCGGCCCACAGAGTCGAGCGTCGTCCCGCCGACCGGGCCAGCGCGGACCGGTTCGTGCCGGTCGATCGCCTGGCCCGTTTCGAAGTTGTCGGCCCATGGCCTCGTGATCCGCGACCGGACGCGGTCGATGAACCGCTGCACGAGAACGACGAGGGCCGGCGTGCGGCCGGCGGTCGAGCCGGCGAGGTCGAAGTTGAGGACGAGGCTGCGGACGATGCGGCCGCCGCTGAGGCTGGTCGTGCGCACGAAGGCCAGCGGCCGGCCCCCCTTCCAGAGCAGCGGCTCGTCGGCCGCCGTCAGGCCGAGGCTGCCGGCCGGGCCGGAGAGCAGGCCCCCCCAGCCGAGGTCACGGGCGAGCGGATGATCCTCGGCCGCCACCCAGGCGGGATCGAAGGCGGTCGGAGTCGCGGCGGCGGGTGGTTTTTCCTGTGGTGCGGGCTTTGTGTCGTCTGGCTCGGTGCTTTGGCTCGACGGCTGCGGATCGGCCGCGGGAAGGTCGCCCACGGCGAGCTGGATCGAATCGGTCGCGGCATCGGC
>JBKDUV010000257.1:0-10351 GCA_046339335.1 Planctomycetia bacterium | reverse complement strand
CGCCGGAGGAGATCGAGCAGGCCGCCGCCGCGCTGCCGGCCACCGAGGTGGCGGTGGCGTCGATCGACCCCAATCCCTGGCAGCCGCGGAGCGTGGTCAACGCCGCCGACCTCGAGGAGCTCGTGGCCAGCCTGCGGGAGCACGGGCTCGTGCAGCCGATCGTCGTCCGCGGCAAGGCCGACCGCTACCAGTTGATCGCCGGCCAGCGCCGGCTGGCGGCAGCCCGCCGGCTCGGCTGGGAGAAGGTGCCGGTCCGCGTCCTCGACGTCGACGACCGGGGCATGGCGGAGATCGCGATCGTCGAGAACCTGCAGCGCCGCGACCTCGACGCGCTGGAGAAGGCGGCGAGCTTCCGGCAGTACCTCGCCACCTGGGGCTGCACGCAGGAAGAACTGGCCAAGCGGCTGTCGATCGACCGCTCGCACGTGGCCAACCTGATCCGGCTGCTCGAGCTGCCCGAGGGGGTACAGGCCCGGCTCCGCTCCGGTTCGATCTCGATGGGGCATGCTCGGGCGCTCCTGCCGCTCGGCGACGAGGTGGAACAAGTCCGGCTCGCCGACCGCGTGGCGGCCGAAGGAATGTCGGTGCGGACGCTGGAAGGGGAGATCCAGGAGATCCTGAGACGCGACGACGAGGACGTGGCGGACGACGACGTGGAGGTCGGCGATCTCGGCGGCGACGAGTCGGCCGGCGAGCGGCCCGCTGCGCCGGCGAAGCGCCGTCCCGGGCGGCCGGCGACCCGGCGGCCGAGCCAGGTCGTGGCGGTGGAAAACCAGCTGCGCCGGGCGCTCGGGGTGAAGGTGGTCGTGCACGCCAACGGCAAGGGGGCGGGGCGGATCGTGATCCCGTTTGCCGACCTCGACGAGTTCCAGCGGCTCCTCGACCAGCTTTCGGAGTGACCGGGGTCGGGGCTGCGATCCAGGCCGATGGCGAGCGGGCACGAAGCACGTGCATGGCCGGGGCCGTTCGGCCGCGGTACACTCGCGTGCCTCGGAGCGTAGCGCAGTTGGTAGCGCGCTTGGTTTGGGACCAAGAGGTCGAGAGTTCGAATCTCTCCGCTCCGATTGCGGTTTCGCGAGCCCCGCATCGCGTCGCCGGCGATGCCCCGTTCTTCGGCCAAAAGCACGATGATGAAGTGCCTGTAACCGGACGGACGGCCAAAGTCGTGGGTACCTTCGGTGGCGGCGCTAGGTCGTCGCGGGGGCAGTCCGCCGGCAAAAGAGCACTCCGCAACCGTTTCCTTCGCAGAGAATGCGCACGTCCGCGAAACCCAGCGACCGCAACTCGTCGGTCACGGCCGCGCGGGCAGCCGGTGGATCGTGCCACTCCAGCACGACGGCGCTGACACGCGACAGAAACGCCCGATCGTTGCGCAAGACGTCGAGCTCCGCCCCTTCGATATCCATCTTTAACAGGTCGCACGGCACGTCACCGGCGTATCCGAGCCACTCCTTTTCGAGTGCAAGAACCGGAACGTCGACGGTCTTGACTCGCTCCGTTCCCGCCCCAACTGCAAGGGCACACTCGAGTTCATTTTCTCGGAGGACAAATCCGGCGGTGCCGGAGCCAGAGTCGGAACAGCCGACAACGCCGTGAATGACACGAACGGCTTCGTTGAACCCCGCTGCGCGAACGTTGCGACGACATCGTTCGACGGCGCGCGGGTTTCCATCGACAAGGAGAGCACGCTGCGGAGCACCAGACCGCGATGCCAGCCTCAGCAAGGCCATTCCACTCTGGCAGCCCAGGTCACAGAACGTGGCCACGTGGCGGGCATCGAAAACGCCATCGTAGATTCCGGCCTTGAAGATCTCGTTGTACGCGAGGAGATCCGACCAGCATCGCATGCGGACGCGATTTCCGGTCGGCCCACGGTACAGCGGCACCCATGTCAGCAGGCGGTTGAAGAACTGGCGTACCCGCAGCAGATCCACCCAAAATCCGAACCTCCGGCGAAGGTGCTCCATGCGGGCGAGTTCGGCGCTCGGTGCGTTCATCGATCGGCTTTCATCTGCATGCTGAAGACGGCGGCGGATGTTCGAGTGCCGGTCATGCTACCCTGCCAGCCTCTTTTTACGCGTTGCAGCTGGTTCATTGCAGCGGAAAGGCGTCAAACTGTCGGGAGCCGCGCGGGGGGTCCGCGGTCGGCGGGCCGGGGTGGGGGGCGTCAGCCCAGGACGCGAAAGATCATCTGCCTGACAACCTCTCCGGCGTGCGCGCGGAGTGTGGCCGCGAGCCGCTCTGGCGTTGACAGGGCGACCCCGTTCCGTCGAGCCACCTCGTTGGCGAAATCGAGGTACTGTCGGACGCGAACCCGATGCAGTCGCGAAGACCACGATTCGGGAGAGATGCGAAACGAAAACAGGCATTCCGGCTGGACGAACCAGGCACCGTGCTGGAGCAGCTTGACCCAGTAATCGAGGTCGATCACGTACGGGTATCGCGCCGAATAGCGGCCGACCGTCGCGATCAACTCGGTCCTCGTCAGCCCGCAGCCCGGCTCGCCGATGGGGTTGGTGCCGAATCGGGCGATCGCCCGCACGGCAGCCTGTCCGCAAAGTTTCCGGGGTTTCGTTGCATACCGGCGGCGCATCAGGGGCCGTCCAGCCGAGTTGATGATCAGGCGGCCGCACGACACCAATGCCAGATCGCGATTGTCGGGTGCTTCCATGACCGCGACCTGCTTTTGAAGGCAGTCCGGCGCCAGCAGGTCGTCGCCGCAGAGGAGCTTGAAGTACTTGCCGGCGACGTCGGCCAAACAGCGGTTCCAGTTGGCCTCGGGGCCGAGATTCACGGGGCTGGGGATCACCCGGACGCGCGGATCGCGGCTAGCATGGCTTTGGGCCACGGCGAGCGAACCATCCGTCGAGGCGTCGTCGTAGATCAGCAGTTCGAGATGGGCATGAGTCTGCGTCAGCACGCTGCGGATCGTCTCGTCGACGTACCGCACGGAGTTGTAGAGGGGAATCGCGACCGTGACGAGCGGGGGGGCTGTCATCTCGAATCCACGCCGCGTGCCTGCCCGCCGTCACCCGCCCGCCGCGTCTCCGCGACCACGTAGATCGGCCGCTCCTTGGCCTGGAAATAGATCCGGCAGACGTACTCGCCGACGATCGAGGTCGCGATCAGATTGGCTCCGCCGAGCATGAACGCCAGCACGAGGAGCGACGTCCAGCCGCGGACGGCCGTGCCGCCAAAGAATATCTGTCCGCACAGCACGCTCGCGAGGTAGCATGCCCCGACGACGCAGACCACGATCCCGAGCAGGAGCGCGAGCCGGATCGGCAGCCGCGAGTAGCCGAACAGGCCGTCGAGGGCCCCCTCGACGCGACGCATCACGCTGTACCGGCTCGTGCCGGCGTAGCGGCCCGGCCGGTCGTAGGGAACGCCGATCTGCTTGAACCCCACCCAGCTCCGCATGCCGCGAATCAGCCGATCGCGCTCCGGCATCTGCGCGATCAGCTTGGCGACCCGATTGCTCATCAGGCCGAAGTCGCCGGCGTCGAGCGGGATCGGCCGCTCCGCGATCGCGTTGAAGACCCGGTAGAAGGCGGCGAAGCAGAACCGCAGCCAGAGCGGCTCCTTGCGGTTGCGGCGGACCCCATAGACGACGTCATGGCCGGTTCTGAAGTGGTCCAGAAACGTCGCGATCAGCTCCGGCGGATCCTGAAGGTCGGCGTCGAGGAAGATCAGCGCGTCGCCCGACGCCTGGGCCATGCCGGCGGTGATCGCCGCCTGGTGGCCGAAGTTCCGCGACAGCCGCACGACCACCCATGAGAGCCGGTCGTCGGCCGGCAGGGCGGCGATGCGGTCGACCGTGTCGTCGGTGCTGCCGTCGTCGACGAACACCGCCTCGAAGCGGGCGTCGGCGATGCCCGCTGTCACCTCCCGGAGCCGAGTCCAGAGCAGGCCGACGTTGTCGGACTCGTTGAGGACGGGGATGACGAGGGAGACGAGCATGGCAGACGGCATGTATGCACGACCAGGTGGACCTGATTTCGGCACAGGCCACCGCCAAACACTCTACCATCCCCCTGGCGCCGATACCGGGCGGCAGCGCGGGGCTTCAGTAGGCCGGCAGCCCCTTGATGCTGAGCACCGGGACCTCGAAGCCGGCGGCGGCCAGCTGCTGCTTGGCCTGCTCCGGAGGATAGGCCGTCGGCTCGACCACCACCAACGCCGCGACATTCTCCCCCTTCAGGTTCGCCAGTGCCGCAGCGACGAGTGCCGGGGCCATGTCCCTGTCCATCGGCAGCATCAGGGCGCGACGTCGTGCGTAGTAACAGACGAGCGGAGACCAGTCCTGGCCGACGCAGACGATGACCGAGCCCTCGGGGGTCGCCGAGCGGATGTATTCGGCCGCCCGCAGCACCTGGGTGTCGCCGAGGGTCTGTCGCGGCAGGTGCATGGTGCGATGGCCCGTCACGGCGGCGAACGCCGCGATCACGAGGAGCGCGAGGCCCGCCCGGCGGGTGCTGGTGTGCTCCAGGAGGGCCACGAAGGCGAAACCGATCGCCATGATCAGGAACACCCCGTTGGCGTTCATGTAGTAGTCGTGGACCATGTGCAGGTTCGTGAACACGGCCGGTGCGAGCAGGTAGCAGGCGACGCAGGCGAGGGTTTCCCGGCGTCTACGGGGCACGATGAGCGTGATCACGAAGGCCGCGCCGAGGAGCAGCCAGGCCAAGGTCGGATAGCCGACCAGTTCCACGAACCGGTCGGTGATGATCGTCCACGCCCGGAGGGAGAATTTCTGCGGCCAGGTGCCGAACAGCCATTCATTCGCCCTGCTGCCCCGCAGATACAGGGCCGCGATCGGATTCGCGGACCGGACGCCGTCGGCGAACGCCGACCAGAGGACTCCCGCGAGCAGCGGCAGCGCCGGGATGGCCGCACACCACGCGGCCCGCAGCCACCGGTCTCGTGCCGCCCCGCCCGCCTGCAAGGCACGCCGGGCCGCCTCCGCTGCAAGGAGGCCGCAGGCCGCGAGCGGTACCGCGAACGTCGTGATCTTGACGAGGGCGCAGAGGCTGCCGCCGACGACGGCGACGCCTCCGGCCGTGGCGGCGAGGCAGGCGAGAGCGGCGACGCAGGCAGGAGCGGCCGCGATCCGACGGGCGAGACGGTTCATGCAATCCTCGTGTGAGTGTGTCGGATCACGATCAGGCGGCCGTGCGTTCCCCGGGCGGCGCGGTCCGCAGTGTAGCCCGGCCGGAGGCCGGCAACGACCCGGCGCAGCGGGGCGGCCGGTTGTGGATTCCGCCCCGGGCGACGACTACACTCCAAGCACCATGAGCACGTTCCATCACTCGGCCTGTCGCCGCCCGGCTGCGTACCCGGGCGGCCTCGCATTCTGTCTGGCATGTGTCGCCGGTCTCGCCGGTGCCGCGGCCCCGACGCCCCCGACGTTCGATGGCTGGCAGGGGATGCGGGTCATTCCGCTCGACGGTCGTGCCGAGCGGCTCCTCGTCGCCGACCTGGGCAACGACGGCCGCGACGACGTGATCGTCGTCAACCCGCGGCAGGCCCGGCTCGACCTCTACCGCTGGCTCGATCCCGCCGAGCGGGTCCGCGAGGACGCCAAGGACCCGGAGCGGCCCAACGAACTGCCGCTGGCCCCGGAATGGTCGCACGGCGAGTTGGCGATCGACGAACTGCCGGTCGATGCAGTCGCGCACGACCTCGACGGCGACAAGCGGCCCGAGTTGCTCGTGCTCACGACGCCCTCGAACCGGATCGCGATCTATACGCGGGCCGCCGACAAGGCCATCGACGTCAAGAACGCCTGGAAGAAGACCGGCGAGTGGAGCCTGCTCGCGCCGCCGGCCGCCGGCAAGAGCGGCTGCCTGCTCGTCCGCGACCTGCCCGGCGGCAAGCACGAACTGCTCGTGAGCTGCGAGCAGGGGATCCAGCAGTTGCCCCTGGTGCGCGGAAGCCGGGCCCAGTGGCTGGCGCCGCGGGAGAGCCGCGGCCGCCTCGACTGGCACCTGGCCGACCTCGACGGCGACGGCGACGACGACCTCGTCGAATGGTCGAGCGCGGCCCGGCAGGTGGTTCGCTGGTATGCCTGCGCCGCCGACGGCGGCCTGCTTCCCGCGCAGACGATCCACGACCAGCCGGTCGACGGGTTCGCCACCGCCGTCCCGAAGTCGGGGAAGGCCGATCTGCTCCTCCTCGGCGGCAGCGACAAGGGGATGCTCCGCCGCTACGGCCTCGTCACCGGCGAGCCGACGCTGATCGGCCGGCAGGACGCCCTGCCGATGGCCGGCGCGGCCCGGCGCGGCTGGTGCGGGATCGCGCTGGGCGAAGGCGGGATGGTGACGCCGGCGATCGTGGCCGTCGACTCGACCCAGCCCCGGCTCCGCGTCCACCGGCTCGCCGACACCGGCTGGCAGGCGGAGGAGACGTTTCCCTCCATCGGCGGCATCAAGGCGATCGTCGCCCCCGTGGCCGGCCCCGGCACGCTGCTCGTCTGGGCGAAGGACGCCGCCGCCCTCCACCGGGCCCGCTGGGAGAACGGCCGGTTCACCTACCCGCAGCCCTGGGAGCAGGAGGGGAAGGACCGGAAGATCCTCGCCCTCGAATCCGTCGGCTCGACCGTCTGGTGGGCGCAGCGCGTGGGGAGCGACGTCGATCTCTTCGTCTGGCCGGCCGACGCGGCGGAGCCGAAGCGGAGCCGCTACGCCGATCTCGGTGCCAAGATCGAGCAGGTCGTCTGGCTCGGCGGCGACACGCTGCTCGTGCAGGACGCCTATGCCACGGCCGGGAAGGTGGTGCGGCTCCAGGAGGGCAAGCCGGTGGCGACGTCGCCGGCGCTCCTCGCCAAAGTCGACTTGACGGAGTACTTTCCGGTCGACGTCGGCGGCACGCTTCGCAAGGCCCGGCTCACCGACGGCGTGCTGCAGTGGCTCGGCGACGACCTGCATCCCGTGGACCAGGTGATGCTCACCGAGGGGCAGAAGATCGCCTCCTACCTGCCGATCGCCACCGAGCCGGGCGGTCCCGCCCAGGCCTGGGCGCTGGAGCAGGGTGGAGGCTTCCTCCACCGCCTCCAGGCCGACACTGCCGGCGTGATGCGGGTCGTGGAGAGCGTGAAGCCGCCGGCGTGCGCGGCCGTGCGGAGCGACCCGGTGCTGGGCATGGTGCTCGTCGACCAGGAGCGGATCGTGCGGCTGGCCCGCGGCCGGCCCTGGGAGCTCAAGCTGCTCGAGAGCATCGACGGTCGCGTCGGCCGGCGGAGCGGCGTCAGCGAGTCGACGATCCACCGGATCCTCGTCACCGACCTCGACGGCGACGGCAGCGAGGACGTCACCCTGTGCGACGACCGCAAGCACCAGTTGACGGCGATGCTCCGCACGCCCGACGCCCTGCAGCGGTCGGTCTCCTGGAAGGTTTTTGAAGACCGCAAATATCCGTACGACGGGGGCGATTCGAAGGACATGGTCGCCGAGCCGCGGCGGATCGCCGGCTTCAACGCCGATGGCGACGCCGCCCGCGACCTCGTCATGATCAGCCAGGACCGGCTGGTCGTGTATCTCGGAAAGGACGCGGCCGCAAAAGACGCGGCCGGAAAGGACACGCCATGAGGCAGACCCTGGGGATGGTTTCGTCGTCGCTGCTGGTCGTGCTGGCCGCCGCCGCGGTCGCGGGCCCTGGTGCCCGGCCGGCGCCGGCCGCGGAGATCGTCACCGTCACGCTCGTCGGCGGCGGCCGCGTGACCGGGCCGTTGTTGCGGAAGAACGACGACGGCGTGGTCCTCGACCTCGGCTTCGAGGTCCGGCAGATCCCGGCCAAGAAGGTTCTCGACGTCCGGGCCGACGACGCCGGCGCCGCCGCGAAGGCCGATGGCGAGACCGACCGGGGCGTGTTTCGCAGCGGCCGGCTCGAGGCCCGCGACGTGCCCGAGCTCGTCAGGCGGTTCGGCGACTCCGTGGTCATGATCCGCAATCCCGGCGGCCTCGGCACGGGCTTCATCACCAGCCGCGACGGCCACGTGGTCACCAACTACCACGTCGTCGAGAACCACACCCGTCTCCAGGCGACGCTGTTTCGCAAGACGGAAAAAGGCTTCGAGAAGGTCGAGCTTCGGAAGGTGAAGATCGTCGCCCTCCAGCCGCTCCGCGACCTGGCCCTGCTCCAGCTCGACCTGGAGGAGGTGAAGGGCAAGCTCCCCGAGCCGGTGGTGATCAACGAACGCGACGACCTCCGCGTCGGCGATCTCGTGTTCGCGATCGGCAATCCGCTCGGCATGGAGCGGACGGTGACGCAGGGGATCGTCTCCAGCACGACGCGGACGATCGACCAGATGCGGCTCATCCAGACCGATGCCGCGATCAATCCGGGCAACAGCGGGGGGCCGATCTTCAACGCCCGCGGCGAGGTGGTGGCGGTGGCCTGTGCCGGTGCGGCGATCTTCGACGGCCTGGCCTTCGGCATCCCGGCCAACGAGCTGATCGACTTCCTCGTCCACCGCGACACGTATCCCTACGACGAGTCGCAGCCGCAGAACGGGGTCACCTATCTGCCGCCGCCGTATCGGCCAGCGGTGCCGGGCGACAAGGCCGCGGCGCTCAAGTAAACCGGCCGGTCGAGGCGGTTTCGCGGCGGCGCCGCCGGCCCGTCGCGGCGTGCAAACCAGCCTTTTGCTCCGTCGGACGGGAGGGCATACTGCGGGATCTGCGGCCCGCCGTCCCCCCTTCCCCACGTTTTCATCCCGGAGCCCTCCCATGTCGGCATCCCCGGCCCGTGCCACGACCGTATGCGGCTTTTTCCCAGTGTGTCCGCGTCGGTGGACGTCGCTCGGCCCGGGGTTCGGCCGCGTCGTGGTCGCCGGCGCGTGGGCCGCGGCGTTCGCGGCCGCGCTGCCTGCCTGCGGCGCCGACCTCCGGCCGGCCTGGGAATGCCTGCCGGAGAGCACCGCCGCGGTCGTGCGACTGCAGCAGCCGGCAGCGTTCCTGGAGACGTTGCGGACGAAGACGAAGTTCGGCGCCGTGATGCTGTCGCCACGCCGCCTGGAGGCGGCCCGCAAGCTGCTTGCCAAAGCCGGCCAGGAGCTACCCGTGACGATCGAGGGCGATCTCTTCGGAACTGGCGGCGACCTCGAGGCCCAGCTCGCCAAATACGATCTCAAGCCGGCCGACATCGATGCCGTGTTCAAGAACGAGGTCGGCCTGGCGATGATCGTGGAGCCGCGGCCGGAGAAGCAGCCGCCCCTGCTGATGATGCTGACCTGGATCGAGCCGGGGACCGACGAGGCCGGCCGGTGGCTGGCGGCGGCGAAGACGGGGTTCGTGGACGGGGCGAAGGATCGTCCCGCCGACGACAAGCGGCCGCAGCCGCGGCGGATCGACCTCGAGCTGGCCGGGCACGAGGTGATGTGGGTGATCACGCCGCAGGAAACGCTCGACGCTGTCTTCGATGTCGGTGACGACGCGGTCGACGACGACGCGGGCCGGGAGGCGTTTCGGGAAAAGGTCGAGGACAAGCTGCGGACGGCCCCGCGGACCCTGGTTGGCCACACCCACACGGCCATCACCCGGGTGGGGCCGCGGCTCGTGATGGCCACCCTGCAGACGCCGGCACGGCCGGCCGCCGACGGCAAGCCGTCGGAAAATGCCGGTGACGAGGACGCGGAGCGCGACATGGACGTGGCCCGGGGCATCCTCCAGCGGTTTCTCGCCGCCCACTCAGCCGACGGCAAGCCGGCGCTGGCCGACCTGCTGCAAAGCCCGGGGCTGCGGGCCAACCTGCCGGCGGGGCAGCAGTTCGTCGACGTCGTCGGCGATCCGCAGGTCGTGATCCGTGCCCTCGCCGCCGTCGGCGACGACGAGACCCGAGACGCCGTGAAGAAGCTCGCCGGCATCGGCCTGGCGGAGATCGGCCCCTGCGGCTGGCGGCACGTCTTCGCCGACGGTCGCTACGAGACCGCCATGGTGCTCTCGCTGCCCGCGCCGCGGACGGGCCTGATGCGGATTCTCGACCAGCAGCCCGACCCCGCCGAGCCACCGTCGTTCGTGACCGGCGAAGTCGTCGACTTCACGCAGGTTTCGCTCGACCTGGGCAAGGTCTACGAGATCGTCCGCGAGTATGCGACGAGGGAGTTCGGCGACCAGGGGGCCAACATCTTCGCGGTCGGCGAGGCCAATGCCCAGGCCATGCTCGGGGCCGACGTGCAGAAGATCCTGTCGGCGTTCGGCAGCCGGCACTGGAGGGTGAACTACCCGGCGAAGATCGCCGAGGCGCTGGCGGCGGGGCGGCAGGGGGCCGGCGGGCTGTTTGGGGCGATCAACCAGGCCAACCGGGCCGCGATGGCCTGGAAGGTTGCCGACGAGGGGTTGATCCTCAAGCTTCT
>JBKDUV010000256.1:0-9492 GCA_046339335.1 Planctomycetia bacterium | reverse complement strand
TCAACGGCCCGGAGGCACCCGCCCCCCGGCCACCGGAACGCGGCGCGAAGAACCCGATCGCCTCGCCCAGTTCCCCGCCCGCACCCGCCACCTGGGGCGCGTCGATCGGCCGCCAGCAGTCGCCGCAGCGGACGAGCGAGCCGACGAACACCTGGCCACCGCCCCCCTTGCCGTCGACGATCGCGACTACGTTGTCGTAGGCGACGACGTCCTTGGAGACGCCGGGAAGTCCGGCCGGCAGCACGCCCGGCGGTTGGGGCGTGAGCATGCTCGCCCAGCGGGCGTCGGCACCGAACTGCTTCTGGGTCGCGGCCATGGTCGCGAATGCCTTGGGGGCGGCTGCGATGCGGTCGAGCAGTTCCGCCAGCCTCTCCCCCTCGAAGCCGGCCGCCTGCAACTCGGCCTTCGTGGGCAGGAGCCGGGCGAAGGCGGCCGCATCGCGGTTCTTGATCGCGTCGACGATCTCCGCGCTCGCCTCCTCGGCCGAGATCATCTTCCAGGCGTCGAGCGTGGAATTGCCATCCTCGTCCATGCCCCAGCGGCTCCCCGCGGAGTTCAGCCAGCGGGACTGATCAATCTTCTTGTCGAAATTGGAGTCGATGTCGCGATAGACCTCGATGCCGTCCTTGTAGTAGCTGAAACGATCGACCGTGCCGTCGCCGTTGGTGTCGGCGAAGGCCCGCAGCAGGTCGCCGGACGGACCGCGGACCACGAGGGCATTGATCGCCCCCTCCTTCTCCTTGCCGATCGTGCAGGTCTTTGCCTCGGCGGCCGTCGGCCGGTCGTACTCGACGCCCTGCTGGGCGGGCACTCGAGCGAGCGCGTCGTCGACCGTCGGCCCCGCCGCCGCCGAAATGCTTCCGCCGGCGCCGCCGGCCACGGCAACGGCTACGGCGGCGACGACGCGGCAGAGCGGTGCAGAACAGGCAACGAAGCGACGCAGCGGCATGATCGATCTCCTTCCGTGGTGATTCCCTGGAACGGATGAAAACGTAACCGGAACGCCTTCCGGCGCCAGCGCCATTTCCGTGGCCCGCACGATCCGGCCGGTCGCCGCCGTGCCGTCCATGACCGCTCCGCGCATGCCGCCCGGCCGCCAGGCCCGAACCCTTGCAACCGGCCCGCATGCCGGAGTATCGTCGGAAACATACCGGGAGGCACCCTTCTTTCCGGTGTGCCGCCAGCGCGCGTAGCTCAGTTGGTTAGAGCGCCACCCTGATAAGGTGGAGGTCCCAAGTTCGAATCTTGGCGCGCGCATTCGAGCCTACAGGCGGCGCGACCAGAGGGCGGCGGGGCGCATGTCGGGGACGTAGCTCAATTGGGAGAGCACCGCCTTTGCAAGGCGGGGGTTGAGGGTTCGATCCCCTTCGTCTCCATTTGACTGACGAGAGGCTGTCGAGATCCAGATGCGGCGCGGGAGCGAGCGGGACCATGTGACAGGGCTCGACACCCGAGGCACGCTGGCGGCGTTTCTTTCCATGAACCGGCGGCCACTGGCGGCGGCGATCTGCGACGTCGTCGGGCTGAAATCGGTCAACGATCGCGACGGCTTTCTCGCCGGGGACGACTGTCTGCGGCAGGCAGCCGATCGGCTCCGGTCGGCTGCCGGCGACGCCGCGATCCTTGCCCGCCTCGGCGGCGACGAACTGCTCGCGGTGTACGTCGGCGTTACCGCCGCCGCCGCCGCCGACCGCACCGCGGCGCTCCTCCGCGGCCCGGGCACGCCGCCGCTGCGGGCCGCGGCCGGGGGCCTCGGCGTCGACGAATCGCCCGATGCCCTCGTCGAGCGGCTCTATGCAACGCTGCGACAATCCTGAATAATCGGAGGTTTCCCCTCCTCGAGCCTCGCGCCCCCCATGCCCGACCCAGCCGCCCGCGGCACCCACCGCACCGACATCCGCAACGTCGCGATCATCGCCCACGTCGATCATGGCAAGACGACGCTCGTGGACTGCCTGCTTCGCCAGAGCGGGCAGTACCGGGCCAGCCAGCTCACCGGCGAGCGAATCCTCGACTCGAACGACCTGGAGCGCGAGCGCGGAATCACGATCCTCGCCAAGAACATCGCCGTCGAGTGGAAGGGGACGAAGATCAACCTCATCGACACCCCCGGCCATGCCGACTTCGGCGGCGAGGTGGAGCGGGTGCTGCGCATGGCCGATGGGGCGCTCGTGCTCGTGGATGCCGCCGAGGGACCGATGCCGCAGACCCGGTTCGTCCTCTCCAAGGCGCTCGAGTGCCGGCTCCGTCCCGTGGTCGTGGTCAACAAGATCGACCGCCCCGACGCCCGGCCGCTGGAGGTCCTCGACGAGATCCTCGGCCTGTTCCTCGAACTCGGCGCCGACGACGACCTCGCCGACTTTCCCTTCGTCTACGCCTCCAGCCGCGGCGGCTACGCGGCCCACGACCCGGCGGTCCGCGAGGGGACGATGGATCCGCTCCTCGACCTCGTCCTGGAGAAGATCCCCGGGCCGATCGTCGACCAGTCCGCCCCGCTGCGAATGCTCGTCACCACGCTCGATTGGTCGGACTACGTCGGCCGGATCGCCATCGGCCGCATCGAGTCGGGGATGCTCACCAAGGGCGCGGCGGTGGTCCGCTCCACGGCCGAAGGGCGGCTCGTGCCCGCCAAGGCCGTGGGCGTGCAGGTGTTCGACAAGCTCGGCAGGGTGGACGTCGAGCAGGCCACGGCCGGTGACATCGGCGCGGTCAGCGGCCTCGAGGAGGTGGAGATCGGCGACACGATCTGCGACCCCGCCGACCCGCGGCCGCTCCCCCGGCTGGCCGTCGACGAGCCGACGCTGTCGATGGTGTTCGGCGTCAACACCTCGCCGCTGGCCGGCCGCTCGGGCAAGTATCTCACCACCCGGCACCTCCGCGACCGGCTCTGGAAGGAACTGGAGAAGAACGTCGCCCTGCGGGTCGAGCCGATCGAGGGCTCGGAGCAGTTCAGCGTCTCCGGCCGCGGCCTGCTCCACCTCTCCGTGCTCATCGAGACGATGCGGCGCGAGGGTTTCGAACTCTCCGTGGGCAAGCCGCGGGTCATCCTGCGCAGGGAGGGGGGCACGACGCTCGAGCCGTTCGAGACGCTCGTCGTCGAGGTGCCACACGACAAACTCGGCCCCGTCATGGAGCTGACAGGCTCGCGGCGCGGCCAGCTCAAGCACATGGGCTCGCGGGGCGAGTTCGCCCACACCACGTTTTCGATCCCCGCCCGCGGCCTGATCGGCCTGCGGACCCGCGTTCTCAACGCCACGCAGGGGACGGCGATCATGCACCACCGCTTCGAGGCCTGGCGGCCGCTCGAAGGGGATGTGGCCGGCCGGGCCAACGGCGTGCTCGTGTCGATGCTGCCCGGCCGCGCAGTGGCATTCGGGCTCGACGGCCTCCAGGAGCGGGCCGACCTGTTCATCGAGCCCGGGGACGAGGTCTAAGAGGGGATGATCTGCGGCGAGAATGCCCGCAGCGAGGACATGACGGTCAACCCCACGAAGGAAAAGAAGCTCACCAACATGCGGGCCACCGGCAGCGACCGCAACATCCTCCTCAAGCCGCCGCGCCGGATGTCGCTGGAGGAGGCGCTCGAGTACATCGAGGAGGACGAACTGGTCGAGGTCACCCCGGCCGTGATTCGGCTGCGGAAAATCCTCCTCTCGGAGCACGAGCGGCGGAAGGTGTCGCGGCAGAAGGCGGCTGCCACCTGACCGGACCGGGTCGGCGGTCGCAGCCCGCCTCCGCATCGCTGGCGGGCACCCCTCGGTGGCGGCCCGATGGCCCGCCGTGCCCGCTGCCGCCGCCTTCCCGCGGTGCCGGCCAAGCCCCGATGGACGCGACGGGGCCGGATTTCTATACTCTTCGTCTCGGTTGTCGAGGCTGCAGTCAGCCCGCGGCCGTTTCGTCCATTCGAGTCAGGCATCCAGGTTGCGGAGAAGGCATGGTCAAGTTGACGGTCAGGGAACGTGAAAGCATCCAGGAGGCGGTGCGTCGCTTCCGCAAACTCGTCGAGCGCAGCGGCATCAAGAAGGAGATGCGGCGGCGCGAGTTCTTCGAAAAGCCGAGCGAGACCAAGCGTCGGGCCCGTCTCCGCGCCGAACGGCGCACGAAGCGGAATCGGCTTCTGGGCGTCTGATCTGCAACCGGCGGCATGACGTTCGTCGCCGCCAGGTCGCCGTAGCCGACCGAGGCGCCGGGGTCGACCAAGGTGCAGGAGCAGGTCATCCCCAATCGAGCGCGATGTCGAGCCACGGTGCGTCGTGGGTCGGCCAGCCACTGCTGACGCGATCCACCCCGGTGGTGGCGATCGCCGCCACCGTCTCGGGGCGGATCCCGCCCGACGCCTCGAGCACCACCCGCGGGGCGCGTGCATCGCGCACCGCCACGCAGCGGGCGAGTTCCTCGATGCCCATGTTGTCGAGGAGAACGACGTCCGGACCGGCGTCGAGCACGGCCGACAGTTGCACCACGGAATCGATTTCGATCTCCACGACCATGGCAGCCGCCCGGTCCGGCGGGAACGAGGTCCGGACGAACTCGCGGGCCCGGCGGACGGCCGCAGCCGGCTCCAGGCCGGCGGCCGCGGCAGCGGCAAGGTGGTTGTCCTTGATGAGGATCGCGTCGTAGAGCCCCATGCGGTGGTTCCACCCGCCCCCGGCTCGAACCGCGTACTTGTCGAGAAGCCGCCAGCCGGGCACCGTCTTGCGGGTGTCGTAGACCCGGCAGCGCGTCCCCGCCACCGCGTCGACCAGCCGGCGAGTCGCGGTGGCGATGCCGGAGAGCCTGCCCACGAGGTTGAGGATCACCCGCTCCGCGCCGAGAATGCCGCGGGTCGGGCCGGCGAGCGTGGCCACCGTGTCGCCGGCGGCTACGGACGCCCCCTCGGCGACGAGGGGCACGAACAGGAGGGCGGATGCGGCAGCCGCGGCCACGACGCCCGCCGCGGAAAGCCCGGCAATCGTCCCCGGCCTGCGGGCCACCACGCGCAGTTCGCTGCTGGCGGCCGCGGCGACAATGGCCACGCTTGTCCAATCGCACTCGTGCCCCAGATCCTCGGCGAACCATTCCCGCGCCATGCGGGCGACGTGGGCGGCGAGGCGGTCGTCCCAGACGGACTGGTGAAAGTCGGGGCAGGAGCGGTCGCCGGCGGGAGCGTTCAAGGGGGGCATGTCGCGGGGCACAAGGGGGAACTTGCCGGACAGACGAATCAGGGCGTCGACCTCGGCTTCGGCCCGGTGTGAACCCGCTCGGCAGCGGCCGCCGCCCGGCGATCGGGTATGGTACCAGGCAGGTTCGAATCTCTCACGTCACCGGAAACTGATGACTCCGCCCGACTCCGGCCCGCGCCAGTTCGCCGCGGCCATCCAGCCGCTGCTCGCCGCGTTTGTGGCCGCGTCGTTGGCGGGCCTCGCCGGCGGGATGACTCTGGCCGGGGGCCCCTCCGGCCTCGTCCATCACGACGCCCCGCCTGATCCCGAGGCCACGTTCACGCTCGACGTGAATGCGGCTGACGTCGATGAACTGGCCCAGCTTCCCGGACTCGGTCCCGCCACGGCCAGCCGGATCGTCGAACACCGCCGCCTGCACGGGCCGTTCGCGACCAGCGAGGCGCTGCTCGACGTGCCCGGCATCGGGCCGGCGACGCTGGCCGCGATCCGGCCCCACCTGCGGCCGATCGCCCCCCGGAGTCCGACGCCGTGAGTGCCTCAGCACCGCTCCAGCCGGGCGTCTTCGAACTCGTGGCCCCCTACGAGCCCGCGGGCGATCAGCCGACGGCGATCGATTCGCTCGTCCGCGGCGCGGCCGAGGGGCGGCCGTCGCAGGTGCTGATGGGCGTGACGGGATCGGGCAAGACGTTCACCATGGCCAACGTCATCGCCCGGGTCGGCCGGCCGACGCTCGTCCTGTCCCACACCAAGACGCTGGCCGCCCAGGTGTATGCCGAGTTCCGCGACTTCTTTCCCCACAACGCGGTCCACTACTTCGTCAGCTACTACGACTATTATCAGCCCGAGGCCTACATCCCGCAGCGCGACATCTACATCGAGAAGGACGCGGCGATCAACAAGGAGATCGACCGGCTGCGGCTCGCCGCCACCAGTGCGCTCGTCAGCCGGCGGGACGTGATCGTCGTGGCCAGCGTGTCGTGCATCTACGGCCTCGGTTCGCCTGACGACTACCGGGCGATGGTGGTGCGGCTGAAGACCGGGGCGACGCCCGGCCGCGACGCGCTCCTGGAGCGGCTCGTCGCCATCCACTACGAGCGCAGCGACCTGCCGCTGGAACGGGGCCGGTTCCGCGTCCGCGGCGACTCGGTCGACGTCTGGCCCCCGTACGACGAGCTGGCGACGCGGGTGGAGTTCTGGGGAGACACGATCGAGTCGATCGCCGTCACCCACCCGACGAGCGGCGAGCTGCTGGCCCGCAAGGACGAGACCTACTTCTACCCGGCCCGGCACTTCGTCATGCCGGAGGAGCGGATCAAGGCCGCCGTGTCCACGATCCGCGCCGAGCTCGACGCCCGGCTGGAGGAGCTCAAGGGGCAGGGAAAGCTGCTCGAAGCCCAGCGGCTCAACGCCCGCACCCGGTTCGACATCGAGATGCTGCTCGAGGCGGGCTTCTGCCCGGGGATCGAGAACTACTCGCGGCCGCTCAGCGGCCGGGCGGCGGGCAGCACGCCGACCACGCTGTTCGACTACTTTCCCGACGACTTCCTGTTCTTCATCGACGAATCGCACGTCACCGTGCCGCAGGTCCGGGGCATGTATGCCGGCGACCGGAGCCGGAAGATGACGCTCGTCGACCACGGCTTCCGTCTGCCCAGCGCCCTCGACAACCGGCCGCTGATGTTCGACGAGTGGGAACGGCGGCTCCACCAGACGGTCTTCGTCTCGGCGACGCCGGGCCCCTGGGAACTCGCCCGCACCGGCGGCGAGGTGGTCGAGCAGGTGATCCGGCCGACGGGCCTGCTCGACCCGCTGATCGAGGTCGCGCCGGCCGCCCAACAGGTGCCGCACCTCGCCGCCGAGATCGACAAGACCGTCGCGGCGGGGCAGCGGGTGCTCGTGACCACGCTCACGAAGAAGCTCGCCGAGGACCTCTCGGCCTACTTCACCGAACGCAAGGTCCGCTGCCGTTGGCTGCACAGCGAACTCGACGCCTTCGAGCGGGTCGAGCTGCTCAAGGAGCTGCGTGAGGGGGCGTTCGACGTCCTCGTGGGCGTGAACCTGCTCCGCGAGGGACTCGACCTCCCGGAGGTGTCGCTGGTGGCGATCCTCGACGCCGACAAGGAGGGCTTCCTGCGGAGCGAGACCTCGCTGATGCAGACGATCGGCCGCTCGGCGCGGAACGTCGACGCCCGGGTCATCCTCTATGCCGACTCCGTGACCGAATCGATGCGTCAGGCGATCGACGAGACCCGGCGCCGGCGGGAACTGCAGGAGGAGTACAACCGCATCCACGGCATCACGCCGCAGACGGTCCGCAAGGAGATCCGCGCCGGCATCGAGGCGGAGGCCGCATCACGGCGGGTGGCCTTCGAGGCGGTCGGCGGTGCGGAGGAGGGAGGCCGCCGGCAGGCGGAACTCCTCGCCCAGCTGGAGGCCGACATGATGCAGGCTGCGGCCGACCTCGACTTCGAGCGGGCCGCTGCGATCCGCGACCAGATCGGCAGCTTGCGTTCGGGGGGTGGGCGTGGGCAAGGGAGCGCTGCAGGCCCCCGGGGCAGGCGGGCCCGCGGGGGCGGCCCCGGCGGCCGGATTCCCCGCCCGAACCGCTGACTGGCCCGGCCGCCGGCGCCGAACAGGTGCCGCCCGCTGGTGATGGCGTACGATGACGCCATGGGCAACGACCTCGCGTTCACGTCCCCGGCCAGTGGTTCGGCCAGCGACCTCGACCAGGATCAGGCCGACATGGCGGCGATCCTCGCCGATGGCGCCGGGCTCTGGGCATCGGTCTGCAGCACCAGCGCTGAATACATCGCCATCGTGGACCGTGCGGGAGTCATCCGCTTCTCGAACCGGGTCGACGATGGTTTCACGATCGACCAGGTCATCGGCCACGAGTTCACGCAGTTCACGATGCCCGAGTCGACCGCGGCGCTTCGCGAGGCCCTGGCGGAGGTTCTCGCCACCGGACAGGAGCGCACTTTGGAGACGACCGTCCGCCGGTTGAACGGCGAGTTGAACTACTTCTCGCTGCGGATCGGGCCCATCACCCGCGCCGGCCGGACGGTGGCTGTCCTGGCCTGCTGCACCAGCATCCTGCCGCTGCGAAACACGGAGGAGCGGCTGCGGCACGAGCGGCACGTGCTCGGCCAACTGCTCGAGGTCCAGGAACGGGAGCGGCAGGTGGTTTCGTACGAGATCCACGACGGGGTCGCCCAGTACATAGCCGGCGCGCTGATGCACCTGGAAGCGTTCACGCACGCGAATCCAGGCTGCGCCGCCGCGCCCGAACTCCACGAGGCAATGCGGCTGGTGCGGATGGCGAGCCACGAGTCGCGGCGGCTGATCGGCGGCCTGCGGCCGCCCGCACTCGACGAACTCGGCATCGCCGAGGCGATCGAGGCCCTGGTGACGGAGGCGCGGGCCGACGTCCCGGCGGTGGAGTTCACGCACTCGCTCCCGGGGCCGCGGCTGCCGCCACAGATGGAAACCGCCATCTTTCGCATCGTCCAGGAGTCGCTGACCAACGTCCGCAAGCACGCCCGGGCGGCGTCGGTCAGGGTCGACCTGACCCGCAGCGGCGATAGTCTGCGGATCTCGGTGCATGACGACGGGCGGGGGTTCGACCCGCGGCAGGTGCCGGCCGATCGCTTCGGGCTCGAGGGCATCCGGCAGCGGGCCAGGCTTTTCGGCGGCGAACCGCGGATCGTGGCCGCCCCCGGGACGGGCACGACGATCGAGGTGTCGCTCCCCGTGCCCAAATGAGGGCCGTGGAGGAGCCCGCTCGATCGCTTCTCAGGCTGCCTTGCGCAGACCGTCGAGCGAGCGGCCCAGTCGGCGTCGCGCCCCGACGGGGGGTTGCGCGGACTCGAGGACGGTGGGCTCGGACCGCGGCACGAGCCGCTCGCGCAGCGACTGCGCGAGCGCCGGCCCGTAATCCTCGTCTTTGGTCCGGTTCCCGATGTCATCGACCGCGTCGGCCAAGCCGAGCACCACGGCCTGTCGCACCCCTTCCCGCACCCAGTTGAAAAACGTCATCTCAGGTTCTCCGCGTACCCACATCGTCGATGTTCGTGCGCCTCTGGCTGCCTGCAAGACGTATCGGCAGAAACGCGGCTGTGGTCGACGCCGATGCCGAGGGCTATCGGCTCCGGCCCTTGGGGAAGATGCGCCGCCGTGGAAAATCGTGCCGGGCACGGCGGAATTGCCGATTCGGCACCGGGCGTGTAGTCTCCTGACGGCGAAGGAGTCAGCCGCTTCGCCCGTCCCGCCGGCCCCTGGTCCGGTCGCGGAATGGGGAATGGTGTAACGGTAGCACGACTGGCTCTGAACC
>JBKDUV010000255.1:0-15108 GCA_046339335.1 Planctomycetia bacterium | reverse complement strand
GGTCCGCCGCGCCCTGCCGGCCGGCCCGCTCGCGCGCGCAGAACACCCGCGGCGGCGCGCGCGGGTCGAGAGGACTCCCCGTGCCCTGCGGCCGGGGCGAACAAGGGGCGGCGGCGTGGCTCCGCGTCAGCCCTGCGGAGTGGTGCCTGATCGTGCTGGCGATCGGCGGCGTGCTCGCCGCCGAAGTGTTTAACTCGGCGCTCGAGATGCTCGCCCGCGCACTCGACAGCGGGCCCGACGAGCGGATCCGTGACGCCCTCGACATGGCCAGCGGCGGGGTCTTCGTCACCGTGGCCGCCGCCGTGATCGTCGGGCTCGTCGTCTTCCTGCCCCGGCTGCTCGCCCCGCTCACCTGACCGCGGCCCGTTGACCCGGGTCGGGATGCGAGCGTACCGTTATCGCTCACTGGAGCCGGGCGGCTCGGCCACGGTGGCCGCGGTTCGAGCGACACATGCAGGAATGCAAACCATGACCAACTTTGGAAAATTACTCGCCGAGGCAATCGGCACGTTTTGGCTCGTGCTCGGCGGCTGCGGCAGCGCCGTGCTCGCCGCCGCCTGGGGCGTCGATCCGCACATGGGCATCGGCTTCCTCGGCGTGTCGCTGGCCTTCGGGCTGACGGTCGTCTCCATGGCGGCGGCGATCGGCCACATCTCGGGCTGCCACCTCAACCCCGCCGTGACGGCAGGGCTCGTCGCCAGCGGCCGCATGCCCGCCAAGGAACTGCCCGGCTACTGGGCCGCGCAGGTGATCGGCGGCATCCTCGGGGCCGGCATGCTGTTTCTGGTCGCCCGCGGGCTGGAGAGCTTCGACCCGGCGACGGGCTTCGCCTCGAACGGCTACGGCGAGCAGTCGCCGGGGGGCTATCCGTGGCAGAGCTGCTTCATCGTCGAGGCCGTGTTGACGGCCATCTTCGTGTTCGTGATCCACGGGGCCACTGCCGACAAGGCCGGCGGCGCGATCGCCCCGCTGGCCATCGGGCTGTGTCTGGTCGTCATTCACCTCGTGAGCATCCCGGTCACCAACACCTCGGTCAATCCGGCGCGCAGCACGGCCAGCGCGGTGTTCGTCGGCGGGCCGGCGCTGGTTCAGCTCTGGCTGTTTTGGGTGGCGCCGCTCGTGGGCGGCATCGTCGGCGGCCTGCTCTACAAGGGCGTCGTCGACTGCGCCGACTGACGGCTGGCCCGGCGGTCAGCGGCCGGCCCGGATGTCGTAGCAGAGCAGCTTGTCCCCCTCGCGCAGATAGAGCCGGCCGTCGAGGATCGTGGCATGCGACCAGCTCGGCCGGTCGCCGCTGCCGGGAATCTTGAAGGCCGCCACTTCCTGGTAGGCGGCGGGGTCGGCCTTGACGAGCGCCAGCGTGCCGTCGGCGTAACGGACGTAGAGATGGCCGTCGGCGGCGACGATCGCGGCGGATCCTTTGCCGCTGCCCCGTTTTTTCCAGACGATCTTGCCCGTCATCAGCTCGGCACAGAACAGTATCGGACTTTCTTCGGAGGCGCCGTACAGGTGGTCGCCGACGACCACGATGCCGCCGTGCTTGTTGGCGAGGTCACGATTGAGGCCGTAGACGGGCTCGATGTCGATGCCGCCGGCGGCGTTCGGCACCTGACGGAGGAGCGCCCCACCGCGGCCGTAGCCGGCCGAGAAGAAGACGAGGTCGTCGCGGACGATCGGCGTGGGGATCACGGCCGTGGTCTGGTCGATCGGATAGTTCCAGAGAAGCTTGCCGCTCTCCGCCTCGACGCCGAGGGCTCCGCTGGCGGTTGTCTGCACATAGACCTTGCGGCCCTTGACGGTGGCGATGACGATCGAGGAATGGCCGGCGCCGCGATCCTCCGGGACCGGGCAGATCCAGAGCCGCTGGCCGGTCTTCTTGTTCACCGCGGCCATGGTCGCCTTGGTGCCCCCGGGGGTGAAGACGAGCTGGTCGCCGTCGATCGTGACCGACTCGCTGTAGCCCCATCCGTCCCCCTTCTTGCCGGCGAAGTCGGGCTTCAGAGCGAGCTGCCACTTCTCGGTGCCGGTATTCGTGTCACAGGCCAGAAGGACTCCGTACGGCGAGAGCACGTAGACCGTGTCGCCGTCCACCGAGGGCGTGCTCCGCGAACTCTGCCACGACTCGCTGCCGGAGTTCCACGGCTTGCCGGTCTTCGTCTTCCAGGCCGGTGCGCCGGTCTTGGCGTCGAAGCAGGCCAGGTACTCGTCGCCGTCGTCGGCGGTCGAGAGGCCGTCACCCAGCGTGTAGATCCGGCCGCCGGCGATCGCGAGGCCGGCGTAGCCCCGGCCCACCCCGGCGGATTCCCAGACGAGCTTCGGGCCCTCGGGCGGCCAGGTTTCGAGAAGGTCCGTGTCGGGGGCGACGGCCGTGCGGCCCGGGCCGCGGAACGTGGGCCAGTCTTCGGCCCGCGGGGCCGGTCCGGCGGCGAACGCGGCGAGGATGGCGAGAGCCAAGGAGGTGGAGCGCCGGGCGGGTGCTGACATGAGTCGACGTCCTCCGAGACCACATGTGCTGGAAAACCCCGAGCGTACAGGGGTTTCCCGACGCCGGTCAAACGACCGCCTGACGATGCTATAGTCGGAGGGTTTCAGTCGTGACGAGAACCACGGGAGTCGTGTCATGTCCGTCCCCGCACCCGAAGCCACTCCGACCTTCGCGCCGCGGATGACCGTCGAGCAGGTCGAGGAAGGGGCGGAACTCGCGCCGAAGTTCGACGCCGCCGGGCTCATCCCCTGCGTGACGACCGATTTTCACTCGGGCGAGGTGCTGATGGTGGCGGTCATGAACCGCGAGGCGCTCGAACGGACGATCGCCACGGGCGAGGCCCACTACTGGAGCCGGAGCCGGCAGCAACTGTGGCACAAGGGGGCGACGAGCGGGCTCGTGCAGAAGGTGCGCGAGATGCGGATCGACGACGACCAGGACTGCGTCTGGCTGCGGGTCGCGATCGACGGCGGTGCGAGCTGCCACGTCGGCTACCGGTCCTGCTTCTACCGCAAGGTGCCCGTCGGGCCGGACCGGGCTGCGGGGACGGCGCTGGAGTTCGTGGAGCGGGAGAAGGCCTTCGACCCCAAGGCCGTGTATGGCGACGCCCCGAACCCGACGCAGCTCTGACCACACGTCAGCCATGGGGCTGAAAGCGTGCGCCGCGGGCATCCTTGGGGGAGAGGAGCGGCGGGGCGGTGAGCGGCCAGTCGATCGCCAGCACGGGATCGTCCCAGACGATGCACCGCTCGCAGTCGGGAGCGTAATAGTCGGTCGTCTTGTAGAGGAACTCGGCCACCTCCGAGAGCACCAGAAACCCGTGGGCCAGGCCGGGCGGCACCCAGAGCTGTCGACGGTTGTCGGCGCTGAGTTCAACGCCCGTCCAGCAGCCGTAAGTCGGGGAGTCGGGGCGGATGTCGGCGGCCACGTCGAAGACCGCCCCGCGGACCACACGGACGAGTTTTCCCTGCGGTCGCGGGTCTTGGTAGTGGAGGCCGCGGAGGACGTTCTGCCGGCTGACGCTGTGGTTGTCCTGGACGAAGGCGACGTCCTGCCCCACCGCCGCCGCGAAGGCCCGCTGGTTGAAACTCTCGAAAAAACAGCCGCGGTCGTCGGCGAACACGCGCGGCTCGAGGATCAGGACGTCGGGAATCGCCGTCGGCAGGACGTTCACGGCCTGCCCTCGCGGACCAGGCCGAGCAGGTACGAGCCGTAGCCGCTCTTGGCGAGCGGCGCGGCGAGCTGCTCCAGCTGCGCGGAGTCGATCCAACCCTGCCGCCAGACGATCTCCTCGGGGCAGCAGATGCGCAGGCCCTGCCGTCGCTCGAGCGTCTGGATGAACTGCGCCGCGTCGAGCAGACTGTCGTGGGTGCCGGTGTCGAGCCAGGCGTCGCCGCGGCCGAGGGTGTGGACGGTGAGCTGGCCCCGTTCGAGGTACACACGATTGACGTCGGTGATCTCCAGTTCGCCGCGCGGCGAGGGACGCAGGGCGGCGGCGATCTCCACCACCTGCGGGTCGTAGAAGTAGAGCCCCGTCACCGCGTAGCGGCTGCGTGGCTGCTGCGGTTTCTCCTCGATCGACCGGGCCCGGCCGGCGGCGTCGAACTCGACGACGCCGTACCGCTCCGGATCGGCCACGGGATAGGCGAAGAAGATAGCCCCGGTCGTCTGTCCGCAGGCCGCCTGAAGCCGGTCCGCCAGTTCGTGGCCGTAGAAGATGTTGTCTCCGAGGACGAGGGCCGCCGGGCCGCCGCCGAGAAACTCCCGGCCGATGATGAACGCCTGGGCGAGCCCCTCGGGCCGGGGCTGCACGGCGTAGGTGAACCGCACGCCCCAGCGTTCGCCGCTGCCGAGCAGCTCCT
Organism: Planctomycetia bacterium; assembly: GCA_046339335.1. Taxonomy (GTDB): domain Bacteria; phylum Planctomycetota; class Planctomycetia; order Pirellulales; family UBA1268; genus QWPN01. Next base: position 10,761 of record JBKDUV010000255.1, on the reverse strand, counting down.
GGAAGCGGGGCGTGTCCTGCGGCGTGGAGATGACGAGGATGTCGCGGATGCCCGCCAGCAGGAGCGTGCAGAGCGGATAGTAGATCATCGGCTTGTCGTAGACCGGCAGCAGCTGCTTGGAGAGGGCCAGCGTGGCCGGATGGAGCCGCGTGCCGCTGCCGCCGGCGAGGATGATGCCCTTGCGTTCAGACACGATCTTTCGCTCCCTTGTCGGTTGTCTCAGCCTGGAGAAGTTCGGCCGTCAAGGCGGCCACGACGGGGGTCACGCCCTCCTGCCACGCGGGCAGATCGCTCCGGAGCGCGGCCCGGAGCGCGGCGGTGCACAGCCGGGAGTTGGCGGGCCGGCGGGCGGCCGTCGGGTATGCGGACGTCGGGATCGGCTCCACCTGCTCGGGCTGGACCCGCAGCGGCAGGCCGCGGGAGCGGGCCTGCTCGAGGATGAATTTGGCAAAGCCGTGCCAGCTGGTGGCACCCCGCGGCACGAGGTGATAGAGGCCCGGGGCAACGGCGGTCGCCGCCGCGCGGGAGCGGGCGATGACGTCGGCCGTGACGTCGGCGAGCAGGGCGGCGCCGGTCGGAGCACCGATCTGGTCGTCCACGACCTGCAATGCGTCCCGTTCCCGGGCCAGCCGCAGGATCGTGCGAACGAAGTTGGCCCCGTGCGCGGCGTAGACCCAGCTCGTGCGAAACACGTAGTGGCGGCCGCCGCCGTCCAGCGCCGCCCGCTCCCCCTCGAGTTTCGTGCGCCCGTACACGCCGAGCGGCGCGGGGGAGTCGGCCTCGGTGTACCAGCCGTCCTTGCCGCCGTCGAAGACGTAGTCGGTCGAGTAGTGAACGAGCAGGGCGTTCAGCCGCCGGGCCGCCGTCGCGAGCTCGGCCACGGCCGTGGCGTTAATCCGCAGGGCCCGCTCCGGCTCCGCTTCGGCCCGATCGACTGCCGTGTAGGCCGCGGCGTTGACGATCGCATCCGGCGCCTCGCGGCGGATCAGGTCGTCCGCCGCGCCGGGCCGCTCCAGATCGAGGTCCGGCAGGTCGCAGGCGACGATGCGCCCGAGCGGTGGCAACGCCCGGAGCAGTTCTCGGCCCACTTGGCCACCGGTGCCGATGACGACGATTTTCATGCGCACGAGGAAGTGGATGATGCCGGCAGGACTGAACCCCCGGATGCGTTCAGCGTATCGAAACGGCCCCGGCAGCGGCAATCGACGTGGCTGGCGCGGGGCGGTGCCGCGAACTCAGGCGAGGACGTCGTGCAGCACGTGGGCCTCCTCGACGCCGGTCAGCCGGGCGTCGAGCCCCTGGAACTTCACGCTGAAGGCTTCGTGCGGGATGCCGAGCAGGTGCAGCATCGTGGCGTGAAGGTCGTGGACGGTGCAGACGTTTTCGACGGCCGCATAGCCGAGTTCGTCGCTGGCGCCATACACCACTCCCCCCTTGATGCCGCCCCCCGCCAGCCAGACGCTCATCGCCTTGTTGTGATGGTCGCGGCCGTTGCCCCCCTGCGACATCGGCGTCCGGCCGAACTCGCCCGCCCAGACGATGAGCGTGCTGTCGAACAGGCCGCGCCGCTTGAGGTCGGTGACGAGCGCCATGCAGGCCCGGTCGATTTCCTGGGCCTTGAACGCCACCCCATCCTTGACGCCCCCGTGATGGTCCCAGTCCTTGTGGTAGAGCTGGATGAAACGCACGCCGCGCTCCGCGAGCCGCCGGGCGAGCATGCAGTTGGAGGCGAACGAGCCGTCCCCCGGGCGGCAGCCGTAGAGATCGAGCGTCGCCTGTCCCTCATCCGCCGTGTCCATGAGCGCGGGCACGCTGACCTGCATCGCGAAGGCCATCTCGTACTGCGCGATCCGCGTGGCGATCTCGGGATCGCCGACGAGGGCGTCGTGGGCGGCATTGATCCTATTGATCGCCGCGATGTCCTCTCCCTGTCGCTCCCGGCTCACGCCCCTGGGATTGGCGAGGTAGAGGACGGGATCTCCCTTGCCACGCAACTGAACCCCCTGGAATCGGCTCGGCAGGAAGCCGCTCGACCACTGCCGGGCCGCGATCGGCTGGTTCTGCCCTCCCTTGCCGAGCGACGTGAGCACCACGAACCCGGGCAGATCGTCGGCCGCGCTGCCGAGGCCATAGGTCACCCATGACCCCATGCTCGGCCGGCCGGCGATCTGCGAGCCGGTGTTCATGAACATGTGGGCCGGATCGTGGTTGATCGCCTCGGTCGTCATCGAGCGGATCAGGCAGATATCGCCGAGCACCGAGCCGATGTGCGGAAACAGTTCGCAGATCATCGTGCCGTCGGGCCCCATCGGCCGGAACGGGTGCTGCGGCCCGAAGCAGACGAGCTTCGCACCCTGGAGCTGCGCGAGCTGCTGACCCTTGGTGAGGCTCTCGGGCATCGGCTGGCCGTTCCTGGCGGCGAGTTCCGGTTTATGGTCGAAGGTCTCCAGCTGCGAAGGACCGCCTGCCATGGTGAGCCAGATCACGCGCTTCACCCGCTGCGGCAGCGGCGGCCGAGCGTAGATCCCCGGCTGGTCGGCCGACGCCGCTGGGCCGGCGAGCGACGCCAAGGCCACCGCGCCGAGGCCCTGGGCGGACCGACCGAGAAACGCCCGACGGGCGACCGCCACAGGCGGCCACCGGTCCGTCATGATTGTTGACGCGTGCATGATCAGGGCCTCGTGATGGTCTCGTGGAGGTTCAAGAGGACGCGGGCCACGTGGGTCCAGGCGGCGAGCTCCGCCTTGTCGAGGTCGGCCGGGGGGCGCGACGCACCGGCGGCGAGCAGTCCAGCCGCCGCCTTGGGATCGGACTGGTAGGCGGCAAGATGCCGGCGCTGGAGAGCGAGCATTGTCTCCAGTTCCTCGGCCCGCGGCAGCCGCTGCAGAGCCTGCCGCCAGGCCCAGGCGATCCGTTCCTCGGGGCTTCCGGTGCCCTCGCGCAGGATCCGCGCGGCGAACACCCGCGCGGCCTCGACGTAACTCGAATCGTTGAGGAGCACCAGCGCCTGCTGCGGGATGTTGGATCGCGTGCGCTCCGCGCAGCATTCCTCCCGACTCGGGGCGTCGAAGGCGAGCAGGCCGGGGTGGGGAAACGTCCGCTGCCACCATGTGTAGAGGCCGCGGCGATACTGGTTTTCTCCCTTGTCGGTGACGTAGGTGCGCGGGGGAAAGTTGAGATTTTCCCAATAGCCGTCCGGCTGGTACGGCTTCACGCTCGGACCGCCGATCCGGCGGACGAGCAGCCCGGCCGTCGCCAGGGCGACATCGCGAACGAACTCCGCGTCGAGGCGGAACGGCGACTGCCGGGCGAACTCGCGGTTCGCCGGATCGGCCGCGACCGCGGACGGGGGGGCCGTCGTCGACCGCCGATACGTACGGCTCGTGACGATGGTCCGCACCATCCGCTTCATGTCCCACTGCGACTCCATGAACTCGCAGGCCAGCCAGTCGAGCAGTTCGCGATTGGCGGGTGTTTCCCCCTGGGCGCCGAGGTCGTCGAGCACCCGGGAGAGTCCGGTGCCGAAAAACTGCTTCCAGAGCCTGTTCATCACGACCCGCGCCGTGAGCGGGTTTTCTCCCGAGACGAGCCACCGGGCGAGGTCGAGCCGGTTCGGCTGCCGACCCGCGATCCGCGGGGCGGGCAGGTAGGCCGGAAACGCCGGTGACACGACCGGGCCCGACTCGTCCATCCAATTGCCGCGTGGCAGGATTCGCACTGTTTGAGGATTCACGCGTTCCGTGACGAGGCAGCGGGGCAGCGTCGCGACGAAGTCATTCCGCGTCTTCTCGGCCCGGGGTAGAGCGGCCCGTTCTGCCGCGAACAGGAGCGTCACGGTGTCGCGGAAGTGGGTCGTCACCTGCTTGCGCTCGGCATTGCTGCGTATGTTGGGCTCCTTGCGCAGGATCGCCAGGATTGCCGCCTCTTTGTCGGCGGCTTTTTTATCGGTCGCAGGCTTGTCAGGTGCAGGCTTGTCGGAAGCCGCCTGGTCCGGCGCGGCGAGGAGTTCCGCTTCCCAGACCCGCTGGGCGGCGTCGAGTTCCGGCACGATGGCGTCGAACGCCGCCTTGCTCTGTGCCAGTGCGGCGTCAAGTTCGTCGAGCCGGGCCTGCTGCTCCGGTTCGAGGACGAGCATCCCTCCACCCCGCTTGCCGATGGCCGGCTCCTTTATGTCGGCGAAGAATGCACCGAGCGAATAGAAGTCGTGCATCGTGATCGGATCGAACTTGTGGTCGTGGCAGGCGGCGCAGCCGGTCGTCTGCCCGAGCCAGACGGTGCCCACGGCCCGGACCCGGTCGGTGAGCATTCGCGACTCGTAGTCCTTGGCCTGGGCGCCCCCCTCCTCGGTCGTGAGCAGGAGCCGGTTGAAGGCCGAGGCCACCCGTGTCGCCTGCGTCGCCTCGGGGAGCAGGTCGCCCGCCAACTGCTCGATCGTGAACCGGTCGAAGGGCATGTTGTCGTTGAAGGCCCGGATCACCCAGTCGCGGTACGGCCAGATCGGCCGCGGGTTGTCGCTGTGGTAGCCGACCGTGTCGGCGAAGCGGACGACGTCGAGCCAGTCGATCGCCATCCGTTCGCCGTAGTGCGGGCTGGCGAGCAGCCGGTCCACGAGCCGCTCGTAGGCGTCGGGGGCGGCGTCGCGCACGAAGCCGTCGACGTCGGCAGGCTCGGCGGGCAGGCCGGTGAGGTCGAAGGAGAGCCGGCGGATCAGCGTCCGCCGGTCGGCCTCACCGGCCGGCTGGAGGCCGAGTTGGACGAGGCGGGCTTCGACGAGGTGATCGATCGCGTCGGCTCCGGGCGGGATCGGCGGCTTGACCGGAGGTTCGTAGGCCCAGTGCTTCTGGTACTCGGCACCGGCCGCGATCCACTGGGCGAGCGTTTCCTTCTGCCGGGCGTCAAGTTGCTTGTGGGACCGCGGCGGCGGCATGACCACGTCGGGGTCGGCGGCGTTGATCCGCGTTATGAGAAGGCTCTTCCCCGGATCGCGGGGAACGATGGCTCCGGTCGCGATCGCGTCCTCGCGGACGTCGAGCCGCAGATCGCCCTGCCGGTTCCCGGCGTCCGGGCCGTGGCAGGCGAAGCAGTTGTCGGAGAGGATCGGCCGGATGTCGCGGTTGTAGGTCGGGGTCGGATCGGCCGCGACGACCGGGGCCGCGAGGGCGACGCCGAGCAGGGCAACCTGGCCGAACTTCCAGGCCTGCTCGGCGGCAGGAGAGAACCCCGCGATCATCGACGATGCTCTCCGCTGCCAACAAACTTCCGGCCCGGTTCAGGATACATCGGCATGCGGCCGTCTCAACGTCAGATCCCGTCGGCCTGATCGGCCGCGGGAGGGGCCTGCGTCGCGGCCCCGTCTGGACATCGCCGCCGCTGCGGCCAGCCGCGTTCAGGACACGTACTGCCGGTCGATCCACTCCCGGTAGGCGCCGCTCGTCACGTTCGCCACCCAGTCCTGGTTGTCGAGGTACCAGCGGACGGTCCGTACGATCCCGGTGGCGAACGTCTCAGCCGGCGTCCAGCCGAGCTCGCGGGCGACCTTGCGGGCGTCGATCGCGTAGCGCCTGTCGTGTCCCGGCCGGTCCTTCACGTACGTGATCTGCGTCGCGTAGGAAAGGCCGTCGGACCGGGGACTCTCGAGGTCGAGAATCGCGCACAGTTGGCGGACGACGTCGATGTTCGCCTGCTCGCTGTTGCCGCCGATGTTGTAGACCTCGCCGGGCCGGCCGGCCGCCAGCGCCCGCCGGATCGCAGCACAGTGGTCGGCGACGTAGAGCCAGTCGCGCACCTGGCGGCCATCGCCGTAGATCGGCAGCGGCTTGCTAGCCAGCGCGTTGTGGATGCAGAGCGGGATGAGCTTCTCGGGGAACTGCCGCGGGCCGTAGTTGTTGGAGCAGTTGGTCGTCACCACCGGCAGGCCGTAGGTGTGGTGATAACTGCGCACGAGGTGATCAGACGCGGCCTTGCTGGCGGAGTAGGGGCTGTTGGGCTGGTAGGCGTTGGTCTCGGCGAACGGCGGGTCGGTCGGGGAGAGGGAGCCGTAGACCTCGTCGGTCGAGACGTGCAGGAAGCGGAAGGCGTCGCGGCGTTCGGCGGGCAGGCTCGACCAGTGTGCCCGGGCCGCTTCCAGGAGCCGGAACGTGCCGACCACGTTCGTGGCGATGAACTCCCCCGGGCCGTGAATCGAACGGTCCACGTGGCTTTCGGCGGCGAAGTGGACGATCGCCCGCACGTCGGCTTCGGCGAGGAGCCGGGCGACGAGTTCAGCATCGCGGATGTCGCCGCGGACGAAGCGGTGCCGCGGGTCGGCCGCGACCGCGGCCAGGTTCTGCAGGTTGCCGGCGTAGGTGAGCAGGTCGAGGTTTACGACCGGCTCGTCGCTTTCCGCGAGCCAGTCGGTGACGAAGTTCGAGCCGATGAACCCGGCGCCGCCGGTGACGAGAAGCATGCGTTGGTCGCCCGAGTGACGATGAGCCTTCCCTGTCCGCGGCAGCCGGGGATTTCCCGAAACCAGGACCCCCCTGCCGGCGCGAGACAGGCGTTCGTTATGGGACTATAGTATCAAGCGGCGTTCCCAATCCTCTCCGGACCGACGGGTTCCTCTCCAGAGCGAACGGCCTCATGCTCACCCCCGCCCAAGTCGTGGACACGTATTTCCTCGAGGCCCGTCACCAGCTCCTGGAAATCGCGGCCCTGCTCGACCGGCATGACGCCGCCCTCACGCGTGCCGCCGCGGCCGGTGGAAACGGCCGGCACGACGCCCGCATGGCGGCCCTGCGGCGGGCGCTCGAAATTCTCGCCGAGCTGCGGACGGACCGGGAGCGGACGGTCGCCCTGCTCGAACTTTTCGCCACCGTCTGAGCCCGCGGAGCCGCAGCCATGCAGATCATCCAGCCCCATTACCACGCCATCGCCCGCACGGCGCAGGACTACGAGCGGATGGCGATGAGCGGCGTGGTCGCGGTCGCCGAGCCCGCCTTCTGGGCCGGCTTCGACCGGCGCTACCCGGAGACGTTCATCGACTACTTCCGGCAGATCAGCGAGTTCGAGCCGACGCGGGCCGCCCAGTACGGCATCCGCCACTTCTGCTGGGTGGCGGTGAATCCCAAGGAGGCCGAGAACCCGTTGCTGACCCGGGAGGTGCTCGGGCACTTCCCCGAGTTCTTCGCCAAGCCGACCGTGCTCGGCGTCGGCGAGACGGGCCTCCACAAGTCGACGCGGAACGAGTGCGAGTCGCTCGAGGCCCATGTCGACATCGCGATGAAGCACGGCCAGCTCGTGCTCATCCACACGCCGCATCTCGCCGACAAGGCCCACGGCACGAAGCGGGTGCTGGAGGTGCTCGCCGGAATGAACGTCGACCGGCAGCGGATCTGGATCGACCACGTCGAGGAGCAGACGATCAAGCCCTGCCTCGATGCCGGCTACTGGGTCGGCTTCACCCTCTATCCGATCACGAAGTGCTCGCCGAAGCGGGCCGTGGACATGCTGGAGAAGTACGGCACCGAGCGGATCCTCGTCAACTCGTCGGCCGACTGGGGGCCGAGCGACCCGTTCACGCTCCAGGAGTGCATCCTCGAGTACCGACGCCGCGGGCACTCGCTGCAGGAGGCGATCGAGGTGTTTCACAACAACCCCTGCCGGTTCCTCGGGCAGAACCCGAAGTTCGACATCGAACCGATCCGCGTCGAGACCCTGCCCGCGGCGTCACCCGCCGCTCGCCCCGCCCGGCCGGTCGCCGTCTCGTGAGGCATGAATAAACCACTCATCGTCTGCCGTCGCATCGCGACGGGGATTTGTCGCTGCTGCTCATGAATCTGCTTTTCATCGGTCAATAGGAGCCTGTGGATGCCCGAAGCGTCCGGCACGCGGCTGTCCCTGATCCGCCAGTTGTCGTTCTGTGCCGGGCACAGGCTCCACGGCCACGAGGGCCGCTGCGCCTTCCTCCACGGGCACAACTACCGGGTGGACATCGAGGTCGAGGCCGAGGGGGGCGGCGCGGCGGTCGACGACGTCGGCCGCGTTGTCGACTTCTCGCTCATCAAGAAGCGGATGCTCGGCTGGCTCGACGAGCATTGGGACCACTCGTTCCTCGTCTTCGAGCAGGACGCATCGGCGCTGGCCGCCGTGCAGGCCTGCGAGCCGACCCGGTATTTCGTCATGCCCTGGAACCCGACCGCCGAGAACATGGCCCGCTACCTGCTCGAGGTGGTCGCGCCCCATGTGCTCGCCGGGCTCGGCGTCGTCGCCCGCCGGGTGAGCGTCTGGGAGACCGACGAGGCCTGCGCCGTGGCGGCGCTCGTGGGATCGCCGGCCGCGCCGCCAGTGGCGATCGGCGTGGCCGTCGTCGTCGATCGGAGGGGGCCATGACGCGGGCCGCGTTTCCCGGCCGGTTCCCCGACACGCGGCTGCGCCGGCTGCGGCAGCATGCCTGGCTCCGCCGGGCCGTGGCCGAGACGAGCCTCTCCGCCGCCGACCTCGTCTGGCCGCTGTTCGTTCACGACCACCTCGAGCCGGTCGCCGTGCCGAGCATGCCGGGGGTTGAGCGGCTCTCGATCGAGGGCCTGGTGCGGGCCGCCGCCGAAGCCGGCCGGCTCGGCATCCCGGCAATCGCCCTGTTTCCCGTCACCGAGCCGGCCCTGAAGACGGACGACGGCCGGCAGGCCCTCGAGCCCGACAACCTCGTCTGCCGGGCGGTCCGCGCGGTGAAGCGGGAACTGGGCGATTCGGTCGGCGTCATCTGCGACGTGGCCCTCGATCCCTACACCACCCATGGCCACGACGGCCTGCTCGTGGACGGAAAAATCCTCAACGACGAAACGGTCGCGGTCCTCGTCCGGCAGGCCGTGGTGCTCGCGGAGGCGGGCGCCGACGTCGTCGCCCCGTCCGACATGATGGATGGCCGGGTGGGGGCGATTCGCGAACACCTCGATGCCGCCGGACACGAGGGGACGTGCATCCTGTCCTACGCGGCCAAGTACGCCTCCGCCTTCTACGGTCCGTTCCGCGACGCGGTCGGCAGCCGGAAGGCGTTGGGCACGGCCGTGTCGCGCGGGCTAGGCGACAAAAAGACCTACCAGATGGATCCGGCCAACGGCGACGAGGCCCTGCGTGAGGTGGCCCTCGACCTCGCCGAGGGTGCCGACATGGTGATGGTGAAGCCGGCCGGCACGGCGCTCGACATCATCCACCGCGTCAAGACGACGTTCGGCGCGCCGACATTCGCCTACCAGGTGAGCGGCGAGTATGCGATGATCCGGGCGGCGGCAGCCAACGGCTGGCTCGACGGGCCGCAGGCCGCGCTGGAGAGCGTGCTGGTGATGAAACGGGCCGGGGCCGACGGGATCCTCACCTACTTCGCTCCCGAGATCGCCCGCACGGTCGGCCGCTGACGGGCCGGGGCTGCAGGGCTGCATCCGGTCGGCCGATCCGTGCGAAAGCGCCAGTGCCAAATCTGTGGTGCGTACGGTGTGCCCGACGTGGAGGTGTGGCAGGCGGCAGGTGCAGCGACGTGATCGTGCGCGGGGGCATGGGCCGGCTCGTTCCGGTCCGGGTGCCGCTTCTGGTCCCGGTGCTGGTGACCTGCCTCGCGGCCGTCGTCGGGCCCGCTCTGGCAGCCGAGCCACCGGCAACGGCCGGCGGTGGTGATCTGCTGACGGCCGCCACGCTCACGGTCGAGCAGGCAAAGCAGCTCGTCCGCGAGCAGGAGGCGAAGCCGCGGTTTCCGGCCACGGGGGACGACGACGTGGTCCAGTCGGCACTGGAGGCCGCCGGCGCGACGGCGTACGAGATCGAACTGCTGATGAGCCACGGCGACCGGTTCTTTTCGCGTGACAAAAGGAGGAATCCCCTGCGGAACATCACCAGCACGATGAATCTGAAACTCCTTGACCTTGCGGACGACTCGGTGGGCGCGGAAAGGCTGCTTCTCGCGCAGAATGAGGGCTATTCGCTGACCGCGAATCGATTCGCCGACTTCCTCCATATCGGCCTGACCGAGATACTGCCGGACGTGGCCGATGCCTTGAGCGAATTCAAGGGGAGCCTCTGCCTGCCCCGTCTCAAGCGGCTCGAGTCGGCACGGCTAGCGACAACGCTGGGCGGCCAGAAGTTGCTCGTGTTCGGGGCCGTGGAGTCGATCGGCGACGCTGCGGCGGAGGCCCTGGCCGCCGGAAACGCGCACATCGAAGCCCCGGTCCTCAAGGGTCCTCGATTCCGAGCCCTTGGCCCGGAAATTTTCGGCCCGTGCCGACCGCACCCTGCCTTGCCTGCGAACGCTCAGCCCCCGCGCCGCCGCCGGTCTTGCGGAAGGGCAGGGCACGATCCATCTGCCGGCCAACCCCATGCTCTCCCCCGAAGGTGCACGATCCCTCGCCGGGTCGCGGGCGCTGTTCCGGTTCGGGGGGTTCGGCCTGTTCTCCCCGGAGGTGGCCGAGATTCTGAGCCAGGGACAGGTGCGGCTGGAGGGCGTTTCCGCGCCCGATTCCCCGGCCCTGATCGAGAAGCTCGTTGCATCCGGAGGGCCGCATATAAGGGTGGTTTCAGCAACGCTGTCGGAAGCCTCGGCTCGGGCGCTGAAGAATTACAAGGGCCAGGTCTTCCTGCATAGCGTCACCTCGCTGGGCCCCGAGGCGGCCGCCGCGCTGGCAGCCATTCCGGGCGACCTGAACTTTTTCAAGCTCTCGGCGCTGACGTCGGTGCCGCTGGCCGAAAAACTCGCCCGGCAGCGAAACGGTCACGGCCTGCGGCTGCCGCTGACATCCG
>JBKDUV010000254.1:0-2797 GCA_046339335.1 Planctomycetia bacterium | reverse complement strand
GGCCGGAGGGGCGCGGCGTGCCCACCGGCGCGGTGCTGAATCCCGGCTCATCAATGCGCACTGCCTCCACCCGCCACGAGAGACTCGTAGGCGGTGCGATCGAGAAGACCCGCCATCTCCGCCGGGTCAGCAGGGCGAATCTTCGCGATCCAGCCTGCACCGTAGGGGTCCTTTCCCAGCGTGTCGAGCGCATCGGGCAGCGCCGAATTGACCTCCACCACCTCGCCGGAGACGGGCGCGTAGAGGTCGCTGACCGCCTTCACGCTCTCGATCTCACCGATCGACTCCCCGGCCTTGACCCGCCTGCCGACGGCTGGCAGTTGCATGAACACAAGATCGGTGAGGGCCTCGACCGCATGGGCGGAAATGCCGACCGTAGCCAGGCCATCCGCCTCGGGCCGGATCCACTCGTGGGTCTTTGCAAATCTCATCTCGGCCGCCATCGCTGCCTCCGCTGTCGCTGGTGTGGTGATCGGTTACGTCGGGCCGGAGCATCTGCCGGCCGAGGCAGGATAGCCGATGTGGCCGCAGAGGTGGACCATGGCTCAGCCACGGGGCCGAAGGTAGAACGGGAGGGGTACGACGCGGGCCGGCTGGACGGCGTCGCGGATCAGGACGTCGACCGCGGTGCCGGGGAGCGCCGCTTCCCTGTCGACCAGGGCCATCGAGGCCGCCGCGCCGAGCGTGGGGCAGTAGCTGCCGCTCGTGACTCGGCCGACCTCGACACCGTCACGCAGGACCATCGCCCCTTCGCGGGCGGGCCGCTTGACTGCGCAGACCAGTCCGACCCGCACCCGGCCTGCGGCCGCCTCCCGGAGGCGGCGGAACCGGGACGCTCCGGGGAATGCCCGCGGGCTGCCGTCGGCATGCGTCATCTGCACCGCCAGGTCGAGCCCGATCGCGAACGGATCGCTGTCGGGGAGGAGTTCGTGGCCGTACAGCGGCATGCCCGCCTCGAGGCGGAGCGTATCTCTGGCGCCGAGGCCGCAGGCCCGCAGGCCATGCGGTGCGCCGGCGGCGTGGACCGCCTCCCAGACGCGGACCGCGTCGGCGGCTGCGACGACGATCTCGACACCGTCCTCGCCGGTGTAGCCGGTGCGGCCCACGAGGGCGGCGGCACCGGCGACGGCGGCCGGGGTCGCGGTGTAGGTGCGCAGCGTCCGGATCCGGGCCGCGTCGGCGGCGGTGCACTGCCCGCAGACGATGTCGATCGCCTTTGGCCCCTGAACTGCGATCATCGCGGTCTCAAGCGTCCGATCGACGAGCTGCACGCCTGCGGCCGGGAGCCGGCCATGCAGCCAGGCCACGACCCGCTCCCGGTTGCTCGCGTTGACGACGAGCGAGAACCGCGGACCGCCGGCGGCGGCATCCGCCTCGCGACAGATGAGGGCGTCGTCGAGGATGGCGGACGGTTCGTCGGCGCAGGTCACGAGCGTATAGCGAACGCGGCCCACGTCCATGTCGGCCACGCGTCGGGTGAGCAGGGATTCTAGCCAGTAGTGGGCCTGCGGCCCGGACACCGCCAGGCGTCCCATGTGCGAGACATCGAACATCCCGGCGGCGGTGCGGGTCGCGACGTGCTCCTCGACGATCGAGGCGTACTGCACCGGCATCTGCCAGCCGGCGAACTCGACCATCCGGCCGCCGTGGGATTCGTGCCAGCCGGCGAGCGGCGTCCGGAACGAGGAAGATTCCGTCATCGACAGGCATCCTGGGGGGCGTGCAACCGGCCGCCTGCGGCCGCCGCGAGCGGGCATTGTAGCGACGGCCGGAGCATCACCACGACGAACGTCCGCGTTTGCTCCGGTCACGGCCTTTGCCCGAATGTGGCCCTTTGCCCGGCCGCCGCGTGCGGCCGGAGGCAGCGGGCCGGCCGGGGCCGATGAGCCGGAAATCGAGTTCGCGCCGGTCGATGTCCACGCGGGCCACGGCCACGCGCACCCGGTCGCCGAGGCGGAACGAACAGCCGGGCCGCCGCCCGGAAAGCGTGTGCGCCGCCCGGTCGAAGCGATAGAAGTCGTCGGGCAGGGACTCCAGCGGCACGAGGCCCTCGGCAGGAATGCCCAGCCCCTGCACGAACAGTCCGAACGCCTCCACGCCGGTTACCACCGCGTCCATCTCCGTGCCGATCCGTGCGGAGAGGAAGTGCAGCAGCTTGAGCTTCACGAGTTCGCGCTCCGCCGCCTCCGCCCGACGCTCGAGGTCCGAGCACTCCGCGCCCAGCTGCGCGAGCCCGTCCTGCGGCGGCCGGCGGCCGGCGGCGACCGCCGCCAGCGCCCGATGGACCACGAGGTCCGGATACCGCCGGATCGGCGACGTGAAATGGCAGTAGCAGTCGCTTGCCAGGGCGTAGTGGCCGTCTTCCTGCGGTCCGTACGCCGCCCGCGTCAGGCTGCGGAGCACGGCGTAGTGGACGGCATGTTCCTCGGGACGGCCGCGGGCCGCGTCGAGCAACCGCTGGAGCTCGAACCGGCTCTCGAGCGACTCGACGTCGAAGCCGAGTTCGTGGACGAACTCCGTGAGCTGGCGGAGCTTCCGCGGGTCTGGCTGCGGGTGGATGCGGCGCAGGAATCCGGCCCCCGCGGCGGCGAGCCCGGTGGCGACCGCCTCGTTGGCCGCGAGCATGAATTCTTCGATGATCCGGTGGCTCTCGGTGTTCTCCACGACGTGGGCCCCCGCCACGCGGCCGTCCCGGTCGAGGTCGATCTTCACCTCGGGCATGTGCAGCTCGAGCGAGCCGCGGGCCGTCCGCCGGCCGCCGCAGGACGGGCTCGCGCAGCTGGGCGCGGAGTGCTCG